>NZ_JBLKCZ010000028.1:0-38154 GCF_047530595.1 Enterobacter sp. 01-M-02-SI-ECC | reverse complement strand
CCGCCCTCTCGGCGCATCCCTGCGCCTCGCCCCGGCCTAACGGAAAAGCTTCGGCGATTTACAGCCGGACCAGGGCATCGCTGTAAGCCATTCACTTTCCTGAAACCACATGCATCGCTTCAGGTTAAAAATTGCCTGGCAATCCCCTTCCACGGAACAAGTAATACAAATATTACTGCGCTTCCGCCAGCTGACGGTCGCGGCGGCATTTAAACACCCAGCCCACCAGCAGCAGGACGATCCACGCGCAGCCCACGTACAGGGAAATGCGGGTATCCGGATGGTAGCCAATCAGGGCAATGATAAACACCAGGAAGATCAGCCCGACCACGGTCGTCGCAACGCCGCCAGGAACTTTGAACTTCAGCGCTTTCGCCTCATCCGGCGACAGACGACGACGGAATGCGATCTGCGACAGCAGGATCATAATCCACACCCACACCGTCGCGAAGGTCGCCAGCGATGCGATCACCAGGAAGACGTTCTCCGGCATGATGTAGTTCAGGTAAACCGAGAACAGCAGCGCCACGGTCATCACCACGACGGTCACCCACGGCGTGCCGCGGCGTGAGGTTTTGGCGAACACCTTCGGCGCACTACCCTGCTCCGCCATGCCGTGCAGCATACGGCCCACGCCAAAGACGTCACTGTTAATCGCGGAGAGCGACGCGGTGAGCACCACAAAGTTCAGAATGCTGGCCGCAAAGGCAATCCCCATATGCTGGAAGGTCAGAACAAACGGGCTACCGTTGGTGCCTACCTGATTCCACGGGTAGATGGACATAATCACGAACAGCGTACCCACGTAGAACACCAGAATACGCATCGGCACCGAGTTGATGGCGCGCGGAATGGACTTCTCCGGATCTTTCGCTTCCCCGGCGGTAATACCGATAATCTCGATACCGCCGTAGGCAAACATCACCATCTGCAGCGACATCACCATGCCGAGCCAGCCGTTGCTGAAGAAGCCCCCGTTGCTCCAGAGGTTATGGATGCCGGTCGGCTGCCCGCCGTTGCCGATTCCCCAGATGATGATGCCGAAACCGGCCACGATCATGATGATAATGGTGGCGACCTTGAAGAAGGAGAACCAGAACTCCAGCTCGCCGAACACCTTCACGCTCATCAGGTTAACGGCGCAAATGATCAGCACCACGCTCAGCACCCAAATCCAGTGCGGCACCGCCGGGAACCAGACGCCCATATAGATGCCAAACGCCGTCACGTCGGCAATTGCCACAATCAGGATTTCAAAACAGTAGGTCCAGCCGGTGATAAACCCGGCCAGCGGGCCGAGGTTTTCCTGCGCGTAGCGGGAGAAGGAGCTGGCGGACGGGTTGTGAACCGACATTTCGCCGAGGGCGCGCATGATGATATACGCCGCCACGCCGCCGATGATGTACGCCAGCAGAACGCTGGGACCGGCCATTTTGATGGCATCTGCCGAGCCATAAAAAAGACCGGTGCCGATAGCAGAGCCCAGCGCCATAAAGCGGATGTGGCGCGTGCTCAATCCACGTTTAAGTTTGTTAGTGCTTTCCATTTAAATCTTGCCATTCAACACGAAAAAAACAAAAAACCACGGGGCCTTAAGCCCCGTGGTTAAACAGTTTGTTGCCGTTGATTAATGGGCGTTCGATGCGACCTGACGCCCTGCAGCACGGTCCCAGATAATGGCCAGAACCAGTGCAACAACGGTAGGCATCAGCCAGGCCAGACCCTGCTCGGACAGCGGCAGACGCTGTGTCCATGCCGGCAGTATGTGCGCGAAAGCTGATGCTTTAATCCCGTCAAGGATACCAAAAATCAGGCTGATAAACATGGCTGGCGCAATAATTCGTGAAGAGTTGTTCCACCACGGGCGAGTAAAGCTCAACACCACCAGCACGATGCACGGCGGATAAATCGCCGTCAGCACCGGAATCGAGACCTGAATCAGGTGGCTCAGACCGAGGTTGGACACCGCCATAGAGAAGATGCCGAGGATAAACACCAGGGTGCGGTAAGAGAGCGGCAGATACTGTGCAAAGAACTCTGCGCAGGCGCAGGTCAGGCCAACCGCGGTGACCAGACAGGCCAGGAAGATGAGCGCCGCCAGCAGCATACTGCCCGCACCGCCGAAGGTGTGCTGAACGTAGGCGTGCAGGATAGCCGCACCGTTGGCGTTCTGATCGACCAGCATGGCGCTGTCGGAACCCAGACGGAACAGCGCCAGATAGAGCAGCGTCAGCCCCACGCCGGCCATCAGGCCAGCCCAGATGGTATAGCGGGTAAGCAGACGCGCTTCGGTCACACCGCGGGAACGCGCGGCGTTAACGATAACGATACCAAACACCATGGCGCCCAGCGTATCCATCGTCAGGTAGCCGTTCACAAAGCCGTTAGAGAACGCGGCGTTTTTATAGGCGTCCATCGCGTCGCTAATCGGGCCCGCTGGCCAGACGATGGCCGCTACCGCCAGAACAATCAGCGCCACAATTTTCAGCGGAGCCAGGAAGTTACCCACGGTATCCAGCAGTTTTCCCGGATAGAGGGAAACCAGAATCACGATTGCGAAGTAGATCAGGCTATAGATAAACAGCGGCATCGCACCGTCACCGGTCAGGGGAGCAATACCCACTTCGAAGGACACGGTTGCCGTACGCGGGGTTGCAAACAGCGGGCCAACGGCCAGATAGCAGACGGTTGCCAGCAGAACACCTGCAACTTTGCCAATCGGGGTGCTGAGGCTATCCACACCGCCGCCGACTTTCGCCAGCGCGACGACGGTCAGAACCGGCAGACCCACGGCAGTAATCAGGAAACCAAACGCGGCGGTCCAGACGTGTTCACCCGCCTGTAAGCCAACCATTGGAGGGAAAATGATGTTGCCTGCGCCAACGAACAGCGCAAATGTCATAAAGCCCAGCGCGATGATGTCACGCGATTTTAAGTGATGGGTCATAAAACCTTACTGCCTGTGGATGTGGTGTTGAAAACATTGAGATTTTCGATATCCCTGACGGGACGATACAGCCGAAAATTTGCTCAATTTCAGCGGGAAATGCTCCCGTCCTGGCGTGGAGAAGAATAGTTTTTCGATTTACCACGCAAATACAGTCGGTCTGACAGTATCTGGGGCGCAATTTAAACGCTTATAACGTTTAAAGGCAAGGTGGGATCGCAAAACCAGAACAATATGCCAGCATGAAAACACACCTCAGAACAATACGCTATTTATAAGAAAAACCCATGGCTAATCATGCGAACAAAAAACAGTCAGCCGTATAAAATTCACCCGCGTTTCGCTTGACTGCAAAGCAAACGGGCCAGCAGACGCTGACCCGTGGAAAGGTAAAATGACACGCCTGCCGTCAGGCGATCTTTTTGGCAATTAATCGTTCCGGAATAACGAAACTGAAGCGGGTTCCTTTACCCAGCGTACTCTGAATATCGAGACGGCTTTCATGGTGATTCACCGCGTGTTTCACAATTGCCAGCCCCAGACCGCTTCCGCCAGTCTGCCGGGATCGCGCTTTATCCACACGGTAAAAGCGCTCGGTCAGGCGCGGAATATGCTCAGGCGCAATTCCCGGCCCGTTGTCTTCCACGCTAAACTCAGCCCCCGTTGGGGCATGATGCCAGCGCACCACGATATTCGTCCCCTCCGGCGTATGATTCACCGCGTTATACACCAGGTTGGAAATGGCGCTACGCAGTTCATCTTCGCTGCCCAGCACCTTCAGCGTATTGTCGACCTCAAAGGTCAGGTGATGCTTTTTGTGGCTTAACGTCTGCGCTTCACGCTCAACGACCCGCAGCATCATCGGCACATCAATGGTGTCATTTAGCGCGAGCGTCGGCGCCGCTTCAATCTTCGAGAGCGTCAGCAGCTGCTTCACCAGCCCTTCCATCCGGTGCGTTTGCTCGCGCATGGTGTGCAGCGCTTTTTCACGCGGCGCGCCTTCAAGCGTTTGCTCCTGCATCATCTCCAGGTAGCCCTGAAGCACGGTCAACGGGGTACGCAGTTCGTGACTGACGTTGGCGAAGAAGTTGCGACGCGCCCCTTCCAGCTGGTGCATCTGGGTGACATCGCGCGCCACCATCAGCCACTGCTTATCGCTGTAGGGCATCACGCGGATTTCCAGATGGCGACCATTATTGAGCTTCAGATTGTGCGGGCGGGTAAAATCACGCTTTTTCAGATACAGCGTGAACTCGGGATAGCGCAGAAGGTTGAGGATATTCTGGCCATTGTCGTCGGGCCAGCGCAGGCCCAGTAGCTGTTGCGCAAGGCCGTTACACCAGAAGATTGTCCCTTCTTCAGTCGTCAGAATAACGGCATCCGGCAGCGACTCTGCACCGCTGCGAAAACGCTTAATCAGGCTTCCCAGCTCGCGGCGACGCTTTTTATTACGCATCTGCATCTGATGCAGACCGTACAGCAGCGGCTCCCAGCTGCCGCTTCCCGGCGGCGGCGTCATGCTTCGGTCAACCCACAGCCACCAGGAGAGGCGCAGCAGGTTCCAGAAATGCCAGATGAGCAGCCCGGTGACCGACGCCAGCAGAAACCACGGCAGGTGTCCAAGAAAGGCCCCCAGAATGAAGGCCGGAATACAGCATAAGATCAGTTCAAAGACGAGCCTTTTCCATGACAGACGTTCCAGCACGCGTCACACTCCTGTCATTGTTCAGAAACGGGTAGAAAAACGATAACCCGTGCCGCGGACCGTCTGCACCATGCGATCGTGGCCGCTCAGTTCCAGTGCTTTTCGCAGGCGGCGAATATGTACGTCAACCGTCCGGTCTTCGACATACACGTTAGTTCCCCAGACGTTATTCAGCAACTGCTCGCGGCTGTAAACGCGTTCCGGATGGGTCATAAAGAAGTGCAGGAGTTTAAATTCGGTAGGCCCCATGTCGAGGGGATTTTCACCGGTCATTACGCGGTGTGAGGTGGGATCAAGGCTCAGCCCCTGCATTTCGATCACCTCTTCCACCGCCATCGGCGAAATACGGCGCATCACGGCTTTAATGCGGGCAACCAGCTCTTTTGGGGAGAACGGTTTTGTAATGTAATCGTCCGCGCCGGTCTCCAGACCGCGCACGCGATCCTCTTCTTCTCCGCGCGCCGTGAGCATCACAACCGGGATGTCGCGGGTCAGCGCTTCACGCTTCAGGTGTTTGATAAACTGCAGTCCGGAGCCGCCGGGCAACATCCAGTCCAGCAGAATCAGATCGGGCCAGGGTTCATTCAGCTGGTTCACTGCGCTGTCATAATCTTCCGCTTCAACCGGCTGGAAGCCGTTTTGCTCGAGCACGAAGCACACCATTTCACGAATTGGAGCTTCATCTTCTACGACCAGAATACGTCTCGCCATACTTTGCCCTGTCTTATCTTATTTAAGTTACAAGTTTGTAATTCGGCGCCATTATGCGTCAGATTTATGACAGATTTATGAAAAACAGTACCACGATAAGGGGCAAACCGTTGTTTTATTACAGCGGTTATTTTCCCGTCTCTGAACGTTTATAATCCTGCTTTCTCTTTTTTGCCACGGATCAGCTATGCGCATACTTCACACCTCGGACTGGCATCTGGGTCAAAATTTTTACAGCAAAAGCCGTGCGGCTGAACATGAAGCCTTCCTGAACTGGCTGCTGGAAACGGCCCGGACGCACGAGGTGGACGCGATTATTGTGGCGGGTGACATCTTTGATACCGGCTCGCCCCCCAGCTATGCGCGTGAACTGTACAACCGCTTCGTGGTGAATTTGCAGCAAACCGGCTGTCATCTGGTGATTGTCGCCGGCAACCATGATTCCGTCGCGACGCTCAATGAATCCCGCGACATCCTGGCATTTCTCAATACCACCGTCGTCGCCAGCGCCGGGCACGCCCCGCAGATCCTGAAAAAACGCGACGGCACGTCGGGGGCGGTGCTGTGCCCCATTCCCTTTTTACGGCCGCGCGACATCGTGCAAAGCCAGGCGGGGCTGTCGGGTGCGGAAAAGCAGCAGCATCTATTACAGGCCATCACCGACTATTATCACCAGCAGCACGCCGATGCCTGCGCCCTGCGCGGCGACCAGCCGATTCCGGTGATTGCGACGGGGCATCTCACCACCGTCGGGGCCAGTAAAAGTGACGCGGTACGTGACATCTATATCGGCACGCTGGATGCCTTTCCGGCGCAGAACTTCCCGCCATCCGACTACATTGCGCTCGGGCACATACACCGGGCTCAGATCGTCGGCGGCAGCGAGCACATCCGCTACTGCGGCTCGCCAATTTCGCTCAGCTTTGACGAAACGGGCAAGGCCAAATCCGTCCATCTGGTGAGCTTCTCCGAAGGAAAACTTCACGCCGTCGAGACGCTGGAGGTGCCCGTCACCCAGCCTCTGGCGGTGCTGAAGGGCGATCTTGACGCCATTACCGCCCAGCTTGAGCAGTGGCGCGGAACAGCGCTTAACCCGCCCATCTGGCTGGATATCGAAATCACCACCGACGACTACCTGCACGATATGCAGCGAAAAATTCAGGCGCTGACGGAAGATTTACCCGTCGAAGTCTTACTGGTACGCCGCAGCCGCGAGCAGCGCGAGAAAATTCTGTTAAGCGCTCAACGCGAAACGCTCAGTGAACTGCGGGTTGAAGAGGTGTTTGAACGCAGGCTCTCGCAGGAGGAAATTGACGACGCGAAGCGCGCAAGACTCAGCGAACTGTTCAGCCATACCCTGCATGCGCTCAATGATGAGGAAGAAAACGCATGAAAATTTTGAGCCTGCGTCTGAAAAATCTCAACTCCCTCAAGGGCGAGTGGAAAATTGACTTTACCGCGGAGCCGTTTGCCAGCAACGGTCTGTTTGCCATCACCGGCGCAACCGGGGCAGGTAAAACCACCCTGCTTGACGCCATCTGTCTGGCGCTTTATCACGAAACGCCACGCCTGCAGAAGGTTTCTCAGGCGCAAAACGACCTGATGACGCGCGACACCGCCGAGTGCCTGGCGGAAGTGGAGTTCGAGGTAAAAGGCACCGCCTATCGCGCATTCTGGAGCCAGAACCGCGCGCGCAACCAGCCGGACGGAAACCTGCAGGCGCCGCGCGTGGAGCTGGCGCGCTGCGAAGATGGCAAAATCCTGGCCGACAAAGTGACGGATAAACTGGAGCAAACCGCCGCGCTCACCGGGCTGGACTATGGCCGCTTCACCCGCTCCATGCTGCTCTCACAGGGGCAGTTTGCCGCCTTCCTTAATGCCAAGCCGAGCGATCGCGCCGAGCTGCTGGAAGAACTGACCGGCACCGAGATCTACGGCCAGATTTCCGCCATGGTGTTTGAGAAACACAAAGCCGCCCGCAGCGTGCTTGAAAAGTGCGAGGCGCAGGCGGCGGGCGTCGTGCTGTTGAGCGAAGAGCAACAGCAGCAGTTGCAGCAAAGTTTGCAGGTGCTTACTGACGAAGAGAAAACCCTGCTGGTTCAGCAGCAAAGCCAACAGAAAGATTTTCAGTGGCTTACGCGCCATGATGAGCTCGTGCTTGAGCAGCAGCGCGTCACCGCGATGCAGCAGCAGGCGCAACAGGCGCTGACGAACGCTGCGCCAGAGCTGGCAAAGCTCCAGCTTGCTCTGCCCGCCGCCCAGCTTCGACCGCTTTGGGAGCACCAGCAGGAGCAAACCGCGCGCCTGGCGCAAACCCAGCAGCGAATTATTGAAGTAAATACTCGCTTACAAGCCAAAACCGCGCTGCGCGCGCGGATCCGTCATACCGCCCAGCGGAATCATGAGCAGCTTCAGACCGAACTGACGGCGCTGGCGCAGTGGCTGGCGGAGCACGAACGCTATCGCCTGCTGGGGCAGGAGATTGCCGGCTGGCGTGCCCAGTTCTCTCAGCTTAACCGCGACAAAACGCAGTTAGCCTCGCTTGCTGCGCGGATGGGGGAATTACGCAACAGGCTGGCTGAGATGCCGGAAAATTCGCTGACGCTGACGGCAGATGAGGTCAGTGCGGCCATGGAGCAGCAGTCCCGGTCACGCACGCTGCGTCAGCGGCTGACGTCGCTGCATGCCCGCTATCAGCCGCTGCAAAAGCGCCTGCGCCAGAGCGGTGAAAGCGTGCTGAAGGCCCAGGCCGAACAAAACAAACTCAATGAAACGCTGACGCTGCGTCGCCAGCAGTACAAAGAGAAACACCAGCACTATCTGGACCTCAAGGCCCTGTGCGAAACCGAAGCGACGATCAAAAAGCTGGAACATTATCGTTCGCAGCTTGAGGCCGGCAAACCCTGTCCGCTGTGCGGCTCCAGCGAGCATCCCGCCGTTGCGCAATACCAGTCGCTTGAGCTGACGGATAACCAGCGCCGCCGTGATGACCTGGAAAAAGAGGTCGCCGCCCTTAAAGAGGAAGGCCTGCTGGTGCTGGGACAGGTTAATGCCCTGACGCAGCAGATTCAGCGCGAGACAGACGAAGCGCAGATGCTCTCTCAGGAAGAGCAAGCACTCACTAAAGAGTGGATGGAAGCCTGCACTTCCCTGAACATAGCGTTAAATATTCAGGAAGATATCTCGCCATGGATGAACGAGCAGGAACAGTACGAGCGCCAGCTCTATCAGCTCAGCCAGCGTCTGACCCTGCAAAACCAGTTAAACGAGCAGGAAGTGCAGGAGCGACAGTATCAGCAGCAGCTGACGGCCGCGCGCCAGGCGCTGGAAAACACCCTGCTTTCGCTATCGCTTAACGTACCTGAAGACGGGAATGAAGCCGCCTGGCTGCACGCCCGCGAAGCGGAATTCGCGCAGTGGCAGGAGAAACAAACGCAGCACGGCGCACTTCTGGAACGCATAAACGCGCTGAAGCCGCTGCTCGACACGCTTCCGGAAACGAACGGCGAAGAGGCCGAACCGGCCATTCCGGACGGCTGGCGAGACGTTCACGACGAATGCGTGTCGCTACAAAGCCAGCTCACCGCACATCAGCAGCAGGAAAAGCTGGAGCAAGAGCGCCTGCTTCAGTCGCAGGCACAGTTCACCGCGGCGCTCTCAGCGAGCTGCTTTGCCGATCGGGACGCGTTCCTTGCCGCCCTGCTGGATGACGACGCTATTCGTCGCCTCGAACAGCTGAAGCAGTCGCTGGAA
The DNA here is from genome assembly GCF_047530595.1 of Enterobacter sp. 01-M-02-SI-ECC. NCBI lineage: Bacteria > Pseudomonadati > Pseudomonadota > Gammaproteobacteria > Enterobacterales > Enterobacteriaceae > Enterobacter > Enterobacter sp. 01-M-02-SI-ECC. The sequence goes on along the minus strand of NZ_JBLKCZ010000028.1, from coordinate 29,038 downwards.
AGCCAGATACAGCAGGCCGCGGCCCTTTCCGGCCAGGCTAACCAGCAGCTGCAGGCTCATCTGGCGCTGCGGCCGGAAGGGCTCAATGCCGATGCCCCCACGCTGCAAAGCCAGCTGCAGCAGCTGGCGCAACGGCTTCGCGAGAACACCACGCATCAGGGCGAGATCCGCCAGCAGCTTAAGCAGGACAGCGATAACCGTCAGCACCAGCTGGCGTTGATGCAGCAAATTGAAGAGACCGCGCGAGAGGCGGACGACTGGGGTTATCTGAACGCGCTGATCGGCTCCAGCACCGGCGACAAGTTCCGTAAATTCGCACAGGGGCTGACGCTGGATAATCTCGTCTGGCTTGCTAACCAGCAGCTTAACCGTCTGCACGGGCGTTATCTGCTGCAGCGCAAGGCCAGCGACGCGCTGGAGCTGGAAGTGGTCGATACCTGGCAGGCGGATGCGGTTCGCGATACCCGCACGCTCTCGGGCGGCGAGAGCTTCCTGGTCAGCCTGGCGCTGGCGCTGGCCCTTTCCGATCTGGTGAGCCATAAGACGCGGATCGATTCCCTGTTCCTGGATGAAGGGTTCGGCACGCTCGACAGTGAAACGCTCGATACCGCGCTGGATGCGCTCGACGCGCTGAACGCCACCGGGAAAACCATCGGCGTGATCAGCCACGTTGAGGCGATGAAAGAGCGCATTCCGGTGCAGATCAAGGTGAAGAAGATCAACGGGCTGGGGTACAGCAGGCTGGATAAGGTGTTTGCGGTGGAATAAATGGGGGGATGGTGCGGTCTGATGCCCTCACCCTGGCCCTCTCCCACGGGGAGAGGGTACAAACATCAAAACAGCAACTTTCGTTGCTGTTTTGCTTTTACCTTGCCTCACCCTGGCCCTCTCCCACAGGGAGAGGGAATAAACATTATTTGCTTTTATTCCGGCCACAGCCACGCCGCGCCGCGCACGCCGCTGGAGTCACCGTGGACAGCTTTGCGGATCGGGGTTTCACACTCGCCGCCGAAGACCCACTGTTTCACCAGGTTCGGAACCGTGGCGTACAGCCGGTCAACGTTGCTCATGCCGCCGCCGAGCACAATCACGTCCGGATCGAGAATATTCACCACGTGCGCCAGGGATTTCGCCAGCCGCATTTCGTAGCGGCTAAGGGCCAGCTCGGCGACCGGATCCTGTTCTTCGACCAGACGCATGATTTCGTTGCCCTTTAACGGCTGGCCGCTTAAGCGGTGGTAGTCGGTAGCAAAACCGGTGCCGGAGATAAACGTCTCAATACAGCCCTGCTTTCCGCAGTAGCACGGCACTTCAGCGCGGTATTTAAGCTCGTCTTCATCCATCCACGGCAGCGGGTTGTGTCCCCACTCGCCCGCGGTGCCGTTACCGCCGATATGGGCGCGTCCGCCGAACGCCACGCCCGCTCCGCAGCCGGTACCAATGATCACTGCAAACACGGTCTGGGCACCGGCCGCCGCGCCGTCGATGGCCTCAGAGACCGCCAGACAGTTGGCGTCGTTGGCCAGACGCACTTCCCGGTTCAGACGTTGGCTCAAATCTTTGTCAAACGGCTGACCGTTGAGCCAGGTGGAGTTGGCATTTTTAACCACCCCGGTATACGGCGAGATCGACCCCGGGATCCCCATCCCGACGCTGCCGGTTTGCCCTGTCGCCTGCTCTGCCATCTCAACCAGGCTGGCAATCGTCTCGATAGTCTGGTGATAATCATCGCGCGGCGTCGGCAGACGGTGGCGAAACAGCTGCTCCCCCTGCTCGCTCAGTGCGATAACTTCTGTTTTGGTGCCGCCCAAATCGATCCCAATACGCACAAGACTCTCCTCATTATTTTGATTATCAACAGAGTAGAAGCACGCTTCCCGATTAGCAATGCAAGCGATGCGACAATTCGTTATCATGCCCGCTGATTTAACGACAAGGCCGTGGAAATTATCATGCTGTGGTTCAAAAATTTGATGGTTTACCGTCTCAGCCGCGACGTTTCGCTGCGTGCAGAAGAGATGGAAAAACAGTTAGCCGCTTATACCTTTTCCCCTTGCGGTAGCCAGGATATGGCTAAAACCGGCTGGGTTCCGCCAATGGGTTCACAAAGCGATGCACTGACCCACGCCAGCAGCACGGGTCAAATCATCGTCTGCGCCCGTAAAGAAGAGAAAATCCTGCCGACGCCGGTGGTTAAGCAGGCGCTCGAAGCGAAAATTTTCAAGCTGGAAGCCGAACAGGGCCGCAAGCTGAAAAAGACCGAAAAAGATTCGCTGAAAGACGAAGTGCTGCACTCCCTGCTGCCGCGCGCCTTCAGCCGCTTTAGCCAGACCATGATGTGGATCGACACCGTCAACGGGCTGATCATGGTGGACTGCGCCAGCGCCAAGAAAGCAGAAGATACTCTGGCCCTGCTGCGTAAAAGCATCGGATCTTTACCGGTCGTTCCGCTGGCGCTGGAAACGCCGATCGAGCTGACGTTGACCGAATGGGTACGCAGCGGTGCTGCGGCACAGGGTTTCCAGATCCTTGATGAAGCCGAGCTGAAAGCCCTGCTGGAAGATGGCGGCGTGATCCGCGCGAAGAAGCAGGATCTGGTGAGCGACGAGATCGCTGTACACATCGAAGCGGGTAAAGTGGTCACTAAACTGGCGCTCGACTGGCAGCAGCGCATCCAGTTCGTGATGTGCGACGACGGCTCCGTGAAGCGTCTTAAGTTCTGCGACGAGTTGCGCGATCAGAACGAAGATATCGACAGGGAAGATTACGCCCAGCGCTTTGACGCGGACTTTATCCTGATGACCGGCGAGCTGGCCGCGTTGATTCAGAATCTGGTGGAAGGTCTCGGCGGCGAAGCGCAGAGATAACAGGCAAAACGCAGGCCGGGTAAGCGTCAGCGCCACCCGGCTTATTTTTTATTTCAGGTAGCGGCACAGATAAGAGGTAGGTTCAGCGACCTGCAAATGAAACTCGCTGTGGCCAGGGACGTTGAAAACTTGCCCGGCAGCGTAAACTTTCCATTCCGTTTCACCCGGCAGTAAGACGTTCAGCGCCCCGCTGACGACCGTCATTTCTTCAGCTTCCGCCGTGCCAAAGGTGTATTCCCCTTCCGCCATAACGCCGACACTGGCGCGGCCAGTGCTGCTGCTGGTAAAACCAATGGATTTCACTTTACCGGAAAAGTATTCGTTACTTTGAAGCATGAACTGGCCCTTATATTTTTAGATAAAAATTCACTATAGGGGCCACGCTCATCACCTGTCACGCAAAATCATTACATAAGGAGTTCCGAGGCCAGGCGAGCCATCAGAACGTTGGATAACAGCACGGGAACATCCAGCGCTTTTTGCAGCAGATCACGATGATGCTGATGGAAACCGAGGCAGTCCAGGATCAAGACATCTGCCCCTCTCTCAAGCAGTTCCTTCCCGGCAGCAATGAGCTTGGCCTCACTGTCCCAGAACGGATTTGCCAGCGCATACAAGGGCACTTTTTCCAGCACGTGCCACTTTGCTTCCTGGTTATCCATAAGCTCCTCAATGGGCACAATCACCCCCACCTGATGACCATCCACGATGGAGGCCACCAGCGGTGGAATGATCCGCATCGGCTCCAGCAAAATCGCATTACGCGCCGTGAGGCCCTTAATGGGCGCGGTACTCATCAGTAAAATAACGTCATAACCTTGATTATCGAGCACTTCTATTACGCCCTGCAGCGAGCGCTCGATTTTCTGGCGTGAAACATGCGCCAGTTTACCGTCGCTTAATAACGTCGCCAGGGGATCCTCCCCCGCCTCGACAGCGTAGTCTTCCATGACCTCTTCCCGACTCATCTTCCCCAGCAGGCTAAGATGCGTTATCTGTTGTTCAGATACATGCTCGGTTAAGAGCGGTAACACTTCGCTTACAGGGACCACACCAATGGTGAGGATCGCCAACGTTGCCTTCATCTTGATCGCCTTCCATTACTTCAACATCGTGCACACAGGTACAGGCTCACTACGCTGCACAGTTCATTTTTTCAACAAAACAGCACCAAGCGTAGCAGGTGATCCCGACATCGAAATGTAAAGATCGCCTGCCGATACCGGAGTTACTTGTAATAACTAAATATTAACTCCTGCTTAACTTTCCCGATGAGTAAAAAGTGTGATTCAGGCACGATACTGGAACGTTTAGGAAAACATTCAGGTTATGTCGGGATCTTCATAGCGCCGTTTCGCATCCAGCGCTTCCTGTTCAGTCTCGTGTTCACTGATCAGCGAGTCCGGCTTGGGGTGATCGGCACGCAGTTGGTACCAGGTCACGGTATGACCCGTCTGGCCTTTTTCAACGGTAACAACGCGCGCTTCACGCGGATAGGGAGGTCTGGTTGGCATAGCTCATCCTTTTTTTATGTCTGAGCTATAAGTATAGACGCCGGTTAGCTGGCACAAGCCAAACGCAGGGCGGTAATAATCTGAATCACAACCTCTTCGGGAGAGGCTGACGCATCCACCACGTGGTGAGCCGCTTCGCGGTATAGCGCATCGCGTTCGGCCAGCACTTCGCTCACCTCTTCGCTGAGCGGCCTGGAGGTCAGCGCGGGGCGTTGCCCCTCTTCCGGAAAGGCTTCCAGCCGCCCTACCAGAGCCGACACCGGCGCGCTGAGATAAATCACAATCCCCTTTTCGCGCATAAAGTGACGATTGCACTCCGCCAGAACGATGCCGCCGCCGGTCGCGATCACGGCAGACGGGGTAGTGACCGCTTTCAGCGCGGCCGTTTCGCGCGCGCGAAAGCTCTCCCATCCCTCTTGCTCAACGATCTCAGCGATGGTTTTTCCGGCCTCAGTTTGAAGCCAGTGGTCGGTATCAACAAACTGGCGATGACACACGCGTGCCAGCTCCAGGCCAACGGTGGTTTTCCCACAGCCGCGGGGGCCAACTAAAAAGATGGGTTGGGTCATGCCAGGTGTTCCCCTTGATGCCGAATGGCTGAAGAGTGTAAAGAAATAATTGCAGAAGATGTTGCGATTACTTTACTGCAAAGCGGTACGGGATGACAACCCTGTGGAGGCCACACTGTACCACAAATTGACAATAATTATCATTACGCTGTGCGGCGCTTCACTTCCAGCAGCCATTTATCCAGCTCGGCAGCGAACAGCTGACGGTCGCGCTGGGACAGGCTGTCCGGTCCACCGGTCTGCACGCCGCTGGCCCGCATCGTATCCATAAAATCGCGCATGGTAAGCTTTTCACGAATGGTCGAAGGCGAGTAACGCTCCCCGCGCGGATTGAGCGCCGCCGCCCCTTTCTCCAGCACTTCGGCAGCCAGCGGAATATCCGCCGTGATCACCAGATCCTCCGCGCTGCACAGGCGAACAATTTCGTTATCCGCCACGTCGAATCCGGCCGGCACGCGCAAAGAGCGGATGAACCGCGAAGGCGGTACGCGAATATTCTGGTTAGCCACCAGCGTCAGCGGCATCTGAACGCGCTCGGCGGCACGAAATAAAATCTCTTTAATCACATTCGGACACGCGTCCGCATCAACCCAAATCGCCATATTGTCTCCCCATAATGAGTCTGCCGACTATTGTCGCCTGCATTTCGTTGTTAAGCTATCAATCAGAGATAACAACGCATAATGACGGAGAATCGTGATGGACAAGAAAATCGGGTTTATCGGCTGCGGTAACATGGGCAAAGCCATCCTGGGCGGTCTGATCGCCAGCGGGCAGGTGCTGCCGGGTCAGATTTGGGTCTATACCCCGTCACCGGACAAAGTCGCCGAGTTGCGCGATCAATACGGGATCAACGCCGCCGAAAGCGCGCAGGAAGTCGCCCAGGTCGCCGATATCGTCTTTGGCGCCGTCAAGCCAAACATCATGATCAAAGTGCTAAGCGATATCACCTCCAGCCTGAATAAAGAGACGCTGGTCGTGTCGATTGCCGCGGGCGTCACGCTCGATCAGCTGGCGCGCGCGCTGGGTCACGATCGTAAAATCGTCCGCGCGATGCCCAATACCCCCTCGCTGGTCAATGCCGGCATGACCTCCGTCACGCCTAACGCGCTGGTGACCACGGAAGAAGTAGCCGACGTGCTGAATATTTTCCGCTGCTTCGGTGAAGCAGAAGTGATTGCCGAATCGATGATCCATCCGGTGGTCGGCGTGAGTGGCTCAGCCCCTGCCTATGTGTTCATGTTTTTAGAAGCGATGGCCGACGCCGCCGTGCTTGGCGGAATGCCGCGCGCGCAGGCGTATAAGTTCGCCGCGCAGGCCGTCATGGGCTCCGCCAAAATGGTGCTGGAAACCGGCAAACATCCGGGTGAACTGAAAGATATGGTCTGCTCTCCGGGCGGTACCACCATCGAAGCGGTGCGGGTGCTGGAAGAGCGCGGGTTCCGCTCGGCCGTCATTGAAGCGATGGCAAAATGCATGGAAAAATCAGAGAAGCTGAGTAAATCCTGATTTCTGACCGGGCGTCAGGCGGCCACTTCGGTGCGGCCGCGCCCGGCATTTTTCGCCTTATAGAGCGCCACGTCAGCCGCCTTTAGCCATTCCCGATAGTGTCCAAACTGCGGTCCCCAGGGGGCAACGCCGACGCTGATGCGCAGCGCTTCTTTTGGCGCGCACGGTAACGTCAGCTTTTCCAGCCGCTCATGCAGTCGCGACATCACGGCGATGGCGCTCTCCGCCGCTGTCTGCGACATGATCACCGCAAACTCATCCCCGCCAAACCGGCCGATCGCATCGCCTGACCGTACCGACCGCTGGAGCTGACGCGTAATGGCAACGATCGCCTCGTCGCCCACGTCGTGCCCCCATGTGTCGTTGATATTTTTAAAGTGGTCGATATCAATCAGCAATATCGTGGCGGTGCTGTGGTCGCGCCGACAATGCTCAAATTCATTTCGCAGCAGCATTTCCCAGTGTCGGCGGTTGAAGACCCCGGTCATCCCGTCTCGTGTGCTCATCATTTCCAGCCGCTGCTTATGTTCCGCAAGCCTGACGGCGGTTCGGTGGCTGAGCCAGGCAAACAGCATGGGATAAAGAACGAGTACGGGTAACGTTAAGCCCCACTCCACAAGGTCGGGGTTGAAGACGACAACCTTCCCGACGAGTGGCAGGGTCACCAGCGCGGAGAGCAGGGTCAACGCGATCCCCGGGAGAAACAGACGACAGCCCCCGGAGCCCATCATATTCATCCCTACCATCATCACCAGCGCTGCCGTGGGTAACGCATTCATCCCCATCACGCCGATCCAGAGCCCGGCAATAATGGCATCGATTTTAAGATTGAAAATTTCCTGCTGATGGGGTGAAGCGGCGCGGCAGGACAGCTGCCAGGCAAAATGGGGCCAGACGAACGACCACCCCACCAGTAAAAGCCACCAGCCGCCGGGTAAAAAATGGGTGACCAGCATCCCCGCAACGGGGAAAAACATTGCCGCCAGGCCGACGGCGCGCGCCAGCCTGACTCGCCGGGCAAACTGAATGCCGGCGCGGTGAGGGTCATCCTGAGAAAGGGTTAAACTCCACTCTTCACGAATGCGCTTTTTGTTGTAATACGTTTCATCATTCATCATTTTTGGGAATATTCTGAAACATTTTCCCAAATTATAGAGAGGGGGTCTGCGGGGAAAGTATGAAATTTCGGGTGAGCCGCCAGAGCCGCTCACCCGTTTGAACTACACTTTTTTCTTCAGGCACGCGCTCATGAACTTGCTGCGGTCGTCCCCTTTAAGGGACTGTTCGGTTGCTTTCGCATTACACTCGCGCATTTTTTGCTGCTGCGGCGTCAGACTTTTTTCAGCCGGCTTCGCGGCGCCGTTTTTAAGGCAGTCGCTCATGTATGTCTTGCGAGCATCTCCCTTCAGACTCTGAGACGTCGCCTGTTGATTACAGGTGGTCATACGCTGCTGTTGCGGCGTTAACGTTTTCTCTTCCGCGTTCGCCGATGCGATCAGGAACAGGCCAGAGAGCAGAGTAATCAGTAATGTTGTTTTCATTGCACCATCCTTTTGTGAACATTCCCTGTAAGTCTGGTTCGTGACAGGAAAAAAACCACCCGGCAGATGTGATTTCCGCCGGGATTTTATCATTTAAGACCCAGCGCCGCCTTCATGGTGTAGAACAGATCCGTTTGATCGGTCAGGCCTACCACGTTTGCCGCGTGCGGCCCATAGGCTGCAATGCGCAGCTGGGTGCCGGTGTGCTCCATGGACTCTTCTTCAGAGTTGCCGTAGCTCAACACCATAACGGCGCCATCTTTGGTATTCAGCGCCTGCGTCAGGCCCGGGGCCTTGGTATCTGCCGGAATAATCTGGCTGGCGTGCGCATGGTCCGCGGTGACCACCACCAGGGTGTTACCGTCTTTTTTCGCGAACTCAAGCGCCTTCTGCACCGCTTCGTCCAGATCGACGGTTTCGCCAATCTGGCCGCACGGGTTCGCCGCATGATCCTGCTTATCAATCGACGCGCCTTCCACCTGCAGGAAGAACCCTTTTTCGCTCTTGCTCAGCAGAGAGATGGCTTTATCAGTCATCGCCGCCAGCGTCGGTACGCTGTCCGTGCGTTTCGGGTTAGGCGTACAGGTTACGGCAGGTTTATCGATATTGCCGTGATAAGAGGCTTTTGGTCCTTCCCAGCGCACGGGCATGTTGCCGTCAGAGAATAGCCCCAGCAGCGGCTTGTCCTGGTTCGCCTCGGTGATGGCTGCCAGCGAACTGGCGTCACTCACCAGCTGATAGCCGCGGGCCTGCGCCTGCTCGCGCAGCGTTTTGCCCTGCCACTCGCCCGCCGTCGCGGTTTCTGCGAAGGTTTTCGCGCCGCCGCCCAGGGTCACGTCAGGACGCGCGTTCAGCAGCTGTTCCGTAATCGAGCCTTTGCCGCCTTTTTCCAGCGCGTTCGTCGGACATTTTTCGCTGGTCACTGACGGACCGTAGCATTTACGCGAGGTTACATGCGCCACCAGCGCCGCGGGCGTTGCATCCTGAAGTTCAGCGGTGGAGACGTTGCCGGTCGCAAGGCCCGCCGCTTTTGCCATCTCCAGAAGGGTTTGGTGATCTTTTTCGTGAATATCCACACCCAGCGCGCCATTATAGGTTTTCACGCCGGTGGACCACGCCGTAGCAGAGGCCGCCGAGTCCGTGACGTAATCCGGTTTACCGGTTTTTTTATCCAGGGCGTAATGGGTATATTGTCCGGTCAACGGTAATGCGTCGATACCTTTAAAAAAGCCGCCCGCACCCTCGGCATAATTTCGCGCCGCCGTAATTTCGGAATCCCCCATTCCATCGCCAATAAGCAGAATAATATTTTTCGCCGGCTTATCATTCAGCGAAGCCCGAATAGCGGCAGTTTGATCTTCTGATAAACGGCGTGCGCCGCCAGGCTGGGTGATATCCCCTTTTGCCGCGCGATTATCCAGCACGCTGGTTTGGGCAGTATCGGCATAAATGGCAGGGGTAATTAACAGGGGAAGTAATGCGATGAAAAGTGCGCTCTGTTTCAATTTATTTTCTCCATGTACAAATACATAAAAATAAAAACAGAGCGACTATAGGCATCCTGCATGACAATTCTATGACACGTCGTTACGTCCTGTGACGGTTTAGGTGCGAGGATGCCTTAACAGCTTCTTTACGTACTGGTGGAGCATCTCGGCATCCTCAACCGGAACCTGCGATTCAGGCCTGACGCTGTCCAGTGCGCCTTCCACGCTCTCAATCAACGCCTGTTGATCGGTTTTCGCCATTTGTCGCAGCAGCGCGGTGACCACAATTTCCAGTGCTTCGACCTGAGCAACCAGCTCTTTTGACTCCTCTTCCTTTTGTGCCAGTTTGACCAGCAATTCAGCAATGAGATTTTTCATCGTGCCAGTTCCTTTTTCAGTTTTGTCTGAAGTTAGCATTCTGAATCCATAATGCAAAGAGAAGAAATTTATTATGGTATGCAAAAGTGATGCAGGAATAAAAATAAAGAACCGCGCGGTGAGCGAAACGTTTTTCTATAAAAAAACGCCGCATTTTGTTATATAAAAATGCGACTACCATAAGAATATATAATACATCAACGAAACGATTATCTCGACGATTTCGCTTCCGCCATTTGTCTGCGGCGACGCAGTGCAATAGCCAGCTGGATAATATTGATTAAAACGACAATCGCCGTGGCGGCAAATACCCAACGAAAACCGGCCATCGCGGAAACGGATGCGCCAATAAGCGGACCGGCAACATTCCCCAGATACATAAATGACTGGTTATATCCAAAGATACGCCCCGTCACCTGGTCGCTGGAATATTTAACCAGCAGGGTCTGTACCGCAGGCAACATTGCACCATCAGCAAACCCGAGCAGGAATCGCAATACGCCTAGCTGAAGCGGAGAGGTGACAAAAGACATCGCGAAGAAGAGCACAACCGCAAAGATCAGCGTCGCCATCAGGATGCGCGCGGTGCCGATCCTGTCACCCAGTTTTCCCAGACGCGGCGCGGAAATCAGGGCGGATACGCCCGGCACGGCCGCAATCATGCCGCTCAGAAAAGCGATATTTGTGCTATCCGGCTCCATCGACTTGATAAACAGCGCCAGAATCGGACCGACCGAACCGTTACAGAGCTGGATAACCATAGTGGTCACAAACAGGCTGATCATCAGTCCCGGATAGGGCAGCGAGGCGAAGACGGCCTTGCCGCTCAGGCGTTCAGATTTACTGATAACCGGGCGTCCTCCCTCTTTGATAAGAAAGAGCGTGACCAGAAAACTGACCACCAGCAGGATCGCGGTGATGATAAATACCGCGCGCAGCCCGACGTGGTCCGCCAGAAAGCCCCCCAGCAGCGGACCGCCGATGACGCCGCTGATCTGCGCCGTGGAGAGCGTGCTCAGCGCCCAGCCGCTACGCTCGCGCGGCACCTGAGAGGCGACCAGCGCCATGGCGTTTGGAATGTACCCGGACGTCAGCCCCATCACCGCGCGCAGGAAAAACAGCTGCCAGACGTTGGTGGCGAAGGCCTGGAGCAGAATGGCGATCGCCATCCCGAGCGAGGCGCGCAGCAGCATCAGTTTACGGCCTTTCCGATCCGCCAGGCTGCCCCACATCGGTGACACAATGGCGGACACCAGAAACGTGACGCTGAACGTCAGGCCGGACCACATGGAGAGCGCTTCATGCGAGGTCACCCCCAGCTGCGAGACGTACAGCGGCAGGAATGGCAGGATCTGGCTAATGGCCAGCCCGGTAAAGAAGCAGCCAAACCAGACCGAGATAAGATTAACTTTCCAGGATTCCATAACGAAATAGTCTTCATTTTTAGGCGAATTCGCCGACAGATTAGCAAGTTACGCGTTTTGACGTCGCACCAGAGATGCGGCCCGACTGACTTTGGTGTTTTATCTTCCCAGTCATCATATTTGTGAAACAAGTCACAATTCATCCATTTTCTGGCGGAATATTATGCTTCACCGGCAGAGTCCGAAACCGTGCATTCCCAGATGAAAATGGTTGGCATGCGCCGCGTTATACTCCGGCCCGAGGCCGTTTCCGTAGTAGCCGCAGCTTGCCGCCAGCATGGCCTTTAGCCATGGCTGCGTTGTTGCCGCCTTCCAGCCGTTCAGCACCGTGACGCGCTCCCCGTTCGCCAGCCGAAAGGCGGCGATATCCAGCGCCTCCGCCGTGGCATGCTCACTGCGTCGCGCGTCAGGGCGGTGATAGATATTGCGGCAGGCAAAACTGCCGAGGTGGTCGATACGCGCAAGGTCGCTGCCCGTATAGCGCTTTGTCAGCGGTCGGGCCTGCTGGCTGATAAACAGCGCAGAGCTGAGCGCCAGCGGACAGCTAGCAAGAAAACTGCTGTTCAGGCCGACCGGACCGAAGTCACGCACGCGCACGACGTTGTTAAGCGGACACGCGCCGCCGCTGCCCGCCACCGGCTGGGTGTGGATGAGATCTCTTTGGTTAGCCTGCGCGAGCAGGCTCTCGCACGCCTCGGGGTTTAAACGCCGAAGCTTATACTGGGTGATTCGGCCCGGCGGGTCGTCCAGCGTCAGCGGCATGAAAGGGTTGTAGTAAGACGGCAACCAGCGGTAACCCACCGTTGCAACGGCCACAATGATGAATACGGTCAGCAGCGTTTTTCCTTTCACTCTCCCCCCTCAACATTCCCCAAAACATTATGGCAGAAGGCCGCGAAACCCGCCGGGCATCGTGGTATGTTATTGGCTTTTCGTCAGACTGGAAGAGAGTGAGATGGCTAAGCAGCGCGTAGGTATTGTCTTTGGGGGAAAATCAGCGGAGCACGAAGTGTCATTGCAATCGGCTAAAAATATCGTTGATGCAATCGATAAAAGCCGTTTCGACGTGGTGCTGCTGGGCATTGATAAACAGGGCCAGTGGCACGTGAACGATGCCAGCCAGTATCTGCTGAACGCTCACGATCCGGCCCATATCGCCCTTAATCCTTCGGAAGTAAGCGTCGCCACCGTACCCGGCGTCGTGAAGGGGCAGCTCATCGACGCCGGCAACGCTCAGGCTCTCGCCCAGATCGACGTTGTCTTCCCTATCGTTCACGGCACCCTGGGCGAAGATGGTTCCCTGCAGGGGATGCTGCGCATGGCCAACCTGCCGTTCGTCGGCTCGGACGTACTCGGCTCTGCCGCGTGCATGGACAAAGACGTCACCAAACGCCTGCTGCGCGATGCCGGGCTGAATATTGCGCCATTCGTGACCCTCACCCGCGCAAACCGCGACAAGCACAGCTTCGCGCAAATCAGCGGAGAGCTGGATCTGCCGCTGTTTGTGAAGCCTGCAAACCAGGGCTCCTCCGTGGGCGTCAGCAAAGTCACCAGCGAAGCAGAGTTCACGCAGGCCGTCCGTCTGGCGTTTGAGTTCGACCATAAAGTGGTGGTTGAGCAGGGCATCAAAGGCCGTGAAATTGAGTGCGCCGTGCTGGGCAACGATTTTCCACAGGCGAGCACCTGCGGCGAAGTGGTGTTAAACAGCGACTTCTACTCGTACGACACCAAATACATTGATGACAAAGGCGCGCAGGTTGTCGTTCCTGCGGATATCGATCCGGCGATTAACGATAAGATCCGGGCGATCGCCATTCGCGCTTATCAGACGCTCGGCTGCTGCGGCATGGCGCGCGTGGATGTGTTCCTGACGCAGGAAAACGAAGTGGTGATCAATGAAATCAACACGCTGCCGGGGTTCACTAACATCAGCATGTATCCAAAACTGTGGCAGGCCAGCGGCCTGAGCTACCCGGAACTGATCACCCGCCTGATCGAACTGGCGCTGGAGCGTCACGCCGCCGACAGCGCGCTTAAAAGTTCCGTAAACGGTTAATCGGCGCTCTTCGCCGACTCCGCGTCATCCGCTGTCGTCTCTTCAGGACGACGGCGGATAATCAGCCCCGCCAGCCAGAAACTTATCACCCAGGTCACCAGCCCGACGGCATAGGTTTGCCACCCTTTTGCTTCAAACCCCAACAGGCCCACGACACCGTTAAGAATAAAGATCAGCCCGATGGCAAAGGCGTAGTAGTGCCAGTCACGGCGTAGTTTGGACGTGAGCTTCATAACAACTCCGGCAGGAAAAAAAGACATCCTCTCACAGTTTTACGGCCAGGTCTGTGGCAAATACGGAAATTCTGAAACGCGACGCAATTTCACTTAAGTGATGAAATTGTGATGTGCTGCAGAAATCGACAATCCAGGAGAATTCCTGAGCGCAAATTACCACGATTCTGATATTGACAAATGCGATGACCTGTCAAACTCACCCCGTAAGACGCGTATTAAAACAGAGTGATACCACGGGAGGTCAACATGGCTGACTTTACATTGTCGAAACCGATTTTTGGCGGCAAACCAAAAACCTCCACGGCGGGTAATATTGCTTATGCCCTGTTTGTCCTGTTCTGCTTCTGGGCCGGCTCACAGCTGCTCAACATGCTGGTCCATGCCCCCGGCGTTTATGAACACCTGATGCAGGTGCAGGATAACGGACGCCCGCGAGTTGAGATTGGGTTTGGCGTAAGCACCCTGTTCGGCCTGATCCCCTTCCTCGCGGGATGTATGATTCTGGGCGTTGTAGCGTTAGTTCTGCGCTTTCGCCGTCGCCGTTAAAGCCCCATACAGCGCGCCCGGCGATCGTCCACGCGTTTTGCGAACCATGCGGTTGTCAGGTTACGCGTGATCTTCGGGCTTTCCAGCTGGATCCCCGGCAGGATCGCCCTCGGTAACGTTTTCCCACTTTTCTGCTCCGCAAGCGCAAACACCTTGTTGTACAGATCCGTTTTCTCAAAGGCCAGGCTGTCGCCTTTCTCAAGCTGACGGCGAATGTCGCTGTTGCTCAAGCCAAGCGTTGTCGATAATTTCCGTACTGCCAGCTCGGTGCTTCCCGCCTCGCTGCTGCCGTAAGCGATGAGATCGCCGTCCAGCGCCAGCTTGACGCCGCTTGCGCGGCTGACCGCACTCTGGAACGCCGCATTACGGCTGGCATACCAGCCCGCGTTAAAGTCGGCAAAGCGGTACAGCGGCTCATTGTAGTTCGCCGGATAGTTCAGTAGATGATACGTGCCGAACCACAGCCCACCGCGCAGGGAGAAGACCTCCTGACGCACCGTACCGTCGATTTTCCACGGGTAGCCGTCGGTATGCTTCTCCGCGAACGCAATGCTCACCTGCATCGGGCCACCGGTATGTACCGGGTTCAGCGAGCCGAACAGCTTCTGCCCCATCGGGACCATACTGATGAAATCATCAAAGATGGCGCTAAGCTGTTTTTCGGTTTTCACCGCATCCAGCCGTTCGCTGTAGCTTTTGCCATTCGGCGAGGTGATTTTAAGCGCGGTATGCACCAGGAAAACCGGGATATGCATGGACTCCGCGCGGCGGTCGATCTCTTTCCAGGCAATTTTGTTTAGGCCCGGCACCACCGGGTCTGACTGGTACATTGACTCCTGCTGCGCCACCGCTAGCACAGAGCAGATATTCTCCTCGGTCGGCGCAATCTTTTGGCTTTCAAAGGTTTTTGCCAGCGCATCTGCCCACGCATTGCGATCCTTCACGCTGGCGGGCATTTTCTGCCGCACAACGCTCGCCACATCGACGGGCTTCTCCCCCTTTTTGAGCGGAGCGGCCCCTTTTTCGGCACAGCCTGCCAGCACAAGAGCGGCCAGCAAGGACAACGGTAACGCGCGCGGTACGGCAAAAGACATAGCAACTTCCTGTATTAGCTAAATGTGTTGGTGACTTCCTGCAGGTCACGATCGTCCAGCTCACGTTCAAAACTGCGCAGACGTTTGTAAATGGACATCAGTTCTACCAGGGTGGTCCAGGAGCTGATCAGGTACTGGAACGAGCCTCGAACCTGACCGAAAACGTTGGTAATCTGCGTCATCAGACCGAGCGTAATCGTACCCGCAACAATCGACGGGAACAGCAGGAACAAACCGAAAACGTTATCCACCTGCAGATACAAAATACGCGCGATGTTGAAATACATATAGTGGAAGTAGAGTCGGAAGTAGTTACGACGCACGGCGCCAAACAGCTCGCGGACGGTCGGCGGCGAGGCGCGGTTGGCATCATCTTCGCCGTAAACCAGCTCTTTACGGTAAGCGGCTTCCACGCGTTGATTTTTAAACTCCAGACCCGGCAGTTTGATCCCCACCACCGCCAGCAGGCCCGTCCCCATCAGCGACCAGACGATCGCGGCAATCACCAGACCATAAGGAATATGACCGACAATAGGCAGATCCGGCACGTGCGCAGAGAGCGTTACCAGCACGGGCAGGAAGGCGATCAGCGTCATGATGGCGTTGATAAAGCTGACGCCCATGTCTTCAAGGGTGGAGGCAAAACGCATGGTGTCTTCCTGCACGCGCTGCGCGGCGCCTTCGATATGGCGCAGGTGCTGCCAGTGCGCCATGTAATGTTCATTCATCGCGGTACGCCAGCGGAAAACGTAGTGGCTGACGAAGAAGTTGTTCATCACGCCGATGATAACCGCAATCAGGGCGATACCGAGGAAGATCCCGACTTCATGGTAGAACTGGTTGATAGTCACCTTGTGCGGCGAGCTCAGCGCGGTCTGGATCAAATCGTAGAACGGCGCATACCAGGCGTTAACCGCCACGCCCACTTCGACAAGAAACCAGGTGACAAAGATAATCAGCGATGTGCCGAGGATCGACCAGTACTGCCAGCGGTGCGGAGAATACATAAACCAGAACAGCGCAAACAGCCCAACGCACACCATATAGTAGGCGTAAAACAGCAGATAGCTCAGCGACCAGAAGCGCGCCGCGCTAATCGGCACCTCGCCCGTTGCTCCCGTGATACGCGTCAGCCATGCGCCGCCGCCCGCCTGCCAGAAAATGACAGCGATGAGTGCCCAAATAAATGCCGACAGGAAAAAAGGCCCCGGCTTTGGGAAAAAAGACTTAAACATAATGCTTCCTTCTTGTTGTTATGGCTGTTGCTGCGCACAACACGTTACCACACGAAAAACCTGCCCGAGCCAGCCTCCCGGCTCCGGCAAAAAGGTCAGACCCGAGCGTTAATTATTAGTTCGCTTTCCAGTTTTCAAGAATTGTTTCGGTGCGTTTCACCGCGAGAGGATTCGCCGGCGCGATGAAGTTACGCCAGACGTCGTTGTGGTGGTTAATCAGGATCTGCGCATCTGCCGCCGGGCGATTGGCGGTAGTGTGGGCATCTTCCGCCACGATAATGTGATAACCCCGGCTGACGCCGTTCTTAATCGTCGCATCGACGCAGTAGTCGGTGGCGCAGCCGCAGATGACAAACTCGCGAATGCCCTGCTCACGCAGCAGCGTCTCTAGCGCGGTGTTATAGAAGGCATCACAGGCGGTTTTAGTGACGTAAAGCGCGTCAGCAGGCTGATGGAGTTCAGGCAGTAGCGCAAACCCTTCGCTTCCCTCTTCCAGGCCCCCGGCCTCGGTATGCTGAATAAAAATCACCTTGTCGGCTGCCTGCGTAAGCTGGTTGATCAGAGAGACACACTTTTCGCGCTGATGACGAGGGGTTTCAAATACCCCGTTCTGCATATCGACAACCATAACCACACGCTTCTCAGACATACCGTTCTCCGTAAGATTGAGTGACACTGGTGCCTATCATAAGCCCGATGTCACAAAATGGGAGATGGCTCGTCAGTAAATTGTTCATATTTACCCATGGTTACGTTTTTCTCGCTATCGTTATGCAATTCGGGGCATTGCGCGGTACCGTTTAGTAGTATAAATACCCATTACTTTCCTCATTCACTTCATGGATGCTTTTCGTTGAAACGTTGTCTGCTCTCTTTTGCCGCGCTGTGTGCGGTGAGCTTTTCTACCGCCCAGGCAGCCCAACCGCTGACGGCGCCCGTTTTAGCTTCAGATATTGCCGATCGCTACGCGAACCTTATCTATTACGGCAGCGGCGCGACCGGGATGGCGATGGTCGTCATCGACGGCAACCAGCGTGTGTTCCGCAGCTTTGGCGAAACGCGCCCAGGAAATAACGTTCACCCGCAGCTGGATTCCGTTATCCGCATCGCGTCCTTAACCAAGCTGATGACCAGCGAAATGCTGGTGAAACTGCTCGACCAGGGCGTGGTGAAGCTCGACGACCCGCTCAGCAAATACGCGCCGCCAGGCGCCCGGGTACCCACATATCAGGGGACGCCAATCCGGCTTGTGAACCTTGCCACCCACACCAGCGCCCTGCCGCGCGAGCAGCCAGGCGGGGCGGCGCACCGTGACGTATTTGTCTGGCCAACGCGCGACCAGCGCTGGAGCTACCTGAGTACCGCCACGCTGAAGGCGGCGCCGGGTTCGCAGGCCTCTTATTCAAACCTGGCCTTTGACCTGCTGGCGGACGCCCTTTCAACGGCGGCTGGCAAACCCTACACGCAGCTGTTTGAAGAGCAGATAACCCGTCCGCTGGGTATGAAAGACACCACCTTTACCCCGTCCCCGGATCAGTGCCGTCGCCTGATGGTGGCGGAGAAAGGCGCTAGCCCCTGTAATAACACGCTCGCGGCCGTGGGCAGCGGCGGGGTCTATTCCACGCCTGGCGACATGATGCGCTGGATGCAGCAGTTCCTTTCCTCAGATTTCTACGCCCGCAGCAGCCAGGCCGATCGCATGCAGACCCTGATTTATCAGCGCACTCAGCTGCAACGCGTCATCGGGATGGACGTGCCGGGTAAAGCCGATGCGCTCGGCATGGGCTGGGTCTATATGGCGCCGAAAAATGGCCGTCCGGGTATTATTCAGAAAACCGGCGGCGGCGGCGGATTTATCACCTATATGGCCATGATCCCGCAGTCAAACGTGGGCGCATTTGTGGTGGTCACCCGCTCCCCGCATACGCGTTTCGTCAATATGAGTGACGGGATTAATAACTTAGTGGCTGAACTGAGCGCCAATAAAGCACAGGTTCTCACCGCGTCTAACTAATCTTAATATTCCGTGGGCAAGCGGTTGATGCTGACCAGCTTGCCCCGGCTCATGTTGATATAGTTTCCCTGCCTCAGGGCGGCAAGCACCTCGGCAACAACGGAGCGTGAAATTCTTGTGCTCTGTTGAATATGATTCATCACACCGATTTTTGAACGCAGCGTTTCATCCCATTCCGCCATATTCAGCAGCATCGAGCGGATCTGGTGATAGGAGTTATTTCCCACCAGCTGCTTATCGCGTTTCTCAAGAATGTAAGTTATCCAGGATAACCAGCAGAAGGCCTCTTTCCAGAGTGAATACTGCTGGATAAGTTGACGGGTGGTTTCCGTGGGCAAATAAAAACCGGTACAGGCCGTTTTAGCAATCACCCTGTATTCGTGAGAGTGATTAATCACCACCGTAGACAGCCCGAATATAAAAGGGGCAGTCGCAATCCCCACCAGCAGTTCATCAGTAGTTCGATAAACCTCAATAACGCCGGTTTGTAATACGATCGTACAAGGCTCATTCCATTCGTCTGACGTAATTAATTGCTGGGGCGCACATGTAAAAGGGGTACTGGCCGCTGTTAAATACTGTTCGAGCCGGCGTAATTCAGAAAGCGGTTTCGCATTAACGTTCATGCAGACCTCAAGTCATCCGTATTTGTCGGTCCAATATTATTTTTATTACTTGTATAAAAAGCGGGGGAGATAACCACTCCCCCCCGCTTTTATTCATTTCCAGGTATATTTCACGCCCAGATTTGCGCCCCAGTTCTGATCAACGTCGCCGCCGCCCAGATAAGTGGCATCGGTGTACGCACTGAAGTTCTTCGTGAAGCTGAACTGGGTGCCCAGCCCTACCCGCACAGCGGAGCCTTTCACGCCGTTATCAATGCTGTCACCGTTAATATCGGCATTGTTATCGGCGTCGTCATAGACGTAGGCCAGTTTGAAGTAAGGCGTCAGAGCCTGTTCGCCGCCGTAGTTGAAGGTATAGCCCGTATCAACGCCGAGTTCATAACGCAGGCTATCGTAAGATTGCCCATCCATGCGCATGTCATTGCTAAGACGATAATCATCGCCAGACTGGAACAGGCCAGAGACGGCGGCATATGGCGTAACGTAGCCAGAGAGGTTTGGCTTCCAGTCATAGCCCAGCTTCAGCCCAAAACCAACAGCATCATTCGTGGTATTGCCGTCAACGTACTGACCGTTGCTCATGTTGGCGGAGAGATCGCTGTTGAAGCGGGTGTAGCTCAGGGAGCTGTCGAGGAACAGATCGTTCATGAACTTCGCTGACGCATAGATCATCGCAGTCTGGCTATCCTGATCGACCTGACCGGTACGATCGCTGGTATCACCCTTCGCGAAACCTGCCGCACCACCGACGATCCATTTCGCGTTATTACCGTCAATCTGGGTGTCCACACCCACCATAATGCCGCTCACGTCCTGATCGTAGCTGATAACGCCATTGTCACCGTCGAAGTTGCCACCGAAGTAGCTCACCCACGCACCGCCGTTATCCGCCAGGCCGTGGCGGCTGTTGGTCAGACGCGTGCCAACGGTATCCTGCTGCAGATTCCAGATATTGGTATTGGCAGATGGGATGCTCAGCGCCATATTGGCAGAGTCGGTCAGCTCTTTCTGCTGAAGGACAACGGCGTCACCCTGCTGCTGCGCCTGATAGGTGTAAGCGCCTAAATCGGCTTTGTTTGCGGCAGTAAAGCTGGCTGTGGTATCCGCATTATTGTCATAGACGCGAATAATCTCTTTGTTTTTGTAATCAGCAACGGAACCGGCACCGGTCGCATCGTCGATGCGCACCTGGTAGTTACCTGCAACGTCACCGTTTACTGACAGATGGCCATTAGAGTTAATCGCCACAACACCGTAGTCGTAATCGGCATTGTACTTATCGTTAGTGATATAGCGTGCGTTGTTCAAATCGCTGTTCAGGACGTAATCTCGGCTGGCAACGTTAAGCACCCCGCCATCGGTCAGTTCCATATTGTGCGTATCAACCTGACCCAGCCCCAGCGCCAGCTCAGCACCGTTATCCACGGTGATGGTGTTGGCATACAGTTGGGCCGTTTCTTCCGTCAGTGCCGCACGGCTATAGCTGTCCAGATACAGACGGTCGGTCGCCACGGCACCGCTGTCTCCAATATTCATTGATGAAGCATTGGTCAGGGTGATGGAGTCCGCCAGCAGGCCAGAGTCTTCGACGTTAACCTGAGACTGGTTGTTTACCGTCAGCGTGTCGATATTAGAAAGCTTGCGGGTATCCCACTCAGAGCCGTTATCCAGCGCGATGTTAAACAGCCCGCTCTGATACACCGCTTCACCCGCAACGTGTCCGTTGCTGTCATAAACGGAATCCGGCCAAATGCTGTTAGGGGATAAGCTACTCCAGTCTACGTTGCTGTAGCCCAGGCCATACATCTGCGCTGGGCCGATAGCCTCGACGCTGGACTGTGCTGCACCGACCCATTTGCTGCCGTTGGTCAGGGTTACATCCAGCTTATCGGTGCCATCCCAGCCGTTGGTGGTTGGGTTATAGACACCGTCTGCAGTGGTATCCGTAGCCGGATCGCCGTTCGGATAGAAGTTGTTGTCGAAGGTGCTGGAGAACAGAATATCGCCAGTAACGGTGGAGCGATCGAACGTGGCAGTGGTCTGCATCGCGTTATCAGACGCGCTAGCGGCAACGATCAGCGCCGCATCATCCGCCGCCGTGGCATTCGTTTCACCATAGTCGCTCGGCTTCGCGGTTTGACCGTAGAACCCGTTGGTCCCCAGATCGCGGTACGCGCCTGAGGTCAGAACAGAGTCTTTCACCACCAGCGTGTCGGTAAATACTTTGCTGCTGTTGGCTACGCCTTCCACACCGTCGTAAGGGGTATTATCCGGCTCCTGATAACCCTGCGTCAGGGTAATACCGGCAATGTGGGAATTATTCTGGATAACAATATCGGACTCCACATCCAGGGTAATCGCATTACCCAGATTATACGTGTCCAGATTGTGTCTTTCCGTATTTTCCCCGTTCACGACGTCATACGCATAATGCTCATAGGTATCGTTAATGGTGGAATTATCTACGGTCAGGCTAAAACGATCGTATTGAGAATGGTTGGTGCCATCGGTATCCAGGCCGTCAGCACACGAGGAGGTCATACACTTAGAGGTAATCATACCATTAATGGTGCTGTTGGAAATGCTTAACGCATTCGCCCGCCCATTGATGCCATCATCCAGATAGTATGTTGAAATAACACCATTCACGGTGCTTTTATTAATCACCGGATAAATATCGCCGTCGTGGGTCGCGTCTGAGTAATCCCAGTCGGCATAGCCATAATACCAGGGAGCGGAAGCGGTATTATCGTATCCGAATGTATTATATGTCGTTCCGGAAATATCCTTCGCATTGGCCTGAGAAGCGATAGCCAGGGTGCAGGCTAATGCAAGTTGAGATACAACGAGTTTCTTTTTCCATGTTTGCATTGGGTCATCCCTCCTCAGGGACATAAGCAAGTTTGTCCATCAATGATTTTGCAATGTTTAGTTTAATTGCGGAGGGAATTATGCATTTTCATTTCGAAAAGGTTCAATGAATGTTTCCATTAAGTCCGTATCCAGACTAATAACACATCAAAACCGAGAAAGCCTCTATCACTACAGATAAATATTATAAAAACAAAGCATTAAAATAGAGACAAAACAATAATGTACATATAAAAATAAATAATAAATCATTTTCAATGATGTTTTCCATTTAATATAAAAACAATATGAATAACTCATCTCCATTTCGGCGTTATACTGTCCTGCATTATATATTGATGCCAAAAAACCAGACTCATCGCATTTTACAAAATAAAATGCCCACTTTTACCAAAACACCTGTCTTCACTTTGAGGTACACTAGCCTTCTTTGTTCCACAAACATCAGGCATACCATGACCGATTTAATTGCACGTCCCCGCCGCCTGCGCAAGTCACCTGCACTGCGCGCTATGTTTGAAGAGACAACCCTGACCTTAAACGATCTGGTGTTGCCGATTTTTGTCGAAGAAGAGATCGATGACTACAAAGCCATCGAAGCCATGCCGGGCGTAATGCGCATTCCGGAGAAATATCTGGCGCGTGAGATTGAACGCATCGCCAACGCGGGGATCCGCTCGGTGATGACCTTCGGCATCTCTCACCATACCGATGCCACCGGCAGCGACGCGTGGAAGGAAGATGGCCTCGTCGCCCGCATGTCCCGCATCTGCAAAGAGACCGTGCCGGAAATGGTGGTTATGTCAGACACCTGCTTCTGCGAATATACCTCTCACGGCCACTGCGGCGTGCTGTGCGATCACGGCGTGGATAACGATGCCACCCTGCTGAACCTCGGCAAACAGGCGGTCGTGGCTGCCGCTGCGGGTGCGGACTTCATCGCGCCTTCTGCCGCAATGGACGGACAGGTTCAGGCGATCCGTCAGGCGCTGGACGCGGCGGGCTTTACCGACACCGCCATCATGTCTTACTCCACCAAATTTGCCTCCTCCTTCTACGGCCCGTTCCGTGAAGCTGCGGGCACGGCGCTGAAGGGAGATCGTAAAACCTATCAGATGAACCCGCTTAACCGTCGGGAAGCGATTCGCGAATCCCTGCTTGATGAAGCCCAGGGCGCAGACTGCCTGATGGTGAAACCTGCGGGCGCGTACCTTGATATCCTGCGCGACATCCGCGAGCGCACCGAGTTGCCGCTGGGCGCTTACCAGGTCAGCGGCGAGTACGCGATGATCAAATTCGCCGCGCTGGCCGGTGCGATTGACGAAGAGAAAGTGGTCCTCGAAAGCCTCGGCGCCATCAAACGCGCAGGCGCGGATCTGATCTTCAGCTACTTCGCGCTGGATCTGGCCGAGAAGAAAATTCTGCGTTAATCCGCTTTAGCGCCGGGTGGCGGCTTCGCCTTACCCGGCCTGCTCTCTGCGCTAATCTTCACCAAACTGCAATACAACCGACATCTGCGCCTTCTACTGTCTTCGCAAGACGGCAGGAGGAGTAACCATGTTTAGCCTCGATAGCGTTCTCGACGATCTTTGGCCTCAGGCGAGGCCCACCCCCTGGCAAAAAAGTCTATTAAAAAGACTGTTTTACGAAGACGAATTTCAGCAATTTGCCGCAGCACACCGCCACCTGAAAGGACTGGATATGGTGGAGCAAGTTCTGGAACACCTTGATATTCTCTGCACCGTTTCCGCCCGCGATCTTGAACAAATCCCCGAACATGGCCCTCTGGTCATTATTGCCAACCACCCGACGGGTACGCTGGACGGTCTGGCGCTGATGTACGCCGTTTCTCGCGTGCGACGCGATGTTAAAGTCGTGACCAACCGGATGCTGACCCACCTTGAGCCCCTCAGCTCGCTGTTTATTCCGGTGGATAATATGGGCGGCAGGACAGCGAAATCGTCCCTGGTGCAGATGGAACAGCATCTGCAAAACGCGGGCGTGCTGATCTTCTTCCCGGCCGGAGAAGTTTCCCGCCCCACGCGCAAAGGCATTCGCGACAAAAAGTGGCACTCTGGCTTTATCAAACTCGCCAGCAAGCTGCGCGCCCCGCTGCTGCCGGTGCATATTCAGGCGCATAACAGCCTGCTCTTCTATGCCAGCACGCTGGTCTCCCCGACGCTGTCAATGCTGTTACTCATGCAGCAGATGTTCCGCCGCCGCCACAGCCAGCTGCCGATTAAGATCGGCCAGCAGATTGCCTGGCATCACTGGCACAGCGCCACCCTTTCGTCGCGTGAGATGGCCGAACAGTGCCGTCAGCACGTGATGCGTCTTGGCAAGGGATTGCCTGGCGTCTTTAAAACCCAGTGCGCCATTGCCCGCCCGGAAGACCGCGCCACCCTGAAACGCGCGCTGGCGCAGGCCGAATGTCTGGGCAATACCAGCGACGGTAAAACCATCTATCTTTGGCAGCGCAACGGGCAGGAAGACGCCCCGCTGCTGCGCGAGCTGGGCCGCCTGCGCGAGATTGCCTTTCGCGCGGTCGAGGAAGGGAGCGGCAAACGTCGGGACACCGACAGCTACGACGATGATTATCTGCACCTGATCCTGTGGGATGAGGACGATCTGGAGATCGTCGGGGCGTATCGCTTTATGCCGACGGCCATGCAGATCGAAAAGCGCGGCGTTGAGGGGTTGTACAGCTATAGCCTGTTCCACTACGACGACAAAATGCAGGACGTACTGGAGCACGGCATTGAGCTGGGGCGCAGCTTTATTCAGCCGCGCTACTGGGGACGCCGCGGCCTGGACTATTTATGGTCCGGCATTGGAGCCTACCTGGCGCGTTATCCGAACTACCGCTACCTGTTTGGCCCGGTCTCGATTTCCGGTGGCTTACCGCCTGCCGCACGGGATCTGCTGGTGGCCTTTTACCGCCTGTGGTTCCCGGCAACGCATCCGCTGGCCGCGTCACGTCAGCCGTATCCCGCATCGCTGCCGGACGTGCTCGCGCAGTTTGGCGGCGTGGATTACGTGGATGACCTGACAAAGCTGAAATCCCTGCTCGGCAATCTGGGCTGCGGCATTCCGCCGCTCTACAAGCAGTATTCCGAGCTGTGTGAACCCGGCGGCGTGCAGTTTATTGATTTTGGCAGCGACCCGGCGTTTAACGACTGCGTCGACGGACTGGTGCTGGTGGATTTGTGTTACCTGAAGGCGAACCGCTATCAGCGGTATATTGAGGCGCATTTAATACCCTCACCCCAGCCCTCTCCCTAAAAGGGAGAGGGTGAAAACCGCACCGGGCAGTCCCCTCGCGCCTTTGGGGAGAGGGTTAGGGTGAGGGGATCAAGGCGCACGATAAAACGGCTTATCCCCCAAAATCGTCGCCCGCTGCATAATCCGGCGCTGCGGCAGATAGTCCGCATTGGCATAGTGCTGCGTTACGCGGTTATCCCAGATCGCCAGGTCGTTCTCCTGCCAGCGCCAGCGGACCTGAAACTCCGGCCTGGTGATATGCGCGAACAGGAATCCCAGCAGCGCCTCACTCTCTTTCTCGGACACGTCCACGATGCGCGTCGTGAACCCTTCATTCACGAACAGCGCCTGCTTGCCCGTGACAGGATGGGTCCGCACCACCGGGTGCAGCAGCGGAGGATGCTTCGCAACCGCCTCCTGCCAGCGCTGATGTTCCTCTTCCGTTTTACGGTACTTGTATTCCTGGAACGATTTTTTGAAGTCGTGCTCCGCCCGCAGCCCGCTCAGCAGCGTCCGGAACGGCGCGGAGAGCGCCTCATACGCCGCAATCCCGCTGGTCCACAGCGTATCGCCGCCGGTTTCCGGCAGCAGCTTCGCCGCCAGAATCGCCCCGGCGGGCGGCGTCTCGATAAAGGTTACGTCGGTGTGCCAGTTGTCGTTATCCGGCGGGTTATCGTTGTGGGTGTCCAGAACGATAATCTCCTCCACGCCTTCCGCATGCGGATAGACGGGGTGGATATGCAGATCGCCAAAGCGCAGGGCCAGCGCGCGCTGCTGCTGCGGGGTGATCGCCTGTTCCCGCAGGAAAACGACCTGATGGCGCAGCACCGCGTGGTACAGCTGCTCGAACTGGTTATCGCTCAGCGGACGGGTCACATCCAGGCCCGACACCTGCGCGCCAATGTACGGCCCCAGCGGGGTAATGGTCAGACGTTCACTCATTGTATTTCTCCATGCCAGGGCGTCAGGCGGCGCTGTAACGCGCGCAGCCCCAGTTCTAATCCGAAGGCGATCGCGGCGATCACCGCGATCCCTGCCAGCACCACGTCAGTCGCCAGGAACTCTCCCGCCGACTGCACCATAAACCCAAGGCCGCGCGTGGCCGCAATCAGCTCTGCCGCCACCAGCGTGGACCAGCCCACGCCGAGGCCGATGCGCAGCCCGGTTAAAATTTCCGGCAGCGCGCCCGGTAAAATCACGAACAGCAGCACCTGCGTGCGGCTGGCTCCCAGCGACTGCGCCGCGCGGATCCGCACCTGCTGGGCGCTCTTCACGCCTTCCAGCGTTGACATTGCAACCGGCGCAAAGATCGCCAGATAGATGAGTAAAACTTTGGGCGTTTCACCTATGCCGAACCAGATAACCACCAGCGGCAGCCAGGCCAGCGGCGGCACCGGACGGTAAAGCTCAATCAGCGGGTCGAGTATGCCGCGCACCGTCGGGCTTAAGCCCATCGCGATCCCGACCGGTATCCCGATAATTACCGCTGCCAGAAGCGCCACCAGAATACGCGCCAGACTTGCACCTAAGTGCTGCCAGAGCGTGGCATCCATAAAGCCCTGCGGCCCGGCGATGGTAATGAGTTTGGTCAGCACCTGGCCCGGCGGCGGCAGAAACAGCGGGCTGACCCACTGCTGGGCAGCAACCGCCCACCACACCGCCAGCAGCACCAGCAGCGTACCGACGCTCAACGTGATTTGGCGCGAGAAAGGCCAGCGCAGCGCCAGACGCGTGCGGCGCGTTTTTTCACTGAAGACGATGCTCATGAGAAAGCCTCCCGTTGTTCAAACACGCGGCTTAAGACGTATTCACGCTGTTCGATAAACAGCGGATCGGATTTGATGCTGCGCACGGGTTCTCCCGCGACGAAGCGGCGGGCGAAATCCAGCGGCAAGCGCTCCAGCACGCGGCCCGGCCCCGGCGAGAGCAGTACCAGCTCCGTCGCCATAAACACCGCCTCTTCGATATCGTGGGTAATCAACAGCACCTGCTTGCCCGTCTCGTGCCACAGGCGCAGCAGCAGGGTTTGCATCTGCTCGCGGGTGAAGGCATCCAGCGCCCCGAACGGCTCGTCCAGCAGCAACAGCTGCGGATTCGCGGCCAGCGCGCGGGCAATACCCACGCGCTGCCGCTGGCCGCCGGAAAGCTGCCAGATAAAGCGTTTTTCCGCCCCTTCCAGCCCCACTTTTTTCAGCATCGTCCGTGCCGTTTCCAGCCGCTGTTCGCGATTGACGCCCGCAAGCTGTAGCCCAAACGCCACGTTTTCCTGCACGTTGCGCCAGGGAAGCAATCCTTCGTTCTGGAAGACCACGCCGCGCTCGGCGCCCGGGCCTTCCACCTTTTTGCCTTCCAGTTGGATGGTGCCATGCTGATAAGGGACAAACCCGGCGATCAGATTCAGCAGCGTGGTTTTTCCGCACCCGGACGGGCCCAGCACCACCAGCAGCTCACCGCTGTCCAGCGTCAGGTTGATGTCCTCCAGCGCGGGCTTACCGCCGTAATCGGCGTACAGGTTCGTAATATTCAGCATGGCGGACTCCTTATTTCACAAAACGATCGGTCACGTACTGGCTGTAATCCGTCGCCACCGCTGGCACTTTGCCCTGCTCTTTCAGGAAGGTGGCGGTATCAACAATCGCTTTGTTTACCGGCCCGGTCAGCTGCTGCACCTGCTGCGCGGGGGTCAGATAGGTATTGCCTTTCACCAACCCCGGCACGTCCGCTTCCGGCACGCCGCTCAGGCGGGAGAGTTTTTCCAGGTTGGCGGGCTGCTTCAGCCATTCATCCGGGTTAGAGATGTACGGCTGCTGGGCATCAATCGCGCTTTTTGCGAAGGCTTTCACCACCTCAGGATGTTTCTCGGCGAAGTCTTTGCGCACGACCCACACGTCGAGGGTTGGCGCGCCCCACTGGCCCACTTTTTCTGAGTCGGTCAGCACGGTGCCGTCTTTTTCCAGTTCGTTCACTGCCGGTGCCCAGACGTAAGCCCCGTCAATATCCCCGCGCTGCCAGGCCGCGATAATCGCCGGCGGCTGCAGGTTGATGATTTGTACCTGACCCGGCTTGATGCCCCAGTGTTTGAGCGCCGCCAGCAGGCTGTAGTGGGTTGTGGAGATAAACGGCACGGCGATGCGTTTGCCGATCAGATCTTCCGGTTTAGTGATGTTTTTCTTCACTACCAGCGCTTCTGAGTTACCGAGCTGCGAGGCTAGCAGGAAAACCTCGATCGGCACCTGCTGGCTGGCCGCCACCGCAAGCGGGCTGGATCCGATATTGCCGATCTGCACGTCGCCGGAGGCTAACGCACGCACCACGGATGCGCCGCTGTCGAACTTGCGCCAGTCGACTTTCGCGCCGCTCTCTTTGGCAAAGGTGTTGTCCGCCTGCGCGACTTTCGCCGGTTCCGCAGAGGTTTGATACGCGACGGTGACGTCCACCGCCTGCGCCTGAAATGCCCACAGCGCCAGTGCGCCGAGAAGTGTGATTCGCGATGAAATTGCCATAGTGCCTGCTCCCCTTGTTGTTATGAGGGCAGTATTTCCGGCGCGGGAATTTTGATAAAGGAATAAAAATGAATCGCTCATAACGATTCGTTTTTAGATAAAAAGCGGGAAAGGATAGTGAATTTTGTGCGGTTCGTTTTTTCCCTCTCCCCGTGGGCGGAGGGTTACCCAGTAATTTTTTCACCTGAAGTGATGCATGTGGTTTCAGGAAAGTGAATGGCTTACAGCGATGCCCTGGTCCGGCTGTAAATCGCCGAAGCGTTTCCGTAAGGCCGGGGCGAGGCGCAGGGATGCGCCGAGAGGGCGT
>NZ_JBLKCZ010000027.1:0-49043 GCF_047530595.1 Enterobacter sp. 01-M-02-SI-ECC | reverse complement strand
CAGCAGTCTTCGGTGGAGCGGTAGTTCAGTCGGTTAGAATACCTGCCTGTCACGCAGGGGGTCGCGGGTTCGAGTCCCGTCCGTTCCGCCACTTATTAAAAGCCCTGAGCTCACGCTCAGGGCTTTTTTCTTATCTGTCGTTTAATTATTGCGAAATTAGCAAAAATCCTCTGCGTTTTTCGCTCTTTTTCTCTATAACAACGCCAGCGATAATCTTCCTCAGTTTACGAACATAATGATTGAGGAATAGTATGACTCTCCCTGCATTTGGTCTTGGCACTTTCCGCCTGAAAGACGACGTTGTTATCGCATCGGTTAAAACCGCACTCGAACTGGGTTATCGTGCAGTTGATACGGCACAGATCTATGAAAATGAAGCTGCCGTTGGACAAGCTCTCGAAGAGAGTGGTGTGCCGCGTAATGAACTGTATATCACCACGAAAATCTGGATTGAGAATCTCAGCAAAGATAAGCTGATCCCTAGCCTGAAAGAGAGCCTGAAAAAACTGCGTACTGACTACGTAGATCTGACGCTGATCCACTGGCCATCACCGAATGATGCCGTCTCAGTAGAAGAATTCATGCAGGCGCTGCTGGAAGCGAAAAAACAGGGCTTAACCCGCGAAATTGGGATCTCCAACTTCACCATTCCGCTGATGGAAAAAGCCATTGCCGCTGTTGGCGCAGAAAATATTGCGACCAACCAGATTGAGCTGTCTCCATACCTGCAAAACCGCAAAGTCGTGGACTGGGCAAAACAGCACGGGATCCACATCACTTCATACATGACGCTGGCCTACGGTAAAGCGCTGAAAGATGAAGTGATTAGACGTATCGCAGAGAAACATAACGCCACTGCTGCGCAGGTGATTCTGGCATGGGCAATGGGTGAAGGTTATACAGTGATCCCATCATCAACTAAGCGTGAAAACCTGGCCAGCAACCTGTTAGCAGCGAATCTTCATCTGGATGCTGACGATAAAAAAGCGATCGCAGCACTGGAGTGCAACGATCGCCTGGTAAGCCCGGAAGGTTTAGCTCCTGACTGGGATTAAGTTCGACCCACCCTCTGTAACCTGAACCCTCACACAGCTCCTCCTGGAGCTGTTTTTATATGTTCACTCAGGAAGTCAATAAAGGCGCGAATGCGCGTGCTTACCGCTCTGTCACTGTAATACACTGCGCTAAAGGGCATTTCGACCGGCAGACGTTTGTCGGCCATCAGCTCCACCAGTTCACCCCGCGCTATCTCCTTATCAATCATATAGTCTGATAAACAGGCGATCCCGTTCCCTTCCAGGCACAGCTGTTTGAGCGTCTCTCCGCTGTTAGACGATAATCCGCAGGTAATTTCATAAAGTTGACCATCATGGCAGGCAACAGGCCAGGTGTTCAGCGACACCGGCTCCGTAAAGCCCAGGCACAGGTGCTGCTTCAGTTCTTCAACCGTCTCCGGTTTACCATGTTCGGCAATATACTCTGGTGATGCGATAATTTTGCGGTAGCTGGCAAACAAAGGGCGGGCGCGCAAGCTTGAATCTGTCAGTGTTCCCGCCCGGATCGCCACATCTACTTTACGCTCGATGAGGTTGATAAACGTCTCTGAGGAGACCAGAGAAAGCGTCATCTCCGGATAGCGTTCGCGGAAAGGTTTGATCAGCGGCATCAGAAAGTGAAGCACCACCGGCGTGGCCGCATCAATGCGCAGCAATCCACGCGGCGTGCTGCGGGTCTCCATAATCTCCGTCTCCGCTGCAGCCATCTCCTGCAACACCGACTGCACGCGGCGGAAGTAACGCTCTCCTTCTTCCGTCAGGCTCAGCTGCCGCGTCGTTCGGTTGAGCAGACTCACTCCAAGCTTCATCTCCAGTTTTTTTACCGAACGGCTGATGGCCGAATTAGCCTGTCCCAGCTGTTCGGCCGCGCGGCTAAAGCTGCCGCTTTCAACGACGGCGACAAAGATTGTCAGCTCTTCCGAAGTTGCTTTCATTTTTGCACCACCTGCAAAATTCTATTGAGATTTTGACCATTTTTGTTATTTAAGCACTGGCGCATACTGCCTGTCATCTTAATCCTGATGATACGGAGTATTTTATGCCACTGGCGCTACTTGCCCTGACGATCAGTGCCTTTGCAATTGGCACGACCGAATTTGTTATCGTGGGCCTGGTTCCCACTATTGCTAACCAGCTTGCGATCTCGTTGCCCTCTGCGGGGTTGCTGGTATCAATCTACGCCCTGGGCGTCGCCGTCGGTGCGCCAGTGCTGACGGCCCTGACCGGACGTTTTCCGCGTAAGCAGCTGCTAGTCGCGCTGATGGTGCTGTTCACCGCCGGCAACGTTCTGGCCTGGCAGGCGCCGGACTACACCACGCTGGTGATTGCCCGTCTGTTGACCGGCCTTGCACACGGCGTTTTCTTCTCGATTGGTTCCACCATAGCAACAAGCCTGGTGCCCAAAGAGAAAGCGGCTTCAGCTATTGCGATCATGTTTGGTGGGTTGACCGTCGCACTCGTTACGGGCGTACCTCTGGGAACGTTTATCGGACAACACTTCGGCTGGCGTGAAACGTTTCTGGCCGTCTCCTTGCTGGGCGTCATCGCCCTGGTGGCCAGCCTGCTGCTGGTACCGTCGAATATTCCAGGCCGGGCAAGCGCCAGCCTGCGCGATCAGCTGAAGGTGCTCACGCATCCGCGTTTGCTGATTATCTACGCGGTAACTGCGCTGGGCTATGGTGGCGTATTCACCGCCTTTACCTTCCTGGCGCCGATGATGCAGGACCTGGCGGGCTTCTCACCCAATGCCGTGAGCTGGATTTTGCTGGGATACGGTATTTCCGTTGCCATTGGCAATATCTGGGGCGGCAAGCTTGCGGATAAGCATGGTGCGGTACCGGCACTGAAATTCATCTTCGCCGCCCTGGTTGTTCTGCTGATGATTTTCCAGTTCACGGCTTCGCTACACTACGCCGCGCTGGTCACCGTGCTGGTCATGGGGATCTTTGCCTTTGGTAATGTCCCCGGGCTTCAGGTTTACGTGGTCCAGAAAGCCGAGCTCTATACGCCAAATGCGGTGGATGTGGCATCGGGTCTAAACATTGCCGCATTTAATATTGGCATTGCGCTGGGCTCCATCATTGGCGGACAAACCGTAGCGCATGTTGGGTTAACCCAGACTCCGTGGATTGGCGCGGTGATTGTCCTGGTGGCCTTCCTGCTGATTGGCCTGAGTGGGCGCCTTGATAAACCTGCTCGCGTCGCGCTGGGTTAACATCAGTAAGTGCTTGCTTACAAAACTGGAAAGCGGTTTCTCAGAAATTGCGTTGAAAGTATGACCTAAAGTCCCTATAACATTAGAACCAGTCCGTTTTCCGGGCTGGTTCTAATGTTACAGAGGCTGTTTCCAAAAGTGCGAAAAAATACCTATGCCATGCGTTATGTTGCCGGAATGCCCGCGGAGAGGATCTTGCCTCCGGGGTCATTTGCGAGCATAAGCCAGGCATTACCCGCCGGCACGCCGTTAAGCAGCGATGAAAAAATCCGTGTACTGGTGTGGAATATCTTTAAGCAGCAGCGTGCCGAATGGTTATCGGTACTCAAGAACTTTGGAAAAGATGCCCATCTGGTTCTGCTTCAGGAGGCACAAACCACCCCTGAACTGGTACGCTTTGCCACCACGAACTATCTTGCCGCCGACCAGGTGCCTGCGTTTGTCCTGCCGCAACACCCCTCAGGTGTGATGACGCTTTCAGCAGCACATCCGGTTTATTGCTGTCCACTGCGCGAACGTGAACCTATCCTGCGTCTGGCAAAATCGGCGCTGGTGACGGTCTATCCGCTGCCGGATACCCGAATGCTGATGGTCGTAAATATCCATGCGGTAAATTTCAGTCTGGGCGTGGATGTCTACAGTAAGCAGCTACTTCCGATCGGCGATCAGATTGCCCATCACAGCGGGCCCATCATTATGGCCGGCGATTTCAATGCCTGGAGCCGTCCGCGCATGAATGCGCTGTATCGCTTTGCGCGCGAAATGTCGCTGCGTGAAGTTCGTTTTAGCGATGACCAGCGCAAAAAAGCCTTTGGTCGCCCTCTCGATTTTGTCTTCTATCGTGGTTTGAGCGTGCACGATGCCTCGGTTCTGGTGACGCGCGCCTCGGATCATAACCCTCTACTAGTCGAATTCAGTCCCGGCAAACCTGATAAATAATGGTGTGTCAGGTCTGCCGTGGGGCAGGCCTGCGCGGGTGCTGCCCTTTATTTTTCACTCACAAAGGACAGTACGATGACAACAACACGCTCCCATCATGACAATGTAGAAAAACAGTTTGGTTCTCAGGCAAGTGCCTATCTGAGCAGCGCCGTGCATGCTTCTGGCCGCGATCTGGTGCGTCTCGGTGAACGTCTGGCGGCGTTCCCGCAGGCGCACGTGCTGGATTTAGGCTGCGGGGCAGGGCATGCCAGCTTTACGGCTGCGCAGCAGGTCGCTCACGTTACCGCGTATGACTTATCCAGCCAGATGCTGGACGTTGTTGCCGGTGCGGCGAAAGCGAAGGGACTGGACAACATCGATACGCAACAGGGCTATGCCGAATCCTTACCGTTCGATGATGAGTCGTTTGAGGTGGTTATCAGCCGTTACTCCGCGCACCACTGGCACGATGTCGGCCAGGCATTGCGCGAGGTCAAACGTGTTCTGAAGCCGGGCGGCACCTTCATCATTATGGATGTGATGTCTCCCGGACACCCGGTGCGCAATATCTGGCTGCAGACGGTAGAAGCGCTGCGCGATACCTCGCATGTGCAAAACTACGCCAGCGGAGAGTGGTTGTCGCTTATCACTGAAGCGGGGCTGATCGCGCGCGCGTTGATTACAGACCGCTTACCGCTGGAGTTCAGCTCCTGGATCGCGCGTATGCGCACCCCGGAAGCATTAAGCCAGGCGATCAGGCTCTATCAGGAGAGTGCGTCCGCGGAGGTAAAAGCGTACTTTGAACTGCAGGAAGATGGATCGTTTACCAGCGATACCATCATGGCCGAAGCGCAAAAAGCGGGATAAACAAAAAAGGCACCGAGGGGAATCGGTGCCTTTTTATCTTTCGATCGTGTTATCAGGAGTCTGGCGTCGCGCTGTTCTTCACAAACAGCGTCAACTGGTCGCCTGGTTTCAGATTGTCAGTATCATTGTTCCAGCGCATCACATCCTTGATGTTTACGCCGTGTCGTTTTGCGATACTGGACAGTGAATCGCCCTTGCGCACGCGATAGGTAATGCTATCGCTGTTGCTGGCGAGACGCTGTGCGCTGCTACCTGCACCCACCGTCAGTGTCTGACCCACCTTCAGCCCAGAGCTGCGCAGATTATTCCACTGCTGCAGATCTTTCGCCGTCACGCCAAGACGTGAGGCAATGCCTGAAAGGGTATCCCCTGAACGCACCTTATAGCTGCGGCTGCTAACGGATGAAGCATCGGCGATCAGCGTTGACTGAACGGCGGCAATTTCACCCGATGCTAAAGACTCACGTAACTGCGCCGCATGTTTCTGCGGAACCATCACATACTGCGGGCCGCTTGCCCCCAGCGTCGAGCCTTTAACGCCTGCATTAAAGGTTTTCAATTTACTTACCGACATACCCGTCATATCAGCAACTTGTTGAATATCAACCGGATTGCTGAGGCGAACACGCGCCAGTGCACGACTTTCGTCTGGTGTTGGCAGTTGTACACCGTAACGCTTGCTGTTCTTGAGAATATCGCTCAATGCCAGCATTTTCGGTACGTAAATCTTTGTTTCCTGTGGCAGTGAGAGCGACCAAAAATCGGTGGATTTACCCCGTGCTTTATTCGCTTTCATTGCCTTCAGTACACGACCTTCGCCACTATTATACGCTGCGACCGTTAACAGCCAGTCGCCATCAAACATCTTGTTCAGACGTTGCATCATGTCGAGAGCGGCTGTCGTTGAAGCGACAACATCGCGACGCGCATCATAGTTGCGGGTCTGTTTCAGACCATAGTTTCGCCCGGTGCTCGGAATGATCTGCCAAATGCCTGCGGCATTGGCGCCAGACGTCGCGTGTGGGTCAAAAGCGCTCTCCACTATGGGTAGGAGTACCAGCTCCATAGGCATGTTACGTTTCTTAACTTGCCCGGCTATCCAGTACATATACGGCTCTGCCCGTAACGTTACATCGTGGAGATAGCTCTTATTACTTAAATACTTCTGTTTCTGTTCGCGAATCCGGGGATTTTCCGGAATTCCCATCTTTAGCTCGTCGCCAATAGAGGTCCACAAGTCTTGATCCTGCGCGTAAGATGTTCCATCGTCCATCCAGCGCGCCGAACTTGCAAACTTCCCTGCTTCCCCTTGACCAGCCGCAGAAAGGCTCTGTGCGTGCTGTTGTACGTTGCTGCCGTTTTGCGACTGGCAACCTACAAGCAGGACAGAGGCGAGTAATATCGCTTTTGCCTTCATGTGTGTGTCAATAGTTGCTTAAAAGACGAGCGATGATAACGGCGAAATTTTGAAAAGGCAACCCGCAATTATCTGAAGTTATCTTTCTTTGACCTTAACCATGCAAATCGTTGTTCTGGTTGTTGCAAATTTGTTTCTTGGTTAATTTTATTAATTAAATCAATATCATCTGTTCGTAAAAATAAATTAATTTGGCGCTCGTTTTTCAGAATTACGGGGAGTGTTTTTTGGTTTTTTGCACGTAACTCCTTCACTTTGTGATAATAATCCTGAATCGCTCGATCCTCGGGTAAGAGGCTCACGGAAAACTTCATATTTCCTAATGTATACTCATGGGCGCAACAAATGAGCGTCTCATCGGGTAGCGCGTTAATCTTTTGTAAAGACTGATACATTTGAGCTGGCGTACCTTCAAATAGTCTTCCGCAGCCTCCGGAGAACAGCGTATCGCCGCAAAAAAGATAAGGCTTACTGTAGAAACACAGATGTCCCAAAGTGTGACCCGGTGTAGCAAATACGGAAAACTCCCACTCGCGTATGAGGATATTTTCGCCTTCTTCGACTACATGCGTGATTCCCTTATCTTGTGCTTCTGCCGGTCCGTAAACCACAAGATGCGGAAAATGGGCGCTCAGTTCAGGCACGCCGCCAGTGTGATCGTTATGATGATGCGTCAACAAAACGGCTTCTGGCTTCCAGCCGTTCTCTTTTATGGCGTGCAGAACAGGGGCGGATTCTCCGGGATCGACAATGACGCATCGGCGATCGTCGTCAACCAAAACCCAGATGTAATTGTCCTGAAACGCTGGAATACTGATAAGATTCATACATTACCTCTTAGAGCGTGGCGGGTGTTTTGATGAAACCGGCAAGGATACCTCAGACTGTCGCAGCACCGGAACGTTGGGCGGAATTGCCCTGGGGTGAATACTATCGCGAAGCGTTAGAACAGCAGCTGAAGCCCTGGCTCGCGAAAATGTATGGCTTTCACCTGCTTAAGATTGGCAATCTCAGCGCGGAAATCAATACCGAAAGCTGCGCTATCTCGCATCAGGTTAACGTCTCTCTCGGCGGATCGCCGGTTCAGGTGAAGGCAGACCCGCTGCATCTGCCGTTTGCGGAAAAATCCGTCGATGCGTGTTTGCTCGCACATACGCTACCCTGGTGCAGCGATCCGCATCGTCTGCTTCGCGAAGCCGATCGCGTGTTGATTGATGACGGCTGGCTGGTACTTAGCGGATTCAATCCGCTAAGCCTGATGGGCCTGCGTAAGCTAGTACCGGTGCTGCGCCGGACTCCACCTTACAACAGCCGGATGTTCACCATGATGCGCCAGCTCGACTGGCTTTCGCTGCTGAACTTTGAGGTGCTCTGCTACGGAGGTTTTCAGGTGCTGCCCTGGGCGCGGCAGGGGGGCGTGGTACTGAGCACCCATCTCCCTGCATTGGGCTGTTTGCAGTTTATCGTTGCGCGTAAGCGAACTATTCCCCTTACGCTTAACCCTATGAAGCAGAGCAAGTCGAAAACGCCCATTCGCCAGACCGTCGGCGCCACGCGGCAGTACAAAAAAACCGATTAGGCGTCGGGCTGATAGCCCGCATCTTCATGTGCGGGATTGGATGCCGCAGCACGCGCCAGTTCGTCGCAGCGTTCGTTTTCCGGGTGGCCAGCGTGGCCTTTAACCCACTCCCACTTAATCTGGTGCTGCCCCAGCGCAGCATCAAGACGTTTCCAGAGATCGACGTTCTTGACCGGCTTCTTATCGGCGGTTTTCCAGCCGCGTTTTTTCCAGTTATGGATCCACTGGGTGATCCCCTGACGCACGTACTGACTGTCGGTGCTTAACACCACGTCACAATGTTCTTTTAACGCCTCCAGCGCCACGATGGCCGCCATCAACTCCATCCGGTTGTTGGTGGTCAGAAAATAGCCTTCGCTAAAGGTTTTTTCGTGCTGGCGATAGCGCATAATCGCGCCGTAGCCGCCGGGCCCTGGGTTACCGAGACAAGATCCATCGGTGAAAATTTCTACCTGTTTACGCATCTCTGGTAGACTTCCTGTATTCGAAACGTTCAGTTAAACGATAAGTCTGACATAAATGACCGCTATGAGCACTGCAATTACTCGCCAGATTGTCCTCGATACCGAAACCACCGGTATGAACCAGATCGGCGCGCACTACGAAGGGCATAAGATCATCGAGATCGGCGCCGTTGAAGTGGTGAACCGTCGTCTTACGGGGAACAACTTCCACGTCTACCTCAAACCCGATCGGCTGGTGGATCCTGAAGCGTTCGGCGTTCACGGTATTGCCGATGAGTTCTTGCTGGATAAGCCGACTTTTGCGGATGTCGCTGACGAGTTCCTGGAATATATCAAGGGCGCCGAGCTTGTCATCCATAACGCATCGTTCGATATCGGCTTTATGGATTATGAATTCAGCAAGCTTAATCGTGATATTCCGAAGACGAACACCTTCTGTAAGGTGACGGACAGCCTGGCGCTGGCAAGGAAGATGTTCCCCGGCAAGCGTAACAGCCTGGATGCACTCTGCTCGCGCTACGAGATAGACAATACCAAGCGAACGCTCCACGGGGCGTTGCTCGATGCCCAGATCCTGGCCGATGTCTATCTGACGATGACCGGCGGGCAGACGTCAATGAAGTTCAGTATGGAAAATGAATCCCAGCAGACGCAAGGCGAAGCCGGCATTCAGCGTGTTGTTCGTCAGGCCAGTCGCTTGCGGGTTGTTTTAGCCAGTGATGAAGAGCTTCTTAACCACGAATCCCGGCTTGATCTGGTACAGAAGAAGGGCGGCAGCTGTATGTGGCGCGCCTGAAAAAACGCCTGAATGCCTGTAAAATCATCGTTTGGGCGATTTTTGCAGCAAACGATTCAAAACGTGAGAAAAAGCGTTGACGAGATCGGAGGCGCACCGTAATATGCGCCTCGTTCCCCAAACGGGAACAGTGGAGCGGTAGTTCAGTCGGTTAGAATACCTGCCTGTCACGCAGGGGGTCGCGGGTTCGAGTCCCGTCCGTTCCGCCACTATTCAGAAGGCCTGAATCAGAAATGATTCAGGCCTTCGTCGTTTCAGCCTTCTGTAATCTCATCCTCTCACTTATTGTTAACATAAAGTTAATATGCATGGTGCAATTTATTAACAATTGCACAGGTGTAGTGCATTATTTGCACTATGGTTGTGCATTTCTCCATCGATCCTCTCCTCGCACCTCGTTCAGAATGTTTCTTTCTGTAAAAATAATTCACGCAGAATCATTTGGTTAACTCCTGCTTTCCAAAAATATGCCGAACCAATTAAGTATTGGTTTGGTTATTGCTTAATCATTAGCACGATAAGCTTCATTCCATATCAATAACTTATCGTTAATAAAAATAAAGCAATGATGAAAGCGAGCGAACCAATATGGAAAAACCGTCACGGTTTCTGGCAAATTCCAGCACCGCGCTTGAGCAGCTGCGCGGGCTTATCAACCAGCATGAGTCAACACCAGGCATACCGCTGCCCACGGAACGTGAGCTGTCGGACACTCTCGGCGTAGGACGACGCGAAGTGCGTCGTGCGCTGGACGTGCTGGAAGAAGAGGGGCGCATCTGGCGTAAGCAGGGCAAAGGGACCTTTATTGGCCCGGCGGCACCTGTTGAACCGCTGGCCCTTCAGGGATTGGTTCAGCAGACCAACCTTCTGGAAGTGATGGAAGCTCGTCTACAGCTCGAACCCGGCTTAGCCCGGCTTGCGGCACTGCGTGCCACCAGGGAAAACCTCGCGCTCATGCAGCGCATGCTGGAACGCATCGACAAGGTCAGCCCGGATGACCGCGATCTCAACGAACTCTGGGACAGCGCCTTTCACCGGGCAATTGCCGAGGCGGCGGGCAACCGTCTGATGCTCGGCCTGTTTGATGCCATTGATGCCGTTCGGCGCGAACCAGGCTGGCAGCATCTGCGCGAATTAGCCCGCACGCCCGAACGTGTCGACAGCTATAACGACCACCACCATAAGATCATGTCTGCGATTATCCATCGCCAGCCTAATGAAGCCGCGGCCGCCATGCGCGAACACCTGCTCAGCCTGCAAACCGCCCTGATTCTGGCGATCCACCTTGAGGACGACTTCACGCCATGACGACAATACCCTTTAAGGACGCCACGCCCGTATTGCGGGTGCAAAACCTCAACGTTACGTTTGCTGGCTCGCCGGTTAGCGTGCTTGATGGTATCTCGCTGACCGTCAGGGCGGGCGAAACGCTGGCGCTGGTGGGTGAGTCCGGCTGCGGGAAAAGTATCACCTCACTGGCGCTGATGGGGTTACTGCCCGCCAGCG
Organism: Enterobacter sp. 01-M-02-SI-ECC; assembly: GCF_047530595.1. Lineage (NCBI taxonomy): Bacteria > Pseudomonadati > Pseudomonadota > Gammaproteobacteria > Enterobacterales > Enterobacteriaceae > Enterobacter > Enterobacter sp. 01-M-02-SI-ECC. Next base: position 38,223 of record NZ_JBLKCZ010000027.1, on the reverse strand, counting down.
CGCAGATTGTCAGCGGCGAGATGCAGTTTCGCCGCCACGATCTGCGAAAGCTCTCGCCGCGGGAATATGCCGACCTGCGCGGCAGCGAGCTGGCGATGATTTTCCAGGAGCCGATGACCTCGCTCAATCCGGCGTTTACGCTGGGGGATCAGCTTAGCGAAGCGGTTATGCGACACCAGAACGTCTCGCGCGCAGAGGCGATGAAGGTCGCGCTGCAGATCCTCGAGAAGGTACAGATCCCGGCGGCAGAGATGCGCCTGAAAGCATATCCCCACCAGCTTTCCGGCGGCATGCGCCAGCGGGTGATGATTGCGATGGCGCTGATTAACCATCCCAAACTGCTGATTGCCGACGAGCCCACCACTGCGCTCGACGTCACCATCCAGGCGCAAATCCTCGCCTTGCTCAACGCCTTAAAAGAGGAAACCGGCACGGCGGTGCTGATGATCACCCACGATTTAGGCGTCGTAGCAGAAGTCGCCCAGCAGGTAGCGGTGATGTATGCCGGACAGGTGGTGGAGCAGGGGAGCGTGGAGGCCATCTTTGCCGACCCGCAGCATCCGTACACCATCGGCCTGATGGGCTCGATTCCTTCACTTGGGGCACGCAAGGGCCAGCTCTCCACCATTCCCGGATCGGTCCCGCTCCCGGAATCCATGCCGAAAGGCTGCCGTTTTGCCACCCGCTGTCCGTTTGCGCAGTCGCGCTGCCATGCTGAAAAACCGCAGCTCACCGCGCTCGGCGCGGGCCATCAGGTCGCCTGCTTCCGCGTGCCGCTCGAACAGCACATTGCCCTGGGAGAAATCGCATGACCACGCCCATTCTTGAAGCCCGTGACCTCAGCAAGCTTTTCCCCGGCCCCAAAAAACTCTTTACCCCGGCACGGTTTGTCACCGCGGTCGATCGCGTTTCGCTTGCCGTGATGCCGGGCGAAACGCTGGCGATCGTCGGCGAGTCCGGCTCCGGGAAATCTACCCTCGGTCGTCTGCTGCTGCGCCTGCTGGCCGCCAGCGAAGGGCGCGTGTTTTACCAGGGGGAAGAGATCACCAACGCCTCCGGTGCCCGCCTGAACCAGCTCCGGCGCGAGCTGCAGATTATCTTCCAGGATCCCTTCGCCTCGCTCAACCCGCGCATGACGGTGGAGCAGATCGTCGGGGAGCCGCTGTGGCTGCATCAGAACATGAAAAAAGCGGATCGCCAGTACCGCGTTGCCGAGCTGCTCAAAACCGTTGGCCTGCCTGCCGCCTGGGCCGGGCGCTATCCGCACGAGTTTTCCGGCGGGCAGCGCCAGCGTATCGGCATTGCGCGCGCGCTGGCCTCGGGACCGAAGCTGCTGCTGGGCGATGAGCCGGTGTCCGCGCTGGACGTCTCCGTTCAGGCACAGGTGGTCAACCTGCTGGAAAGCCTGAAGCACCAGCTGGGGCTGACGATGGTGATTGTCGCCCACGGCCTGGCGGTGATCCGCCATATGAGCGACCGCGTGGCGGTCATGTATCTCGGGCAAATCGTCGAGCTTGCCACCGTCGACGAGATTTTTGACGCGCCGCTGCACCCCTATACGCAGGCATTGATCGCCTCGGCACCGCAGATGCAGCCGGGCGTTGAACGCGACGCGCCGCTGCTGCAGGGGGATCTGCCCAACCCGGCCAGCCCGCCTTCCGGCTGCCGTTTCCACACCCGCTGCCCGTACGTTACCGATGAATGCCGCCAGGTTGAGCCGATCAATCAGGTGCTCGACGGTGGACGTCAGGTTGCCTGTCATCGCTGGCAGGAGATCAACCGCGATCGCAGCATTATTCAGATCGCACCGCCATCCGCCGCCTTTCTGCGCCGCCGCGCGCTGTTTGAACACGCGGCCACCCACTCGTCCCTTCCTTCAAGGAACTCATGATAATGACAATGCGTAATTCTCTTTTGACCGTACTGGGAAGTGTTATGTTGCTTGGCGCGGCGCTGCCCGCCCATTCTGAAAGCGTGCTGCGGATCGGCCTGGGCGCTGACCCGGACATGCTCGACCCGCATCTGGCGCGCACCTACTATGGCCGCTTCGTCTTTGCCTCCCTGTGCGACAGGCTGGTGGACGTGGATGAAAATCTGAAGGTCGTCCCCGGCCTGGCTAAAGACTGGGCGTGGAGTGACGACGGTAAAACCCTGACGCTCAATCTGCGCGAAGGCGTCACCTTCCACGACGGTGAGAAATTCGATGCCGCCGCGGCAAAATACAACCTCGACCGCGCCCTGACCTTAAAAGGCTCTCTGCGTAAAAGCGAGATCTCTTCCGTTGAATCGGTCGAGGTCACCGGCCCGATGCAGATTGCGCTGCACCTGAAGACCCCCGATGCCGCGCTGCTGATGCAGCTCACCGACCGCGCGGGCGCGATGATGGCCCCCGAGGCGGCGAAAAAGCCTGACTTTGCCGCCCACCCGGTCTGCTCCGGCCCGTATAAATTCGACAGCCGCGTGTCCCAGGACCGCATCGTGCTGACCCGCTTCGACAACTACTGGAACAAAGGCGCTTACCACTTCGACAAAATCATCTATCTGCCGATCCCGGATGCCTCCGTGCGCCTTGCGAACCTGCGCGCGGGCGATCTTGACCTGACCGAAGGCATCGCCGCAAGCGACGTTAAAACCGTCGAAGCCGACAGCAAGCTGGCGCTGGCGAAGGTGACGGGCCTGGGCTATCAGGGCATCACCTTCAACATCAACAACGGCAAGGTGCCTGCCAACGATCCGTTCAAGGACGCCCGCGTGCGCGAGGCGTTTTCACAGGCCATCGACCGCGATGCGTTGAACCAGGTGGTCTTCGAAGGGCTTTACACCCCGGCAAACCAGGCGTTTTCCCCGGTCAGCCCGTATCACGTCAACCTGCCAGTCCCGCCGCGTGACGTCGACAAGGCTAAAGCGCTGCTGAAAGCGGCAGGCGTCACCGCGCCGCTCACCGTCAACCTGCTGGTGCCGAACAACCCAACCTCACAGCAGGTGGGCCAGGTGCTGCAGGCGATGGTCGCCGAGGCCGGATTTAACCTGAACCTGCAGATGACCGAATTCGCCACGCTGCTGGATCGACAGCAGAGCGGCGACTATCAGCTGAGCTTCTCCGGCTGGTCGGGTCGTCCGGATCCGGACGGCAGCATCTACGGCTTTATCCACAGCAAAGGCACGCTGAACGACGGCCGCTACAGCAACGCGCAGGTCGATGAGTGGCTGACCCAGGCGCGCCAGAGCACCGATCAGGCCGCACGCCAGCCGCTGTACGACAAGGTGGTGAAGCAGCTGCAAACCGACATGCCGATTGCCTACCTCTACTTCGAGCCGCGCATTTTCGGTCTGAACAAAAGTGTGCAGGGCTTTAAGCCGTACCCGGACGGCATCGTGCGTCTGGCGGGTTTGACGCTGGCGAAATAAAGGTCCTGAGGAGAACCCATGCTGGAACTGATTTGCAAACGTCTGCTGCTGGCTATACCAACCCTGCTGCTGGTGAGCATGATGGTGTTCGGACTGCAAAAGCTGCTGCCCGGCGACCCGCTGATCGCCATGGCCGGGGAGGAGCGCGACCCGGCGGTCATCGCCCAGCTGCGCGCGGAGCTGAACCTCGATGCGCCGATCCCCGTGCAGTATTTCCACTGGCTGACGCGGGCGCTGCAGGGCGATCTGGGCGTCTCCTTACGCACGCACGAACCGGTGACGCAGCTGATCGCCAGCAAGCTGCCGGTCACGCTGGAGTTGTCCCTGCTGGCGATGATTATCGCGCTGGTGTTTGGCATCAGCATGGGGATCCTCGCGGCGGTGAACAAAAACAGCTGGGTCGATCACGGGGCGAACTTCGTGGCGATCTCGGGGATCTCGATCCCGCACTTCTGGCTGGGGATCCTGCTGATACTGGTCTTTTCGGTGAACCTGCAGTGGCTGCCCGCATCCGGCTACGTGCCGTTCAGTGAAGATCCGCTTCAGAACCTGCGAACGCTGCTGCTGCCCGCGTCCGTGCTCGGAACCGGCCTCGCGGCGACGCTGATGCGCCACACCCGCGCCTCGATGATTGCCGTGCTGAAAGCGGATTACATCCGCACCGCGCGGGCGAAAGGGCTGCTGCCGAAGGCGGTGATCCTAAAGCACGCGTTTCGCAACGCGCTGGTGCCGGTCATCACCCTCACTACGCTGCTGTTCGGCGAGCTGCTGGGCGGCGCGGTGCTGACCGAGCAGGTCTTCACCATTCCGGGCTTCGGCAAGATGATCGTCGACTCGGTATTTAACCGTGACTACGCGGTGGTACAGGGCGTGGTGCTGATCGTGGCGATCGGCTTCCTGATGCTGAACCTGCTGGCCGACGTGCTTTACGTCCTTATCAACCCGAAAATGCGAGGTTAACCATGGCGGAACTGACGACGCAAACCGTTGTGCCCGCGCTGCCGCGGGCGCAAAACCGGGTGCTGAAGAAATTCCTCGGCAATAAAAGCGCGGTGATCGGCGCGGTGGTGGTGGGTTTCTTTGTGCTGGTGGCGCTGCTGGCGCCGTGGATCGCCCCGTTCGATCCGGTTAAAGCTAACTTCCTGGCGGTGCGCAAAGCGCCGTCGGCGATGTACTGGTTCGGCACCGACGAACTGGGGCGCGACATTCTATCCCGCATTATCTGGGGGGCGCGCACCTCGCTGATGGCGGGCTGTATGTCGGTCGTTATCGCGGTGGTTATCGGCGTGCCGCTGGGGCTGGTGGCGGGCTACTTCCAGAAGATGTGGGACGGCGTGATCTCGCGGTTTATCGAGGCGCTGCTGGCGTGTCCGTTCCTGATCATGGCGATCGCGCTGGGAGCGTTTTTGGGCCCGAGCCTGACGAACGCCATGATCGCCATCGGTCTTTCGGCGATGCCGATCTTCGCCCGCCTGACGCGCGGTCAGGTGATCGCTATTCGCAACGAAGAGTATATCGACGGCGCGCGGGCGATTGGTCTGCCGGATCGCTGGATCATCGTCAAATACGTCCTGCCAAACGTGATGTCGCCGATCCTGGTGCAGGCCACGCTGGCGATTGCCTCAGCGATTATCGCCGAAGCCAGCCTGTCGTTTTTAGGGCTGGGGCAGCAGCCGCCCAATCCGTCATGGGGCTCCATGCTCAACACCGCGAAAGGGTTTCTGGAGCAGGCGCCGTGGATGTCCGTTTTCCCCGGCGTGGCGATTTTCCTCGCCGTGCAGGGCTTTAATTTACTCGGCGACGGGCTGCGCGATGCGCTCGATCCGCGCCACGACTAAGGAGTCATGATGACCAAAGCGCTTGATTTTACGTCCGGTTACGCTTCACGCCGCCCGCCAATGATGGGCCGTAACGCCGTCGCCACGTCGCAGCCGCTGGCGGCACAGGCGGGAATGAAAATGCTGCAGCTGGGCGGCAACGCCGTTGATGCGGCCATTGCCGCCGCGATGGCGCTGACGGTGGTTGAGCCGACCGGCAACGGGATCGGCAGCGACGCCTTTGCCATCGTCTGGGACGGTGAAAAGCTGCACGGCCTGAACGCGTCCGGTCGTTCGCCTGCGAGCTGGCATGCGGATCTGTTTGCCGGAAAAACCGCGGTGCCGGAAATTGGCTGGGACGCGGTGACCGTGCCGGGCGCGGTATCCGGCTGGGTGGCGCTGGCGGAACGCTTCGGCACGTTGCCGCTGACCACGCTGGCGCAGCCTGCCATTGACTACGCGCGCAACGGTTTCCCGGTCTCCCCGCTGATTGGGCATCTCTGGCAGCGCGGCTATAGCAAGCTGAAAGATCAGCCGGGCTTCAGCGCCTGCTTCGCGCCGGAAGGCCGCGCCCCGCGCGTGGGGGAAATCTTCCGTAACCCGGCGCAGGCGAACTCGCTGGAGCTGATCGCCCGCACCAACGGCGAAGCTTTTTATCGCGGTGAGCTGGCGCAGAAAATTGCTGCCTTCGCTAAAGAGCATGGCGCGCACCTGACGGCTGAGGATCTGGCGAGCCATCGCGTGGACTGGGTAGAGCTGCTGTCGCGCGACTTCGCGGGCGGTTCGGTGCAGGAGCTGCCGCCAAACGGCCAGGGGATCGCCACGCTGATTGCGCTCGGCATTCTTGAGCAGTGCGGCATTGAGAAGCATCATCCGGATTCCGTGCAGTCCCTGCACCTGTCCATCGAAGCGATGAAGCTGGCGCTGGCGGATCTCGACCGCTACGTGGCGGATGAAGACCATATGGCGTTCGCGGCGAAAGAGCTGCTGAGCGACCATTATCTGAAGTCGCGCGCGGCGCTTATCAATCACAAGCACGCCTCTGATTTCATTTACGGTTCCCCGACGCAGAGCGGCACGGTCTACATCAGCACCGCTGACGCCAGCGGGATGATGGTGTCGTTTATTCAGTCCAACTACATGGGTTTCGGTTCAGGCATTGTGGTGCCGGATACGGGGATCAGCCTGCAAAACCGGGGCTGCGGCTTTGTGCTGGATCCAAAGCACCCGAACGCGCTGGCGGGCAGCAAGCGACCGTTCCACACCATCATTCCGGGCTTTGCGATGGACGGCAACGGCCAGCCGCTGATGTCCTTTGGCGTGATGGGCGGCCCGATGCAGGCGCAGGGGCACATGCAGATGGCGCTGCGCATTATGCTGCACGGGCAAAACCCGCAGGCGGCAATCGACGCCCCGCGCTGGCGCGTGGTGCAGGGCAGGGAGGTGATCGTTGAATCGACGTTCGATCGCAACACCATTGCCGCGCTGCGCGAACGCGGGCATCAGATCGTGGTGGAAGATCCGCTCCAGGATTACAACTTCGGCGGTGCGCAGGTGATCTATCGTATGCCGGAAGGGCACTACGTGGCCGCGACGGAAAGCCGCAAGGACGGGCAGGCGCTGGTGAGTTAATGTTTTATCCTTCCTCTCCCAAAGGGGATGAGGGTTCCCCACAAAATAATGCCTGTACGGACGCCCCCCTCTCCCTTGAGGGAGAGGGGCGGGGTGAGGGGAACATTTCACCCAATGCTAAACGGATCCGCATCCTGCCACGCCGGAAACTTCTCGCGATACTCCTGCAGCGCCGTCAGCGACAGCTCCGCATCAATGCGCGTCGCCTGATGCGGCTCGGCGGTGGCAATGATCTCGCCCTGCGGATTCACTACCCGGCTGTCGCCGCGGTAGTGATGCCCGTTGCCGTCGGTTCCCACGCGGTTACAGCCCACCACGTACGCCTGGTTCTCAATCGCGCGCGCCACCAGCAGTGACTGCCAGTGCAGGGAGCGCGGTGCAGGCCAGTTGGCAACATACAGCGCCAGGTCGTAATCGTTGCGGTTGCGCGACCACACCGGGAAGCGCAGGTCGTAGCAAACCAGCGGCAAAATACGCCAGCCGCGCCACTCGAACACCACGCGTTCGTGACCCGCTTCATAGTGATGATGCTCATCCGCCATGCGGAACAGGTGGCGTTTATCGTAAAAATGCACTTTCCCTTCCGGCTCCACCAGCAGGAAGCGGTTCACCGGCCCGCGATCCGTTTGCAGGGCGGCGCTCCCGGCGATCAGCGCGTTGGTCTGCTGCGCTTTGGCGTGCATCCAGGCGACCACCTCATCCTGCGGCATTGACTGCTGTGCCGCTTCCATGGCGAAGCCGGTCGTGAACATCTCCGGCAGGACAATCACATCACGCCCGGTAATGTCTTCCAGTTGACGATCGAAGTGGCGCAGGTTGGCGGGGCCATCCATCCACACTAAAGGTTGCTGCAAAATCGAAATCTTCAAACCAGGCACGATACAGACTCCTCAAACGACCGCTTTTTGACACTTTAGCACGTCATTACGAGAAAATGTGGCAATAAAAAACCCCGCGCGGGGCGGGGTTTGTATAAGCGAAACGCGTTACGCCGCTTCAGGCTTGCGGTGCTTCTCCGGCAGCTTTACCGGCTGCGTCGCCAGCTCGTCCGGTTCGAAATCATCCACGTTAATGCTGCGCAGACGGCTCTCTTCGGCTTTCACCAGCAGAGCGGCTTCATCTTTATTGATAATGCCGCCGGCCAGCGCCTGTTTTGCCAGTTCGTCCAGACGGGTAAACGGCAGGTTTTTGCCCAGCTGTTTACAGATTTTCTGGTGAATCGGATCGGCAGCCATCACGTCCAGCAGAGCCTCTTCCAGCAGACCCACCGGGTTATGCGGCGTCGGCGTCAGATACTGACCACGACCGATACGGGAGCGGGTTGCGCTCGGTACCTGCAGGATCTTCGCCACCTTGTGGTCCAGCTTGTCGGACGGCGCCAGATGGTGACGACCGGTCGGGAAGATCACCGCGCGCAGAGCGCCCGCCACGAAGCGGTTCGGGAAGTTCGCCAGCAGGTCGTCAATCGCCTGTTCAGCCTGATACATCGCATCCTGAACGCCCCAGTGTACCAGCGGCAGATCCGCTTCCTGACGGCCCTCATCGTCGTAACGCTTCAGGACCGCAGAGGCCAGGAAGATCTGGCTCAGCACATCCCCCAGACGGGCAGAAATACGCTCGCGACGCTTCAGGCTACCGCCCAGCACCGCCATGGAGACGTCAGACAGCAGAGCCAGGTTGGCGCTAAGACGGTTCAGATGCTGGTAGTAACGTTTGGTCGCATCGCCGGTCGGCGTCGCGCTGGTAAGACCGCGCGTCAGGCCCAGCCAGAAGCTGCGCACCTTGTTGCTGCCCACGTGACCGATATGTTTGAAGAGCAGCTTATCGAAGGCATCCACGTCGTTGTTCTGCGCGGCAGCCATCTCTTCCAGCACGTACGGATGGCAGCGGATTGCGCCCTGACCGAAGATCATCATGCTGCGGGTCAGGATGTTTGCCCCTTCCACGGTGATGGCAATCGGTGCGCCCTGATAGCCGCGCGCCAGGAAGTTGCCTTCGCCGAGCATAATGCCTTTACCGCCCGCGATATCCATCGCGTCAATGATCGACTGCTGCGCGCGGTGGGTACAGTGATACTTCACAATCGCGGACAGCACGGCCGGTTTTTCGCCCAGCATAATACCATAGGTAATCAGAGAAGCCGCGGCATCCATCACGTAGGCGTTGCCCGCGATACGCGCCAGCGGCTCTTCGATACCTTCCATCTTGCCGATGGAGATTTTGAACTGACGGCGGATATGAGCGTAAGCGCCAATCCCCATCGCGACCGACTTCAGACCGCCGGTTGAGTTCGACGGCAGGGTAATGCCGCGGCCCACGGACAGACATTCCACCAGCATACGCCAGCCCTGACCGGCCATTTTCGGACCGCCGATGATGTAGTCAATCGGCACAAAGATGTCCTGACCGCGGGTCGGACCGTTCTGGAACGGCACGTTCAGCGGGAAGTGACGACGACCAATTTCAACGCCTGGGGTAGAAGTTGGGATCAGCGCGCAGGTAATGCCCAGATCTTCTTCACCGCCCAGCAGTTTTTCCGGGTCAGAGAGCTTAAAGGCCAGACCCAGCACGGTGGCGATTGGCGCCAGGGTGATATAACGCTTGTTCCAGGTCAGGCGCATGCCCAGCACCTGCTCGCCCTGCCACTCGCCCATGCAGACCACGCCGGTGTCCGGGATCGCGCCTGCATCGGAGCCCGCTTCCGGGCTGGTCAGCGCGAAGCATGGGATTTCCTGACCGCGTGCCAGACGCGGCAGGTAGTGATCTTTCTGCTCTTCGGTACCGTAATGCTGCAGCAGTTCGCCCGGGCCTAAGGAGTTAGGCACGCCAACGGTAATCGCCAGGATCCCGGAGACGCCTGCCAGCTTTTGCAGGACGCGAGCCTGAGCGTAAGCGGAGAATTCCAGACCGCCGTACTCTTTCTTGATGATCATCGCGAAGAAGCGATGTTCTTTCAGATACGCCCACAGCTCTGGCGGCAGATCGGCCATTTCATGGGTGATGGCAAAGTCGTTGGCCATACGGCACGCTTCTTCCACCGGGCCGTCAATAAAGGCCTGTTCTTCAGCGGTCAGGCGCGGCTGCGGATAGTTATGCAGCTTTTTCCAGTCCGGGTTGCCCTGGAACAGATCGCCTTCCCACCAGGTGGTGCCCGCATCAATCGCTTCTTTCTCGGTGCGCGACATTGGCGGCATCACTTTGCGGAAGCCTTTGAACACCGGCGCAGAGATCATTGATTTACGCATCGGGGCCAGGTTAAACGGCAGAAGAATGATGGCAAGAGGGACTAAAAGCCAGATATTCCAGAGGCCTGCGGCGCCAAGCGCAGCCGTCCAGGCCAGAAGAATCAGACTGCTCAGGAATAAACTCACGCGGTGATAGAACAACACACCGAGCAGAACAACAGTTGCGAGAATGCTCAAAATCATCATAAAGAAAAGCTCCCTTGCTTGTAGGAGGTCTGACCACTTGTGATGATATGGTTGTAGTTGATGTTATTTCCTTTAGCAATGTGTTTACAAAATAATTACAACCTGGTTCACATTGTTCGCGTTTTAGCCGGCACAAAAAATCAAAACGCCGGACGTTTCGCATGGCTTTAGCTTCTCGCTTTTCTTGCTATCCGGTACACTCCACTGTGTTATTTCATCAATACTGAAGGATTATCCTCATGTACCAGGATCTTATTCGTAACGAACTGAACGAAGCGGCGGAAACGCTGGCGAACTTTCTGAAAGATGATGCCAATATTCACGCTATTCAGCGCGCAGCGGTCCTGCTTGCCGACAGCTTCAAAGCCGGTGGCAAAGTGCTCTCCTGCGGTAACGGCGGTTCCCACTGTGACGCTATGCACTTCGCAGAAGAGCTGACCGGACGCTATCGCGAAAACCGTCCGGGCTACCCGGCGATTGCGATTTCCGACGTGAGCCACATCTCCTGCGTAGGCAACGACTTCGGTTACGACCACATCTTCTCCCGCTACGTTGAAGCCGTAGGCCGTGAAGGCGACGTGCTGCTGGGGATCTCTACTTCTGGCAACTCCGGCAACGTGATCAAAGCGATCGCCGCCGCGCGTGAAAAAGGGATGAAGGTCATCACCCTGACCGGTAAAGATGGCGGTAAGATGGACGGTACGGCGGATGTCGAAATTCGCGTTCCGCACTTCGGTTATGCTGACCGTATTCAGGAAATTCACATCAAAGTGATCCACATCCTGATTCAGCTGATCGAAAAAGAGATGGTTAAGTAAGAAGGCTATTTTATTTGCCATTTTGAATCCGGGCAGTGCTCGAAATCCTCACGTACTACGTGTACGCTCCGGTTTCTGCGCGCTGTCCGAATCCAAACTGGCTGCAACAATTACGCCTTCCCGCGTTAAGGCGTTTTGTGGAGGTGCTGTATGTGCGAACTGCTCGGGATGAGCGCCAATGTGCCAACTGATATCTGCTTTAGTTTCACCGGGCTGGTTCAGCGTGGTGGAGGAACCGGGCCGCATAAAGACGGCTGGGGCATCACCTTCTACGAAGGCAAAGGGTGTCGCACGTTCAAAGATCCACAGCCCAGCTTTAACTCACCTATTGCCAAACTGGTGCAGGACTACCCGATCAAGTCCCGCTCGGTAATCGCCCACATCCGTCAGGCTAACCGTGGCGAAGTAGCGCTGGAAAATACCCATCCGTTTACCCGCGAGCTGTGGGGCCGAAACTGGACCTACGCGCACAACGGGCAGCTCACGGGCTATAAGTCGCTGGAGATGGGCAATTTCCGCCCGGTCGGCGAAACGGACAGCGAAAAAGCCTTCTGCTGGCTGCTGCACAAGCTGACGGAGCGCTATCCCCGCACGCCCGGCAACATGACTGCCGTATTCAAATACATCGCGACGCTGGCGTCTGAACTGCGTGAAAAAGGCGTGTTCAACATGCTGCTCTCTGACGGCCGCTATGTGATGGCGTTCTGCTCGACGAATCTGTTCTGGATCACCCGCCGTGCGCCGTTTGGCGTTGCGACGCTGCTGGATCAGGATGTGGAGATAGACTTTCAGAAGGAGACCACTCCGAACGATGTGGTCACTGTTATCGCAACGCAGCCGCTGACGGGCAACGAAACCTGGCAAAAGATTATGCCAGGCGAGTGGGTGCTATTTTGTCTCGGGGACCGTGTAATTTGACGCCAGCTGCGGGTGGACGACTTCGTGGCTCAGCGGTTTGCTGACCACGTAACGGCCATCGACGATAGAGACCACCGGTGGCTTGTGGGTCTGCTCAAAGTAGTCGTAACCCGGCTTCAGCTGTTTCCAGAAATCCGCGTAGTATGAGTACTTGTGACGCGCCATGTTGGCGTCCGTCATGCGGAACGGATAGATGCTGACCTGTACGTTAGGCTGCCCAAAGACCAGCGCGCCCGTCACGAACTGGAAAATCTCATCAATGCCGGAGTCGGTCATCGCATAACAGCCGATAGACACGCAGGCACCGTGGATCATCAGATATTTACCTTCATAACCGTGTGCACGGTCATAGGCATTCGGGAAGCCGATGTTAATGGCTTTATAGAAGCGGCTGTCAGGCTTGAGCTGGCTGCGCTGAACGTTGTAGAACCCTTCCGGACTTTTGAAATCGCCCTGACGCTGTTTTGGCCCCAGTCCGCCGGAGTAGTTACAAATTTTGTAACTATCAAGCAGCTGATATGTCTCGCCCATTTTGACAAACAGATCGAGAGTGCGCTCTTCCTTGAAGATCTGAATATAAACCGGCGATCCCATTAACTGCTGTTTATATTCCTTGCTGACCGGCGTCGTTGAGCTATTACTGCTGAGCAGTCCGGCAAACGACATGCACGGCATCAGAAGCATCGCAATGAACAATGCGATTTTACGCATACTACTAGTTCCTTGATAAAACCATGACCAACTTGCCAGGACGGCAAAAGAGACCCGAAATCAGATTATTCTGTTAGGAGCGCTCACATTAGCACCGCTATAGATTTTCGCAAGAGCCGGGCGGTGAGTTTACAAATTAGTTTTACTTTATAAACCATCAAAATTGCGATGGCTCCAGGAACTTTGCGCATTAGCTCGCAATTTGGCGCGCGCGACGGCGGATTCCCTGCCCGCGGGAAGGGGAAAATGTTACACTTTGCGCCCACTGGATTGTTGTTCATGGAAACCTGCTAACCACATGTTTAAAATTAAAAAAGGACTTGATCTGCCGATTGCAGGCGTGCCAGCGCAGCACGTTTCGACAGGCGCAAGTGTCCGTCATGTCGCCATTTTGGGCGAAGACTACCTGGGTATGCGTCCTTCAATGCTGGTACAGGAGGGCGATCGCGTTATCAAAGGACAGGCGCTCTTTGAGGACAAAAAAAATCCCGGCGTGATGTTCACAGCCCCCGCGAGCGGCACCGTTGTGGCCATCAACCGTGGCGAGCGGCGCGTTCTGCAGTCGGTGGTTATCCGCATTGAGGGCGATGAAAAACGTGAATTTGCCCATTACGACATAGCAGAACTCGCGTCGCTGAACCGTGACGCCGTTCAGGATCAGCTCCTGGCGTCCGGTTTATGGACCGCGCTTCGTACGCGCCCCTTCAGCAAATCCCCTGTTCCGGGCACGGCACCGGCCGCGATTTTCGTCACGGCCATCGACACCAACCCGCTCAGCGTGGACCCGGAACCGGTTATCCTGGCGCAGCGAAAAGCTTTTGATGCAGGACTCACAATTCTAACCCGCCTCACGCCCGGAAAAGTGCACGTTTGCCAGGCCGGCGGCGGCAAGCTTGGCGGCCATCCTCTGGGGCAGGTCACGTTTAATGAATTTTCTGGCCCGCATCCGGCGGGGCTGGTCGGGACGCACATCCATTTCCTTGAGCCAGTCAGCCTGACGAAACAGGTCTGGCATCTTAACTATCAGGACGTCATCGCCATCGGTAAGCTCTTTACTACGGGTGAACTCTGCGCTGAACGGATAATCGCCATCGGCGGACCGCAGGCTGCAAACCCGCGCCTGGTGAAAACGCTGCTGGGCGCTGACATCAACGAACTGCTGGTGGGGGAAACGAAAGAGGGCGAAAACCGCCTGATTTCCGGCTCGGTCCTCAGCGGACGCCATGCTGCCAATGCGCACGCGTACCTGGGACGCTTCCATTTGCAGGTCAGCATTGTGCAGGAAGGGCGGGAGAAAGAGCTGTTTGGCTGGGTTCTGCCAGGCGCAGAAAAATACTCCGTCACCCGAACCACGCTGGGCCACTTCCTGCGTAATAAGCTGTTTAACTTCTCAACCAGCACGCACGGTGGCGAGCGCGCCATGGTCCCGATTGGCAACTACGAGCGCGTCATGCCGCTGGATATTCTTCCCACCGTGCTGCTGCGCGATCTTCTGGCCGGCGATACCGACGGCGCGCAGGCGCTGGGCTGTCTGGAGCTGGACGAAGAAGATCTGGCGCTCTGTACCTATGTCTGTCCGGGCAAATACGAATATGGACCGGTATTGCGCGAGGTGTTAACCCGCATTGAGCAGGAAGGATAACCGATGGGCTTAAAACACCTCTTTGAAAAAATTGAGCCGCACTTTACCGAAGGGAAGCTCAAAAAGTACTACCCGTTATATGAAGCAACGACGACCATTTTCTACACGCCGGGCCTGGTGACGAAAGGGGCGGCGCACGTTCGCGATGCCATCGACCTGAAACGCATGATGATTCTGGTGTGGTTTGCCGTCTTCCCGGCGATGTTCTGGGGCATGTACAACGTTGGCCTGCAGACCATTCCGGCGCTGCACCACATGTACGATGCACAGCAGCTGGCGCAGGTGATCCAGTCCGACTGGCACTACCGTCTGGCCCAGTCGTTAGGGGTGAACTTTGCGCCAGAGGCGGGCTGGATCAGCATGATGACGCTGGGCGCGGTGTTCTTCCTGCCGATTTACATCACGGTATTCGTCGTGGGCGGCTTTTGGGAAGTGCTGTTTGCCATTATCCGTAAACATGAGATCAATGAAGGCTTCTTCGTTACCTCTATCCTGTTTGCCCTGATTGTTCCCCCGACGCTGCCGCTCTGGCAGGCGGCGCTGGGCATTAGCTTTGGCGTGGTGATAGCCAAAGAGATCTTCGGCGGCACCGGTCGGAACTTCCTCAACCCGGCGCTGGCGGGACGCGCGTTTCTGTTCTTTGCTTATCCGGCGCAAATCTCGGGCGACCTCGTGTGGACGGCTGCGGACGGTTTTTCCGGCGCGACGCCGCTTTCACAGTGGGCGGCACACGGCGGCGAAACGCTGGTTAACAACGCAACGGGTCAGCCAGTCACCTGGTTTGATGCCTTTATTGGCAATATTCCGGGCTCTATCGGAGAAGTCTCTACGCTGATGATTTTGCTTGGCGGCGCGATCATTCTTTTTGGTCGCGTGGCCTCCTGGCGGATCGTTGCGGGCGTGATGATCGGCATGGTGCTGACTGCCACCCTGTTCAACGTTATCGGTTCGACCACCAATCCGATGTTCTCCATGCCGTGGTACTGGCATCTGGTGCTGGGTGGCTTCGCGTTCGGCATGATGTTCATGGCGACGGACCCCGTCTCTGCCTCGTTTACTGACAAAGGTAAATGGAGCTATGGCATGCTCATTGGCGCGATGTGCGTTCTGATCCGCGTGGTCAACCCGGCGTATCCGGAAGGGATGATGCTGGCCATTCTGTTTGCCAACCTGTTTGCGCCGCTCTTCGATTACCTGGTGGTGCGGGCCAACATTAAGCGGAGGAAGGCGCGTGGCTGAGGTTAAAAATAACGACAGCATCAGCAAAACGCTGCTGGTGGTGCTGGTGCTCTGTCTGGTCTGTTCTATTGTCGTGGCCGGTTCCGCCGTGGGGTTAAAACCCCTGCAGCAGGAGCAACGTGCGCTGGATAAACAGCGCAACATTCTTGCCGTCGCCGGGCTGATGCAGGAAGGAATGAGCGCAGATGACGTTTCGGCCGTCTTTGCTGAACGTATTTCGGCGCGTCTGGTGGATTTAAAAACGGGTGAAATGCTGGATAAAGACCCGGCAAAATTCAACCAGGCGCTGGCGCTTAAAGATCCGCAGATGAGCCTGACGCTGGAGGCATCGCAAGATCCCGCCGGGATTAAGCGTCGCAGCAACCTGGCCGAAATCTATCTGGTTCGCGACCCCCAAAAACGTATTCAGGAAGTGGTACTGCCTATTTACGGTAACGGTCTGTGGTCAATGATGTACGCGTTTGTGGCCCTTGATACCGATGGGCGCACCGTAAAAGGCATTACGTATTACGACCAGGGCGAAACGCCGGGGCTGGGTGGCGAAGTTGAGAACCCTAACTGGCGGGCACAGTTTGTCGGCAAGAAAGTGCTCGACGATAACGGTCTGCCTGCGCTGAAGGTGATGAAAGGGGCGGCACGTCCCGGTGACGACTACGCCGTTGACGGGCTTTCCGGCGCTACGCTCACATCAAAAGGCGTGCAGCACAGTTTTGATTTCTGGATGGGCGAGCTGGGCTTTGGTCCTTTCCTGAAAAACGTTCGTGAAGGAGCGCTGAACAATGGCTGATACCGGTGAACTGAAAGAAGTTAAAAAGGTGCTCATTGGCCCACTGTTAGCCAATAACCCGATCACGCTCCAGGTGCTGGGCGTCTGTTCCGCTCTGGCGGTAACGACCAAGCTGGAAACGGCGGTGGTGATGACGCTGGCGGTCACACTGGTCACGGCATTCTCCAGCATGTTTATCTCAATGATCCGCCACCACATTCCCAACAGTGTGAGGATCATCGTACAGATGGCGATCATCGCCTCGCTGGTGATCGTGGTCGATCAGCTGCTGCGCGCCTTCGCCTATGAAACCTCAAAGCAGCTCTCGGTGTTTGTCGGGCTGATCATTACCAACTGTATCGTCATGGGGCGTGCGGAAGCCTACGCCATGAAAATGCCGCCGCTGGCGAGCTTTATGGACGGCATCGGCAACGGCCTTGGCTACGGCGTGATCCTCCTGACCGTTGGGTTCCTGCGCGAGCTGATTGGCAGCGGCAAGCTGTTTGGCATCACGGTGCTGGACACGGTGCAGAACGGCGGCTGGTATCTGCCAAACGGCCTGTTCCTGCTGGCTCCTAGCGCATTTTTCATTATCGGTTTGTTGATATGGCTGATTCGTACGCTGAAGCCAGAACAGCAGGAAAAGGAGTAACCGACAATGGCTCATTACCTGAGTTTGTTTGTGCGGGCGGTGTTTGTTGAAAACATGGCGCTCGCGTTTTTCCTCGGCATGTGTACGTTCCTTGCGGTTTCCAAAAAAGTGTCGACGGCATTTGGTCTCGGTATCGCGGTCACCGTGGTGCTCGGCTTATCTGTACCGATTAACAATCTGGTGTACAACTTTGTGCTGCGGGACGGCGCGCTGGTGGAAGGAGTTGATCTCAGCTTCCTGAACTTCATCACCTTTATCGGAGTGATCGCGGCGCTGGTGCAAATCCTCGAGATGATCCTCGATAAGTATTTCCCGTCGCTCTACAACGCGCTGGGGATCTTCCTGCCACTGATCGCGGTGAACTGCGCCATCTTTGGCGGCGTCTCGTTTATGGTGCAGCGTGATTACAACTTCAGCGAATCCGTAGTGTACGGTTTTGGTTCCGGCATCGGCTGGATGCTGGCGATTGTCACCATGGCGGGGATCCGCGAGAAAATGAAGTATGCCAACGTGCCTGCGGGTCTGCGTGGCTTGGGGATCACCTTTATCACCACCGGGCTGATGGCGCTGGGCTTTATGTCCTTCTCCGGTGTGCAGCTATAAGGGCAAACAGATGGAAATTATCCTTGGCGTGGTGATGTTCACGCTGATTGTACTGGTGCTGTCAGGGCTTATTCTGGCGGCGCGCGCGAAGCTGGTGAATTCCGGCGACGTGGTCATTGATATTAACGACGAGCCGCAGAATCAGATCCGCACGCCGGCGGGAGACAAGCTGCTCAACACGCTCTCCGGTAACGGCATTTTTGTCTCCTCAGCCTGCGGCGGCGGCGGTTCCTGCGGGCAGTGCCGCGTGACGGTAAAAGAGGGCGGTGGCGATATTCTGCCAACCGAGCTGGCGCATATCACAAAGCGTGAGGCAAAAGAGGGCTGTCGTCTGGCCTGCCAGGTCGCGGTGCGTCAGAACATGAAGATAGAGCTGCCGGAAGAGATCTTCGGCGTCAAAAAATGGGAGTGCGAGGTTATCTCTAATGATAACAAAGCCACCTTTATTAAAGAGCTGAAGCTGCGGGTGCCGGAAGGCGAGCATGTCCCGTTCCGCGCCGGAGGATACATTCAGATTGAGTGCCCGGAGCACGCTGTGGCCTATGCGGACTTTGACGTGCCGCATGAGTACCGCGCCGACTGGGACAAATTCAATCTCTTCCGCTTTGTATCTGAGGTGAAAGAGCCGACGCTGCGCGCCTACTCGATGGCCAACTACCCGGAAGAGAAGGGCATCATCATGCTCAACGTGCGTATCGCCACGCCGCCACCGAATGTGCCGGATGCACCGCCGGGCGTCATGTCGTCATACATATGGTCCCTGAAGCCTGGCGATAAGGTGACGACCTCCGGCCCGTTCGGGGAGTTCTTCGCGAAAGATACCGACGCGGAAATGGTCTTTATCGGCGGCGGTGCCGGTATGGCCCCGATGCGCTCGCACATCTTTGACCAGCTCAAGCGGCTGGGTAGCCAGCGTAAGATCAGCTTCTGGTACGGGGCGCGCTCGCTGCGCGAGATGTTCTATGAAGATGAGTTTGAACAGCTGGCGCGTGAAAACCCGAACTTCACCTTCCACGTGGCGCTTTCCGATCCGCAGCCGGAAGATAACTGGACGGGCTATACGGGGTTCATCCACAACGTGCTGTATGAAAACTACCTCAAACAGCACCCGGCGCCTGAGGACTGCGAGTTCTATATGTGTGGTCCGCCGATGATGAACGCCGCCGTGATTAAGATGCTGAAAGATCTCGGTGTCGAAGATGAGAACATCTTGCTCGATGACTTTGGAGGCTGATGATGCTGACGTTTCTGGCAACCTTTGTGGTGTTTGTGCTTGTCATCTTCGGCATGTCGTTAGGCTGGATCGTTAAGCGGAAAAGCATTCAGGGCAGCTGCGGCGGGATTTCCTCTATTGGGATGGAAAAGGTTTGCGACTGCCCGGAACCGTGCGATGCGCGGAAGAAAAGGATGGCCCGCGAACAGCAGCGCATTATTTAATTTTTTTGTAGGCCGGGTAAGGCAAAGCCGCCACCCGGCGTTCTCACATCTGCTTCTCAACCCTCATTTGTTTACTGTATACTTATCCAGTGATGAGTGAGGGCTTACTATGCGCAAAATAATCCATGTCGATATGGACTGCTTTTTTGCCGCAGTGGAGATGCGTGACAACCCGGCGCTGCGGGATATTCCCATCGCCATTGGCGGCAGCCGCGTTCAGCGTGGTGTCATCAGCACCGCCAACTATCCTGCGCGCAAATTTGGCGTGCGCAGCGCGATGCCGACGGCGATGGCCTTAAAGCTTTGTCCTCATCTCACGCTTCTGCCCGGCCGTTTTGAAGCCTATAAAGAGGCTTCCCTCCATATTCGGGAAATCTTCTCCCGCTATACTTCTTTGATCGAGCCGCTGTCGCTGGACGAAGCCTATCTGGATGTGACCGACAGCTTGCACTGCCACGGCTCCGCCACGCTGATGGCGCAGGAGATCCGCCAGACGATTTTCAACGAGCTGAATCTGACGGCTTCGGCGGGCGTCGCGCCCGTTAAATTCCTTGCCAAAATTGCCTCCGATTTAAATAAGCCCAACGGTCAGTACGTCATCACGCCTGACGAGGTGCCTGCGTTTTTGAAAACGCTGCCGCTTGGCAAAATACCTGGGGTAGGAAAAGTCTCCGCCGCAAAGCTGGAAAGCATGGGGCTACGGACCTGCGAAGATGTGCAGCGAAGCGATCTCGCCATGCTGCTCAAGCGCTTTGGAAAGTTTGGCCGCGTGCTGTGGGAGCGCAGCCAGGGGATTGACGATCGCGATGTGAACAGCGAACGGCTACGAAAATCCGTCGGCGTTGAGCGCACCCTCAGTGAAGATATTCATGACTGGTCCGAATGCGAAACCATTATCACGGAACAGCTTTACCCGGAGCTGGAACGACGCTTAAGCAAGGTGAAGCCGGACCTGCTGATTGCCCGTCAGGGTATCAAATTAAAATTCAACGACTTCCAGCAGACCACGCAGGAACACGTCTGGCCGCGTCTGAATAAGGACGATCTCATTGCGACGGCGAAAAAGGCATGGGAAGAGCGCCGGGGTGGGCGAGGGGTGAGGCTGGTGGGATTGCACGTCACGCTGCTGGATCCGCAGTTAGAGCGACAGCTGGTTTTGGGATTGTAAAAAAGCCCGGTGCGCTATGCTTACCGGGCCTACGTTTTTCACCCTCTCCCTTTGGGAGAGGGCTGGGGTGAGGGTATTACTTAACAGGGATCGCTTTCAGCAGCTCAGTCAGCAGCGTCCAGTAGTGACCGACGCTTTCGATATGAACCTGCTCATCCGGCGAGTGCGGGCCGGTAATGGTTGGCCCGATGGACACCATGTCCATGTCCGGATACGGTTTCTTGAACAGGCCACATTCCAGACCGGCGTGGATCACCTGAATGTTCGGCGTGCTGTTGAACAGACGCTGATAGGTTTCACGCACCAGCGCCATCACCGGAGAACTTGCATCCGGCTGCCAGCCCGGGTAGCTGCCTTTTGCAGACGTTTTCGCGCCCGCCAGCGTGCCCAGAGATTCCAGCATGCTCACCACATACTCTTTACCGCTGTCGATCAGAGAGCGGATCAGGCAGATGATTTCCGCGCTGTCGTTGCTCATGGTCACCACGCCCACGTTCAGTGAGGTTTCCACCACGCCTTTCGCCACGTCAGAGTTGCGGATCACGCCGTTTGGCGTCGCGTTCAGCAGCTGAACGAAGGTGTCACGAGACTGCGCGGTCAGCGCGGCTTTATCTGTAGATACAGATTCCAGCACTACGGTCAGGTTTTTCTCTTTCGCCGACAGTTCGTTTTTCAGAATATCCAGGTATACGCTGGAGAGTTTTTTCAGCTCGTCCGCTTTTGCCGCGGGAACCGCCACGGTGGCAAACGCTTCGCGCGGAATCGCGTTACGCAGGGTACCGCCGTTGAAGTCCACCAGACGCAAATCCAGCTCGGCCGCATGGCCTGCCAGGAAGCGCGCCAGCAGCTTGTTGGCGTTACCCAGCCCCAGGTGAATATCACCGCCGGAGTGGCCGCCCTTCAGCCCTTTCAGCGTCAGCTTGAAAGTCTGGAAGCCCGCAGGAATCGCTTCGCGCGACAGCGGCAGGGTAGAGATGAAATCAATCCCGCCCGCGCAGCCCATGTAGATCTCACCTTCTTCTTCAGAGTCGGTGTTGATCAGGATGTCCGCCTGCAGCCAGTTCGCCTGCAGACCGAACGCGCCGTCCATGCCCGCTTCTTCGGTCATGGTCAGCAGCACTTCCAGCGGACCGTGCTCAACGCTGTCGTCGGCCAGCACGGCCAGCGCAGAGGCCATACCGATGCCGTTATCCGCGCCCAGCGTGGTGCCGCGTGCTTTCACCCAGTCGCCGTCGATGTACGGTTGAATCGGGTCTTTGGTGAAGTCGTGAACGGTGTCGTTGTTCTTCTGTGGCACCATGTCCAGGTGCGCCTGCAGCACAACCGGTTTACGGTTTTCCATCCCTGCGGTAGCAGGTTTGCGGATCAGAATGTTGCCAACCTGGTCACGTTCAGCATGCAGACCTTTTTCCTTCGCCCAGCCCATAATATGTTCGGCAAGCTGTTCTTCATGGTAAGAAGGGTGTGGAATGGAGCAGATTTTCGCAAAAATATCCCACAGCGGCTGCGGAGATAATTGAGACAGTTCAGACACGATAAGTCTCCTTGTCGAGGCGCTGCAAACAGGGTTGCAGGTCACAGGGTTAGCAGGTTAATAGTTACCACAAGTCAGGCTTGCGAGATGAAACTGAGAATACCACTTTCTCTGCTGGCTGGTAGCATAAAGCATGTAAAAACTCAGGCAGAGGGCGCTAAACACTGGTTTTTAGTGCGTCAGATCTCTATAATCTCGCGCAACCTATTTCCCCCTCGAACACTTTTTAAGCCGTATAAAAACAGGCTGGGACACTTCACATGAGCGAAAAATACGTCGTCACCTGGGACATGTTGCAGATTCACGCACGCAAACTGGCTGCCCGTCTGATGCCTTCCGAACAGTGGAAAGGCATTATTGCCGTCAGCCGTGGCGGTCTGGTACCGGGGGCGCTGCTGGCACGTGAGCTGGGTATTCGTCATGTCGATACCGTTTGCATCTCCAGCTATGACCATGACAACCAGCGTGAGCTGACCGTGCTGAAACGTGCGGAAGGCGACGGCGAAGGTTTCATCGTTATTGATGACCTGGTAGATACCGGTGGTACTGCGGTTGCTATCCGCGAAATGTATCCGAAAGCACATTTCGTCACTATCTTCGCGAAACCTGCTGGCCGCCCGCTGGTTGACGATTACGTGATTGATATCCCGCAGGACACCTGGATTGAACAGCCATGGGATATGGGCGTGGTCTTCGTACCGCCTATTTCAGGCCGTTAATACCAGTACGTAACTTTACACGCCCGACTATGTCGGGCGTTGTTCTTTTTGGCCTGCCACGCGTTACAATAGTCTTCATATGACGTATTCATGGAGGCAACGCAATGACGCAGGCGAATCTCACCGAGACTCTCTTCAAACCCCGTTTCAAACACCCTGAAACGTCGACGCTGGTGCGTCGCTTCAATCCGGGTACCCAGCCTGCCGTCCAGTCCGCGTTAGACGGTAAAAATGTGCCTCACTGGTATCGCATGATTAACCGCCTTATGTGGATCTGGCGCGGTATTGACCCCCGTGAAATCCTTGATGTGCAGGCACGTATCGTGATGAGTGAAGCCGAACGTACCGACAGCGAACTCTACGACACCGTGGTGGGCTACCGTGGCGGAAACTGGATCTACGAGTGGTCTAAGCAGGCGATGCTCTGGCAGCAAAAAGCCAGCCAGGAAGAGGACGCCACGCGCAGCGGCAAGCACTGGCTGCATGCGGCCAATCTCTACGCCATCGCCGCGTATCCACATCTAAAAGGTGATGAGCTGGCGGAGCAGGCCCAGGCGCTGGCGAACCGTGCTTATGAAGAGGCGGCGCAGCGTTTGCCGGGCCAAATGCGCGAGCTTGAGTTCAGCATTCCAGGTGGCGCACCCGTCACCGGGTTCCTGCATATGCCGGAAGGCGACGGCCCGTTCCCGACCGTCCTCATGTGCGGCGGGCTGGATTCGCTGCAAATTGATTATTACAGCCTGTATGAGCGTTACTTCGCACCAAAAGGGATCGCGATGCTGACGCTTGATATGCCTTCAATTGGTTTCTCATCCAAATGGAAACTGACTCAGGATTCGAGCCTGTTGCACCAGCATGCGCTAAAAGCGCTGGAAAACATTCCGTGGGTTGACCACACCCGCGTGGCGGCATTCGGCTTCCGTTTCGGCGCGAACGTCGCGGTACGTCTGGCTTATCTTGAATCTTCTCGCCTGAAAGCCGTCGCCTGCCTCGGCCCGGTCGTACACGCTCTGCTCAGCGATCCTGCACGCCAGGGGAGCGTACCTGAAATGTACCTTGATGTGCTGGCCAGCCGCCTTGGCATGCATGATGCATCAGACGAAGCGCTGCGCGTTGAGCTCAATCGTTACTCGTTAAAAACGCAGGGGCTGCTGGGACGTCGCTGCCCAACGCCGATGTTGTCAGGGTTCTGGAAAAACGATCCGTTCAGCCCGGAAGAAGAGTCGCGATTAATCACTTCGTCATCTGCGGATGGCAAATTGCTTGAGGTGCCGTTCAGCCCGGTCTATCAGAATTTCGACAAATCACTGAAAGAGATTACGCGCTGGATCGCTCAGAGATTGTGTTAATAGATTGCTAAATTTCGCTGGTTTGGTAAAACAGTGGCTTCACAAAAGGAGATCGCAATGACGTTACCGAGTGGACACCCGAAAAGTAGACTGATTAAGAAGTTTATGGCTCTCGGCCCGTATATTCGAGAAGAGCAGTGTGAAGAGAATCGCTTTTTTTTCGACTGCCTGGCTGTATGCGTCAACGTGAAGCCTGCGCCCGAAAAACGTGAATTCTGGGGCTGGTGGATGGAAATGGAAGCAGAGGAAAAACGCTTTACGTATAGCTACCAGTTTGGCCTGTTTAATAAAGACGGCAACTGGCAGGCGACCACGATTAAAGATCAGGAAGTGATTGACCGCCTGGAATATACGCTAAAAGAGTTTCACGATAAGGCACGCGCGCTGCTGGCTACCCTGGATCTCAAGTTCGAACCCGCGGATGACTTTTCCAGCGAAGCGGTGAAGCTGACTGCCTGATGGTGTCACAGCGCCGGGTGACGGCTTCGCCTTACCCGGCCTACAAATTCTCCCTCTCCCGTTGGTAGAGGGCCGGGGTGAGGGCACCAGACAGCATGAATCCCCGACAATAAAAAAACCGGCATCAAGCCGGTTTTTTTATTTCACATCATCAGAACTGGTAGGTCATACCCAGTGCAACGATGTCATCGCTGCTCACGCCCAGTTTATTTTTGTCGTCAATCTGGTTGATCTTATAATCAACAAACGCGGACATATTTTTGTTGAAGTAATAGGTCGCGCCAACGTCAATATATTTCACCAGATCTTCGTCGCCAATACCTTCAATATCTTTGCCTTTAGACTGGACATAGCCCAGGGACGGGCGCAGACCGAAGTCGAACTGATATTGTGCGACAACCTCAAAGTTCTGCGCTTTATTAGCAAACCCACCGGAAATTGGCGTCATATTGCGGGTTTCAGAATACATCGCAGCCAGATAAATATCGTTCGCATCATATTTCAGACCGGTTGCCCAGGCTTCTGCTTTCTGGCCCTGGCCACGTGCCAGCAGGTTCTGAGCGTTGGTGCGGTCAGAGTTGGTGTAGGCGCCGCTGACGGCGAAATCGCTGCCGCCGAAGTCATAGGTCAGAGAGGTACCAAAACCGTCGCCGTTCTGTTTCCTGGCGTCACGGTTTTCGTTTTTGCCCTGGTACTGCAGCGTCATGTCCAGACCGTCAACCGCGCCGAAGAAGTCGGTATTGCGGTAGGTCGCCAGGCCGGTAGCACGCTTGGTCATGAAGTTATCGGTTTGTGCGGAAGAGTCACCGCCGAATTCAGGGAACATATCGGTCCATGCTTCGACGTCATACAGGGCACCCAGGTTACGGCCGTAATCCAGTGAACCAAAGTTTTTCAGCTTAAGACCAGCAAACGCCAGACGCGTCTTCTGAGAGGAGTCGCTCTCAGCTTTGTTACCTGCAAATTCAGATTCCCAACGGCCATAGCCCGTCAGCTGATCGTTAATCTGCGTTTCGCCTTTAAAACCGAAACGAACGTAAGTCTGATCGCCATCTTTGGTGGCATCATCGCTGATGTAGTGCATGGCTTTCACTTTGCCGTACACGTCCAGCTTATTACCATTTTTATTATAAACTTCAGCTGCGTGAACGGATGCAGAAGCCACTACGCCCATAACCATTAATGCCAGAGTGCTCTTTTTCATTTTCGATCCTGTCTTATAAACGCGCTAAAAAATTCGCTGGACGATAAGCTCATGCCTAAGTCCCGTGAAAAAACAGGAAGGGTTTTATCGTTCTGAAATGAAACTTTTATGACAAACTAAGAATAATTTTAAAAAACTGTGATTTATTATTTCGGTAATAAAAGTGCCAAATTCCCCCGCTACGCTTCCTGATCCCGCGCAACAAAGTGTTTCGCGATGTGCTAAGGCAGTTGGCAACGGGGCTGACTCCTGCTAAAACGTTCGTTCGACATTACTTTCCCTTATCGTTGAACGGCAGAGAATCATGAGTGACAGCCAGACGCTGGTGGTAAAACTCGGTACCAGTGTTTTAACAGGCGGATCGCGCCGCCTAAATCGCGCCCACATTGTCGAGCTTGTACGTCAGTGCGCTCAGCTACATGCCGCAGGGCATCGTATTGTGATTGTGACCTCCGGGGCGATTGCCGCCGGGCGTGAACACTTGGGTTACCCCGAGCTCCCCGCGACGATCGCCTCCAAACAGCTGCTGGCCGCCGTGGGGCAAAGCCGACTCATTCAACTCTGGGAACAGCTGTTCTCTATCTATGGCATCCACGTCGGGCAGATGCTGCTGACGCGTGCGGATATGGAAGACAGAGAGCGCTTCCTGAACGCCCGCGATACCCTGCGCGCGCTGCTGGACAACAATATTGTTCCGGTCATTAACGAGAACGATGCCGTTGCTACCGCTGAAATCAAAGTGGGTGATAACGATAACCTCTCGGCGCTGGCCGCGATTCTGGCCGGTGCCGATAAATTACTGCTTCTGACCGATCAGCAGGGGCTGTTCACCGCCGACCCGCGCTCGAATCCGGAAGCCGAGCTGATTACTGACGTTCAAGGCATCGACGATGCGCTGCGCGCCATCGCCGGTGACAGCGTTTCAGGCCTCGGAACGGGCGGTATGGGGACCAAGCTGCAGGCCGCTGACGTCGCGTGCCGCGCCGGTATCGACACCATCATTGCAGCGGGCAGCCGCCCCGGCGTGATTGGCGACGTAATGGAAGGTATCTCCGTCGGCACCCGCTTCCACGCCCAGGAGTCCCCGCTGGAAAACCGCAAGCGCTGGATATTTGGCGCGCCTCCTGCTGGCGAACTCGTCGTCGATGAAGGGGCAACCGCCGCGATTCTGGAACGAGGAAGTTCATTACTTCCTAAAGGAATTAAAAGCGTGACAGGCAACTTCTCCCGTGGTGAAGTGATCCGTATCCGTAACCTCGAAGGCCGCGACATCGCCCACGGCGTAAGCCGCTACAACAGCGACGCGCTGCGCCGCATCGCGGGTCACCACTCGCAGCAGATCGACGCCATTCTGGGCTATGAATATGGTCCGGTTGCCGTTCATCGCGATGACATGATTATTCGTTAAGGAGCCAGAACATGCTGGAACAAATGGGCGCCGCCGCGAAGGCTGCCTCTTACAAACTGGCGCTCCTTTCCAGCCGCGAGAAAAACCGCGTGCTGGAAAAAATCGCTGATTATCTGGAATCACAGTCCCAGGAGATTTTGCTCGCCAACGAGCAGGATTTACTGGAAGCGCGTCGTAACGGTTTGAGCGAAGCGATGCTCGACCGTCTGGCGCTGACGCCGGCACGCCTGAAAGGCATCGCCGACGATGTGCGTCAGGTCTGCAATCTGGCCGATCCGGTAGGGCAGGTGATCGACGGTGGGCTGCTCGACAGCGGTTTACGCCTGGAGCGCCGCCGCGTGCCGCTCGGCGTTATCGGCGTTATTTATGAAGCTCGTCCAAACGTGACGGTGGATGTCGCCTCCCTGTGCCTGAAAACCGGTAACGCCGCTATTCTGCGCGGTGGGAAAGAGACATGGCGCACCAACGCCGCGACGGTGAAAGTCATTCAGCAGGCGCTGGAAGAGTGTGGCTTACCGGCGGGGGCCGTACAGGCGATCGAGAGCCCAGACCGCGCTCTGGTCAACGAAATGCTGCGCATGGACAAATACATCGACATGCTGATCCCACGCGGCGGCGCGGGCCTGCACAAGCTGTGCCGCGAGCAGTCGACGATTCCGGTGATCACCGGCGGTATCGGCGTGTGTCATATCGTTGTCGACGACAGCGCTGAGATTGAACCGGCGCTGAAGATTATCGTGAATGCGAAAACCCAGCGTCCAAGCACCTGTAACACCGTAGAAACGCTGCTGGTGCATCAGGATATTGCGAACACCTTCCTGCCGGCTCTGAGCAAACAGATGGCAGAGAGCGGCGTGACGCTGCACGCTGACGCCAGCGCGCTCGCGCTGCTTCAGGATGGCCCGGCTAACGTTGTTCCCGTAAATGCGGAGCAGTACGACGATGAGTTTCTGTCACTGGATCTGAACGTGAAAATCGTTGCCGATCTCGACGACGCCATTGCGCACATCCGTGAACACGGCACGCAGCATTCTGACGCGATCCTGACGCGCACCCTGCGCAATGCCGATCGCTTCGTGAACGAAGTGGATTCTTCAGCGGTATATGTGAATGCCTCCACCCGCTTCACCGACGGCGGCCAGTTCGGCCTCGGCGCAGAGGTGGCGGTCAGCACGCAGAAACTGCACGCGCGCGGCCCGATGGGGCTGGAAGCGCTGACCACGTACAAGTGGATCGGCTTCGGTGACGATACGATTCGTGCGTAAATAATCACGGGTGATGCAAAAATAGCCGTTTGATTCAAAAGGGCATTGACGCATCACCCGGATAGATCTAACCTTTTGCCCCGTGGTTACGCTCGTAACCGGCCTCTCAGGGCCGATATAGCTCAGTTGGTAGAGCAGCGCATTCGTAATGCGAAGGTCGTAGGTTCGACTCCTATTATCGGCACCATTTCAAACTCTTCGAAAACCTACCGAAATCAACTTTGTGCTTTAGCTTCCGACAGGAAGGACTCTCCGTCGTCATTAGTGTTCACTGTTTCTGCCGAGTATAAATGAGCCCCCTCCTTGTTCTATGTCTCAAGCCTTTGTAAGAAAAGAGGAAAGGTTTACGCTGGCGACAAGGGAACTTTAATAATGTTGTTTCGTTCGGCTCCGTCTTAGCACCAGGGAAGTACAAAATGATCTAAGTTGTTTTAATAATTCTCCGGAAGGTGATGAACTTCTTTTAGGATTCCTTTAACAATAACGATATATCCGCCATCCTTTAAATCAGAGAGGATGCGCATAATACCGCTGCGGGAGAGGCGGGTTTTACTGCGAATGTAATTTTCCGCAAGAATGGTTTCTCGAACGTCCTCCGGAAGGTTGATCAGTTCATAGAGTTGATGGCGGACAACATTATAGGTCGTCGGGGATATTAATTTAAACATCCTCTCGACAACCATGCTGCTTGCTTCCAGTAGATGGTCAGCCAAAAGTTCCCAAAGATTGTGCTCGGTAAGAAGCGCGAACAGTTTTTCACGATCGATAATCGCTATTTCAGAGGGTACGATAGTTTTGATGACGTATACCGAAAGAGTTTCCGGCGGTAAGGCAATCACGCCGCGCAGTGTGGGGGCATCAAACAGATCGATGAGAATGTCATCCGGCTGCCGGTACATGGAAACTGCACCCGTGCGGATAAAATAGCAGGGGGACTGCCGCTGAGCCGTTATGGTGTAACGGGTATTTACTTCGACGCGCTTATACTGCAGATAAGGCGCCAGCTTGTCCATCAACGCCATCAAATATTTCGGATTTGTGCGTGTTGACTTGAGATTAACAGTTACCATGGATTCTAAGTTATTAGGTATTATGTAACAAAAATATAGACGCAACCGTCAAATTAGTCAAATTTGAAATATATGTAATAAAATTTTTTTTAATTTTTATTGGTTCAATTCTGATTTTAAATAAACGATATGAATAGTGATGCTTTCTATGTTTAAGTAAAAAATACCGTGGTACGTATCAATTATTAATGGTGAGTACGGGTGATATTCTTGTCTTTCCTCATAAAGCAGGGTATTGACATTTTCTTCGGTAAAAATGCTGAAATCGTGAAGGCGCAGATACCACTCACAAAATTACTCAAAGCAGATAATAATGACTGGTTTGTTATCTTCCATTACTGGTTACATGTTTTTACGTGTTAATTTTTCCATGTGAAGTGAACACTTCTTCCAGGAAAAAACATAAGTCTAGCACCCATGGTTATCAGCTCTTAATTTTAATTGATCCAAATTTAGAATGGCATTTTAATAGTGGGAGCTCTAATTTTGGTAATATGACTTAATAAGTGTCTCTGTCTAAATTGGGATCGGTTTTGAATTGTAAGAAGATACATCTTTCGCAATAATTGAAAGCGAACAAACGAACGCCACATTGGAATGTCGCGTTAATTATTTGTTAAGGATGGGTCGATTAAATCAGCCCGAAGAATATATCGTAGTGGAATATAAGTTATGAATACGAAAAAGATTGCTTTTATTGCTGCAATGCTCAGTGGTGCTGTGATGGCGAATGCAAATGCGGCTGACCAGGGGCACGGCAAAGTAACATTCACTGGCTCTATTATTGATGCTCCATGTTCAATTAGCCCAGACAGTATCGATCAGACTGTAAGTCTTGGACAAATTTCAAATGCTGCGCTGGCAAACAGTGGCACATCTACACCGCGTAACTTTGAAATCAAGCTGGAAAACTGCACCGATGTAACCGCTAAAACTGTTACTACAACCTTCACCGGTGCGGAAGGTGCGACTGCGGGCTCTCTGGGCATCACCGGTACCGCTAAAGGTGCGAGCATCATCCTGACTGGCGGCGATGGCAAACAGATTGAGCTGGGTAAAGCTTCTGAAGGGCGTACGCTGCAAGATGGTAATAACACCCTTCTGTTCTCCGCTTATCTGCAGGGTGATAGTGGTGTGACTGCAACCACGGGTGATTTCACCGCGATTGCTGATTTTACTCTCGCTTACCAGTAAACCCAGCGGCTGAGCTGGAAACGCCTGTACCCCGCAGGCGTTTTTTTAATATCAGAACCGGAAACTATGAGTAAATTAATGTACGCCGTACTGACGTTTTTACTTACCGCAATGGCTTTCGCGGCGCAGGCCTCGCACCGGGACGTTAACCCTCCTTCAGAGTTTGATCCGGCGTTATCCGGACGCGTCAGTATGAATGGTGCAATTATTTCCAGTGCTTGTGATATTGATATGGGAGACGGTTATCAGGAAATTACTATGCCCGGAGAAACCCGTGGGCATATTAAACGCACCGGTGAGGGTGAACCTGAAGACTTTTCCATCCATTTAACCAAGTGCGCAATTGACTCTTCATCGGAGCCCTCCGCCTGGCAGTATTTGAACATAATTTTTGACGGTGATGAAGAGGATGGCCTTTTCCGGGTCAGCGGTAATGCGGGCGGTGTAGCGCTACAGCTGCAGGACAGCCATGGTGCAGTTATCCACCCAGGTCGGCCTGTATCCTTACAGCAGATAACAGTGTCAGATAACCGGCTGGATTATCAGTTTAGACTCAGAAATACAATGCGCGATATAGTTGTTGGTGATTATAGTGCCATTATTCGGTACCGAATTGAATATTTCTAAATTCAGTTCTGCAAGCTTTTTTCTTTTTATTTGACTGTCAGGTTACTTGTGTGGCGGATATGATTTACAGAAAGATAAATAATAATCTTGTTAAAAGGTCGGCAAAGTGGACAGTACTGACCGCATGTGTCTTTATAAATTTTCACGGGAACGTAAAAGCTGCGGATGATATTCAGTTTAATACTGATGTGCTAGATATTAAAGATAAAGAAAATATCGATCTAAGCCACTTCGCAAAACGTGGTTATATCATGCCTGGGGATTATATATTTAAAATTAAAATTAATGAGAACGAACTGGAAGAGCAGTCGATATCGGTTTATCCCGATGGCGAGGATGGCAAGGATTCGAAAGCGTGTTTTAAACCTGAAGTGGTAAAGAAACTTGGCTTTAAAGAAGACAGCGCAAAAGCATTTACCTCCTGGCACAACAGTCAGTGCGTGGACATTACGGCCCTGAAAGGTGTGGAGGTGAACCCAGATCTGAGTTCCGGGGTACTGACCATCAGCGTTCCGCAGGCTTATCTGGAGTACACCAATGATAACTGGGTACCGAGCAGCATGTGGGATGAGGGGGTACCCGGCCTGTTGGCCGACTATAACCTCAATGCTCAGACCCGTCAGAACTCGCACGGCAGTGACGAGAACAGTGTCTCCGGTAACGGTACCTTCGGTGCCAATATGGGAGCATGGCGTGCGCGTGCGGACTGGCAAACTAATTATGACGATCAATCCGGTGAAGATAACGGTTCAGGTCAGAAACAGTGGACTTGGAGTCGGGTATATCTCTACCGAGCACTAACCGCCTTGAAAGCAAAGCTGACGTTGGGTGAGGACTACCTCAATTCGGATCTGTTCGATAGCTTCCGCTTTACCGGGGCCAGCGTGATTTCTGATGACAACATGCTGCCACCAAACCTGCGTGGTTATGCGCCAGAGGTGACCGGCGTCGCGAAAACCAACGCCAAAGTGACTATTTCCCAGCAGGGACGAGTGATTTATGAAACTCAGGTGGCGGCTGGACCGTTTGCCATACAGGATCTGAATAATGCGGTTTCTGGCATGCTTGACGTGCGGGTACAGGAGCAGGATGGTTCAGTGCAGGAATTTAAGGTTAGCACAGCCAGCATTCCCTATCTGACCCGTCCGGGCAGCGTGCGCTACAAGGTGTTTGCCGGAAAACCGACGAGTTACGATCACAGCACTGAAGGCGAAACCTTTGGTTCGGGCGAATTCTCTTGGGGGGTCAGCAACGGCTGGTCCTTATATGGAGGGATGGTAAGCAGCAGCGATTACCTTTCCGTGGCGGCGGGTATTGGCCGTGATTTGCTGATACTAGGTGCTCTCTCATTTGATGTAACGCGCTCAGACACAAAGCTGGAAGACCAAGATCGACATGGACAGTCATACCGGGTCAGTTATTCGAAACGCTTTGATGATACCGGTAGCCAGGTGACTTTCGCGGGTTATCGCTTCTCTGAGAAAGACTACATGAGCTTCAACGACTACCTGAGCTACAAGACGAGTCACGAAGACTTTATGCAGAGTAGAGAGATGTACACAATGACCTTCAGCCAGCAGTTTAAGTCATTGGGGCTTTCCGCATACCTGAACTATTCGCATCAGACTTACTGGAATAACCCAGCAGAAGATCGCTATAACCTATCGCTCTCGCGTTACTTCGACATCGGTAAATGGAAAAACATTAACGGTTCACTGACGGCTTATCGCAATAAATTTAACGGTGAAAATGATGATGGTATGTACCTGTCGCTTTCCGTGCCATGGGGTGACTCCGGTTCGCTCAGTTATAACGGCTCAGTAAACGGCGACAGCAATAGCCATAATCTGGCGTATTTTGACCACCTTAAAAATGGCGATAACTACCGTATTGCGGCTGGTGGCAGCAATAATGGCGGTACCCTTAGTGGTTACTACGATCATTCAGCGGACATGGCCGACATAACTGCCAATCTTGATTACCAGCAGAACCAGTACACTTCTGCCGGTCTATCTCTGCGTGGAGGGGTGACGGCAACATCGCATGGTGCGGCACTGCACCGAGCGAACAACCTGGGGGGGACTCGCGTGATGGTGGATACCGGTGACGCCACAGACATTCCGGTACAGGGTTACAGTGACAGCACTCGTACTAACCGCTTCGGCAAGGCGGTAATCACTGAAGTCAGCGATTACAACAAAAATAACCTGAGCATCGATATTAATGACTTGCCGGATAACGCCGAAGTTTCTTCCTCGGTGGTGCAGGCCACGCTGACCGAGGGGGCGATTGGCTACCGTAAATTCAACGTGATCTCCGGAGAAAAGGCAATGGGAGTTATTCGTCTGGCCGATGGCAGTTTCCCGCCGTTTGGTGCCAGCGTACAGAACTCTGATAAACAGGAAATTGGGATCGTCAACGACGAAGGTCAGACGTATCTCTCCGGCCTTAAGCCGGACGCAAAACTGGATGTGAGCTGGGATGGAAAAGTACAGTGCACCGTTACCGTCCCGGAGAAATTAACAGGACTGAATCAGAACGGAAATCTGTTACTGCCGTGCCAATGAGTGACGGCGCTGAAATCATTAAATGAGTGAACAAAATGAAAATGTTAAACCGTAAAAATGCACTTTCCG
Organism: Enterobacter sp. 01-M-02-SI-ECC; assembly: GCF_047530595.1. Classification (NCBI taxonomy): domain Bacteria; kingdom Pseudomonadati; phylum Pseudomonadota; class Gammaproteobacteria; order Enterobacterales; family Enterobacteriaceae; genus Enterobacter; species Enterobacter sp. 01-M-02-SI-ECC. Next base: position 4,516 of record NZ_JBLKCZ010000027.1, on the reverse strand, counting down.
TTCTTGCTATCACCCTGACTGGCCTGATGACCGCACAACAGGCCAGTGCTGCTATCGCGCTTGACCGCACCCGCGTAATTTTAAACGGCGGCGAGAAATCGGTCAGTCTCAACATCAGCAACGAGAACAAAAATCTGCCATACCTTGCTCAGGGTTGGATTGAGGATTCTAAGGGTAACAAGATCACCTCACCGCTGACCGTACTGCCACCTGTGCAGCGTGTGGAAGCGGGCGCAAAAAGTCAGGTTAAAGTGCAGACCACTCCTGCGCTAAGCTCGTTGCCGCAGGACAGGGAATCCCTGTTTTATTTCAACCTGCGAGAAATCCCTCCGCGCAGCAACAAGCCGAACACTCTGCAGATTGCACTGCAGACCCGCATCAAGTTGTTCTATCGCCCGTCGGGCATTGCGCTGGACAAAACTCAGGCCGCGCAGGGTGACTGGGTAGAGAAAGTGACCCTGACCCGCAAGCGGGACCGGTATGTGCTGAACAACCCCACCCCGTACTACCTGACGATTGTTGAAGGGCGCCCGTCTGCAAAAGGAAATCCGGTCAGTTTCCAGCCGGTCATGGTAGCTCCAAAAACAGAGAGCGCTATTGAGGCAGCTGCCAGTGCGCTGGGTAACACGCCAGTGCTGACCTATGTGAACGACTACGGTGGAAGACCGCAAATTCAGTTTACCTGTAATGGCGCTAGTTGCACTGCTAGTCTGCTGAAAGACAAGTAACCACCGGTTAAAGGAAGAACATAATGAATGGAATGACTAAATCTATGCTGCTCACCAGCCTGTTACTGGCCGTATCCTGTACTGCAAGTGCAGAAAACGAAAAACCTCTGGTGGATACGGGAACGTTGTTTGTCCATGGTGACCTACTGGAGAACACCTGCAGGATGGTGATGGACTCGGCCTGGCAGGATGTGGATCTCGGCAGCATCAGTCACGCGGACGTAAACCAGGTCGGAAAAGCTGCTGCGCCGGTAAAAGTGAACATCTATCTGCATGATTGCCCTGAATTAGTGAACTGGAGCACCAATATCACGCCTATGACAACCACCATCAGCGCTTTACAGCCACCCTATAAGGCGCGTTTTATGGCGGTGCAGGATGATGACAATCCGGCGCTGATTAAAGTAATGGGGGCATCCGGTATCGGCCTCCGCCTGCGCGATAGCCAGGGGAAATCGGTAATGCTATCACGCAATAGTAACAGCATACTTTTGAACCCGGGCCAGAACCAGGTGACCTTCACCCTGCAGCCTGAACGCACCGCAGCTCCGTTCGTTGCAGGGCCGTATCATGCTCTGGTTAATTTCAGCATTATTTACCAGTAGGTTGTGATAATGAAATTTTATACTCTGGCTATTACTATTTTAGTTGGCGCAATACTATCAAATAGTTCATTTGCTGATGACAATAATATTAATGTTACTGTGAAAGTTACCGTTCAGAAATTACCTTGCGAAATTAATAATAACCAAGTTATTGATGTGGATTTTGGCGATAGTGTTATTACCACTGATGTAGCAAGAGGCGTTATTGAAAAGGTAGTAAACTATACACTGGATTGCACGAACGCTGATGAAAGTAAAACTCTTGTGATGAGGATAAACGGCTCCGGAGCAGCTTTTGATAATACACTATTAAAAACTAACATTTCGGAGCTTGGAATTAAAGTGAAGGCGGATGGACAGGATTTCCCTTTAAATGGTGAACTCAATTTAGCGAATGCCACCAGTAAACCGGAGTTGAAGGCTCAACTGGTTCAGCAACCGGGAACACATTTGCCTACAGGAGGGTTTACCGCAAGTGCAACAATGATGGTGGGTTATCAATGAAGTATAATTTATTAATATCACTAATGATCCTGCCATTGGTTTCACTGGCGGGTGATAATTTGTCATTACATGGTACCCTGGTTGCTCCTCCTTGCACCATTAATAACGGGCAAAGCATCGAAGTACTTTTCGGAGATAATCTTGGAATCAACAAAGTTGATGGAAATAACTATAGGCAGCAGGTCAATTACAGTGTGGATTGTGATGCGGAGTACAGCGCCAACAATCTGGCTATTGTCGTAGATACAACGAGCCCTGCGGCCTTTGATTCCGCAGGAGTGCAGACGAACAAAACAGGTCTGGGGATCCATATCCTGGTCGATGGTGTGGCGGCGACTTTTGCGGAGCGCGTTGTACTCAGTGACCCTTCTGCACCGCCTAAAATAGAAGCGGTTCCTGTTAAGGACCCTGGAGTAACGCTCACCGAAGGAGCATTTGAGGCGGCTATGACATTGAGAACGGACTATTTGTGAGGAAATGATGATGAGGCAAGTAATATTTTTCCCCATAATTCTGGCAGCTATAATTACTATAAACCCATTATATGCGGCAGATAACATTCATTTCTCAGGGGCATTAGTGGCTGAACCCTGCACTCTACCGGACTCTGATACCGATATCCATGTTGATTTTGGAACGGTCATTGTTAAATATCTTTACCAATATCAGCGTACTAAAAGTCAAATGTTTACTATTCATCTAGAAAATTGTGACCCATCTATATTGAAAACGGTGAGTGTGACATTTAAAGGGACTACAGATGATGAGTTAACTGATATGCTGACGTTAGATACTTCATCTAGTGCAAAAGGTATTGCGATTGGTTTGGAACTAAATGATGGAGTCTTACTAGCGGTTAATAAATCAAGTCCTGCTACTCAATTAGTTAGTGGAAAAAATTCATTAACTTTTGGTGCGTATGTAAAAGCAAAACCAACAATGGTTGCAAGTAAAAGTCTTTCTCCTGGAGATTTTACTGCTAACAGTACATTTTTGCTAAGTTATCAATAAATTCCAGAGATAAGTTAAATGAAAATAATACTTTATCTGTTAAGTTTGTTATTTGTTTCCCCTGTTTTTGCAGGCAATTATCCTGTTGTGATTGTTACTAAAACCACAATAGCACAGACTGAGCCTCGTGAAATTGATGCGGCTTATTTCAAAACTCTCATTACCGATATTGGACCTGGCTCTGAACAAATACCACCATCCGGTTATGTTGTAACGCTATTTGCGCGTGAAAACAACACTGCGAATGATGCTGATTTTGCTGGGCATGTTTACGCGGATGGTAAAAGAACAATTGGTGAAATGGCAATCGAAGCATATAATGCTAGTCGATCGGAATACCAAAATGGAGCTATTACGTTTTATGCATCACCCTATAATTGCGTGTCATGGGGGGCAGCACCAAGTAAAGTTTCTGACTGGAGCTCATTTATTTATCCAGGAGGATGCATGACATTACCACCAGTAAATCAAACGTGTAAGTTTGTAACACCAGAAGTACTTCTGGACCACGGTTCGCTGGGAGCTACTGACGGAAATAAGGTTAGCGAGCAGATTTCCCTGCAATGTACTGCTGATATGGATGTTCAATTTAGTTTTCCGGGTAATGAAAAATATATTTATCTCGGAGAGCAGAAGGCAGAAATAACAATCAATAGTCAGGCTTTAGGTAGTAAAATATCATTACCCAAAGGGAGTTCATCTGTCACTATCGAGGATAAGCTAATAGGTGATTTTCCTGAAGGTATTTACACTGGATCCAGTGTATTAATAATGGCGCCATATTGAGCATTTAAAAGCCGGAAAGGGTAATCTTTCCGGCTTTTATTGTATGAAACTGCTTGTATTATTAAGTTAAATATTGAAATTCCAGGTTCTTATCTTGCTTTAGGTTTTCGAGAATACCTGGGTGTTTTTAGAGATAAACTCATTTTTCATCTGAGTTTATCTCTTTAGAAGAGGATGCAATAAATGCTAACTTCGATGTTGTAATTTATCACTTTACTAATGGCGAAATATTTTGTTGTCCGAAGAGTCATAGTTAAAAAAACGGTAGTGCTATTTTAGCGATAACAGATCAGGTTTTTTTACCAGGATTTTATCAAACTGTTTTAAAGAGATGATACAGATAAGTTACAAAGCCACCCGGAAGAGTAAGATGAAATATTAACTTATGATATCAAGATGTATAGAAGTCATATTTCTCACTCCTGAGAATGCTGGGTGTAAATTCTGTAAACTTATTAACCTCAGAAACAATACCCTGATTTATTACGTAGGATCAAAACAGAATAATCATATGAGATAATCGCGAAGGGAATGAATAAGAGCATTAAACGATTTATGCTTGCAAATATATGATTAATAGAAGGTCAGGTTTTAAAGTAAATCATGAACTTTTAGTTTAATTAATAGGTTAATTAAGTTATAAATGTTACCCTTTATATTAAAACACATTTTAGAATCGCCAGGTGTTTAACAAATACATCTGAGTCAATTAAGATGGCTTAAAGAGATATGCCCTTGAGCGGTAAGCGTTATCCTGAGAAGTTTAAAAATGATGCAGTCAAACATATTGTTGATCGTGGCCATTCTGTTTTCAGCGTTGCACCACGTCTCGATATCACCACACAATGACATATCGCCTATCGCCTATAGCCTATCGCCTAA
>NZ_JBLKCZ010000026.1:0-54633 GCF_047530595.1 Enterobacter sp. 01-M-02-SI-ECC | reverse complement strand
ATCTTCTACGAGAGTAGAAAGACGGACGCGGGGTGGAGCAGCCTGGTAGCTCGTCGGGCTCATAACCCGAAGGTCGTCGGTTCAAATCCGGCCCCCGCAACCAATCAAATTTGAAGAAGTAAGTTTCTATACGAGTAGAAAGACGGACGCGGGGTGGAGCAGCCTGGTAGCTCGTCGGGCTCATAACCCGAAGGTCGTCGGTTCAAATCCGGCCCCCGCAACCAACACTTCTGAAAACAATAAACACCCTCAAGGGTGTTTTTTTGTATCTGTCGTTTGTGAATTTGCCGGGCGTGTACCCGGCTGAAAGCGTTATCCGCGTCGCGCCAGCGTCGCCCCGTCAGAGAAATACGCCCGTATCCCCGCCAGAATCGACTCCGCAACCTCCTGCTGGAATTTTGCCGTCTTGAGCTTACGCTCCTCTTCGACGTTACTGATAAACGCGGTTTCGACCAGAATGGACGGGATATCCGGTGCTTTGAGTACCGCAAACCCGGCCTGTTCAACGCTGTTTTTATGCAGCTTATTGATGTTGCCCAGCTTGCCCAGCACCGCTTTACCAAACTTCAGGCTGTCGTTAATGGTCAGCGACTGCACCATATCGAACATAGTGTGGTCGACGTAGCGGTCACCGCTTTTGCTCACGCCGCCAATCAGGTCAGAGGCGTTCTGGGTGTCAGCCAGATATCTTGCGGCGGTACTGGTCGCGCCTTTGGTTGAGAGCGCGAACACCGACGAGCCGCTTGGCTGGCGGCTGGTAAAGGCATCCGCATGGATCGACACGAACAAATCGGCGCGCTGCTTCTGCGCTTTCGCCACCCGGACCTTCAGCGGAATAAAGATATCTTCATTGCGCGTCATATAGGCGCGCATATTACCTTCTTTATCAATCAACGCCTTCAGGCGGCGGGCAATTTGCAGCACAACGTCTTTTTCACGCGTGCGGTATTTCCCCACCGCGCCGGAGTCTTCACCGCCGTGTCCGGGATCGAGCATGATCACAATCGGACGATCGCGCCCTGCTTTCCCCGGCTGCGGACCGCTTTGCGCAGGTGGAACCTGACGCTGCAAGTCGCCCTTGTTGTAATCCTCCAGCAGGGCAAGAAGCGGATCCTGAATATCCGTTGCGTTGGCCGGGTAGAGATCCATCACCAGGCGCTCTTTAAACGTCGCGACGGGCGCCAGGGCGAACAGCTGCGGCTTAACGTTCTGTTTAAGCTCAAACACCATGCGCACGGTTTGCGGATCAAACTGCCCGACGCGAGCCGATTTAATAAACGGATCGTCGCCGCGGATCTGCGCCGCCATCCCTTTCAGCACGGAGTTGAGGTTAACGCCTTCGAGATCCACCACCACGCGTTCCGGGTTGCTGAGGGCAAATTGCTTATATTTCAGCACGCGATTGGATTCGACCGTCACGCGCGTATAGGTCGACGACGGCCAGACGCGTACCGCCACCACCTGACTGGTGGCGGCAAGACCGACCTGACTGACGCTAAGCAACCACATTGCCCCGGCCCCTTTTAACAAACGGCGGCGGCTTATTGCTGAATTGGATCCCGACATGCTTCTCCCGAGCAAGAACACTGACTGATATACAAAATGTCCAGATTGACCGAAAACTTTAACGAATGACGCATAAACTGTCATCTATAAAAGGGTAAACAATCATACGCTAACGCACGGATTACTTACCAATTTCTGTAGGTCGCGGAAAATTTGCGCTTGCACACGCGACCACAATCGAATAAAAATACAGAAATTACGAATAAACATTCATTAAGGGTTGTGCCATGGTGAAGGAACGTAGAACCGAACTGGTCCAGGGATTCCGCCATTCTGTTCCCTATATCAACGCCCATCGGGGAAAAACGTTTGTCATCATGCTTGGCGGCGAAGCCATTGAGCATGAAAATTTTTCCAGCATCGTCAATGACATTGGCCTGCTGCACAGCCTCGGGATCCGCCTGGTGGTGGTGTATGGCGCGCGTCCGCAGATCGACGCCAACCTGGCCGCTCACCACCACGAGCCGATTTACCACAAACACACCCGCGTCACCGATGCCAAAACCCTGGAGCTGGTGAAACAGGCGGCGGGTCTGCTGCAGCTGGATATTACCGCGCGTCTCTCCATGAGCCTGAACAATACGCCGCTGCAGGGGGCGCATATCAACGTCGTGAGCGGCAACTTTATCATTGCCCAGCCGCTCGGCGTGGACGATGGCGTGGATTACTGCCACAGCGGCCGTATCCGTCGTATTGATGAGGAAGCTATTCACCGCCAGCTGGACAGCGGCGCCATCGTGCTGATGGGCCCGGTCGCCGTTTCCGTGACCGGCGAAAGCTTTAACCTGACGTCCGAAGAGATCGCCACGCAGCTGGCGATCAAGCTGAAGGCGGAAAAAATGATTGGATTCTGCTCCTCCCAGGGCGTCGTGGACGCTGAAGGAACAATCGTACCGGAACTCTTCCCGAATGAAGCTCAGGCCCGCGTGGAAGCGCTGGAAGCCGAAGGTGATTACCACTCCGGCACCGTCCGCTTCCTGCGTGGCGCCGTGAAGGCCTGCCGCAGCGGCGTGCGCCGCAGCCACCTGATCAGCTATCAGGAAGACGGGGCCCTGCTCCAGGAGCTGTTCTCCCGCGACGGTATTGGTACGCAGATTGTGATGGAGAGTGCGGAGCAGATCCGCCGCGCCACCATCAATGACATCGGCGGCATTCTGGAGCTGATCCGCCCGCTGGAACAGCAGGGTATTCTGGTGCGTCGTTCGCGCGAACAGCTGGAGATGGAGATCGACAAATTCACCATTATTCAGCGCGATAACCTGACCATTGCCTGCGCCGCGCTCTATCCGTTCCCGGAAGAGAAGATCGGTGAAATGGCCTGCGTGGCGGTGCATCCTGATTACCGTAGCTCTTCACGCGGCGAAATGCTGCTTGAACGCGTGGCGGCACAGGCGCGCCAGATGGGGCTAAGCAAGCTGTTCGTCCTGACGACGCGCAGCATTCACTGGTTCCAGGAGCGCGGATTCACGCCGGTGGATATCGATTCTCTGCCGGAAACGAAGAAAGAGATGTACAACTATCAGCGTCGTTCAAAGGTGCTGATGGCTGACCTGGGATAATACAACGCTTGCCGGGTAGCGCTGCGCGTACCCGGCCTGGATGTCTGGCGTTGTTCAGAGTGACTCAAATATCGCGCCCAGCCCGCTTCGGCGTTCCGTTCGGGTGGCGATCGCCTGCACCAGCACCCGTTCATCGGTATAGAGCGACAGGCGCTGACGCGCGCGCGTAATGGCGGTATAGATCAGCTCGCGGGTAACGACGGGTGAAAGCTGCGTGGGCAGGATCAGCGCCGCATGGTTAAACTCGGAGCCCTGGGATTTATGCACCGTCATCGCCCAGGCGGTTTCATGCTCGGGTAAACGGCTGGGCTGGAAGGACTTCACGCTCCCGTCCGGCATCTGGAACCAGACGCGCAGGCCCTGACCGCAGTCGAGCGCAATCCCGATATCCCCGTTAAACAACCCCAGCGCGCTGTCGTTGCGGGAGATCATCACCGGTCGCCCTTCATACCAGCGCGAGTGCGGGGTACGGTTAATTTTGCGTTTTTGCGCCAGCAGCTGTTCCAGCCTGTCGTTGAGACCCCGGACGCCAAAGGGGCCTTCCCTCAGCGCACAGAGCAGCTGATACTCGCCAAACGCGGCAATGACCTGCTCCGGCGTACTTTGCTGTTGTACGCCCGTCAGAAAGTGCTGGTACCCCTGCAGGGCGTCGTCCAGCATCGCCTGATACTCTTCCCCGCTTTGCAGCGATTTTTTCTCTATATCCGTAAAGGTACCGTCAAACACCGCAGTGGTGGTGCGCCGGTCGCCCCGGTTCACCGCTGCCGCAAGCTGGCCGATGCCGGAGTCGCTGCCGAAACGGTAGCTTTTTTGCAGCAGACACAGGCTGTCGCGCAGCGCCCCTGCCAGCGAATGGTTTTCAGAGGTGAGCGAACATCCGGTGAGACGGGCTAACTCCTGCGCGCGTTCAGCGGTATATCCCAGGCTGGCATAGGTGCAGATATCCCCCAATACGGCTCCCGCCTCAACGGAGGCAAGCTGGTCGCGATCGCCGAGGAAAATGACACGCGCGTGCGGCGGTAGCGCATCGATCAAACGCGACATCATAGTCAGATCAATCATCGACGCTTCATCCACCACCAGCACGTCAAGGTGCAATGGATTACCGGCATGATAGCGCAGACGCTGGCTACCCGGCTGTGCGCCAAGCAAACGGTGCAGCGTGCTGGCTTCATTGGGGAAAAGCGCAAGCTGCTCCCCGGTTAGCGGCAGCTTTTGCAGCGCGCCGCCTAACGACTCCGTCAGACGCGCCGCCGCTTTACCGGTGGGAGCCGCCAGGCGAATACGGCACTTTTGCTCACCCGAGAGCTGAATCAGCGCAGCAAGCAGTTTTGCCACGGTGGTCGTTTTACCGGTGCCCGGACCGCCAGAAATCACCGAGATCCGTCGCGTTAAGGCCACGGCTGCCGCCACTTTCTGCCAGTCTGTCGCGTCGTCAGCGGTAAACAGCGTATCCAGCGTTTGCCGGAGCTGCGCTTCATCGCAGGGAAGCGGGGCGTTGGTCTCGCTGAAGAAGCGCGCTACCGTCAGTTCGTTACACCACAGCCGGTTAAGATACAAACGCTCGCCGACAAGGATCATTGGCGTCCCGGTATCGGCTCCGCTCACGGCAGGCGAACCGAGTAATATCTCCTGCCAGTCCACTGCGTCCCCCAGCAGCGCGAAACACGCCTGTAAAGCCGGAGGCATTTTCTCATCCACCGCCAGACGCGACAGCGGCAGACATACGTGCCCTTCCCCCGCGTCTTTACTCAGAATGGCGGCGGCCAGCATGACGGCCGGCTCCTCGCCTGCCACCATCATGGCGAACTGCACATCCAGGTGACGCAATAATCGTTGTTCAACCGCGTCCAGCAGTAGCGCCTGCATCGTCATGCCACCTCCTCCGTGCCTGCAGCAAACAGGTTATCCATTTTTTCAATCAGTTCCGCAGCCGGACGCGTGCTAAAGACGCCGGAATGCGGGTCGTTAGCATCCACTCCGCGCAGGAACAGGTAAATTACGCCGCCAAAATGCGCTTCGTAGCGGTAATCGGCCATGCGATGGCGCAGGTAACGGTGCAGCGCAAGGGTGTAAAGCTGGTACTGCAGATCGTAGCGATGCATTTGCATTGCCGAGGCCATCGCGTCCTGGGTGTAGGCTTCGCTGCTTTCACCCAGCCAGTTTGATTTGTAATCCAGCAGGTAGTAGCGCCCTTCGTGGCGGAAAACCAGGTCGATAAAGCCTTTGAGCATCCCCTGCACCTGACGGAAGTTCAGCGGCGGACATCCGGCGGATAACGGATCGTACTCGCGGATCAGCGCATCAAGCGCTTCGGCCCTGAGCGGGCTGGCGATGGGGAGATAAAACTCCATCTCCACCTGCTTATCTTTGGCGGTCAACTGGTTCAGCGAGATCCCCTGCGTCGTGAGCGGCGCGTGCAGTACCGCGCGGATCCAGTCGGTGAGAACCGGCTGCCACTGTGCGTCGTAGCCGCCACTCTGTAACATCTTCAGCACCCACTCTTCCGATACCGGCTGGGTAAAATCCAGCTCTTCAAACAGGCTGTGCAAAAACGTGCCCGGCGAGGCGCCGCGCGGGAACTGGTGCGGCGTGAGCACTGGCTCAACAGGTACGCTACCGGCTCCTGCGGCATCTACGTCCAGTTTTGGCATCAGATCCTGCGCAATACTCTGCCCGTGCTGCTGCAAACCGGAGTAGCTGGTGACGCGCCAGTCGTCGGCAATGGTACGTACAACCTGGCGGGCATGGAGCTCTGACTCACCCAGCTCCGGCATCTGCCAGCGGCTGTTGTCGGGCTGCGACGGAATATGCAGGGCAACATGCTCTGTGCAAAGAGATTCGATGCACTGGCGCAGGCCCGCCGCGTCTTTGGGTTCACCATGCTGAATAAGCCGCCCCAGCGCGCTCAGATGAAAATCGCTCTCCCCGGTCTTTTCGCCACGGCGACGGAACAGAGGCGCAATGCCCAGGCTGCAGTGCCAGACCGAACGGGTCAGCGCCACGTAAAGCAGGCGCAGGTCTTCCGCCAGACGCTCGGCTTCGGCCAGCTCAACGCTGGACTCCGCGTTGCTGAGATCGAGCACCGCCTCAAAAGATTCGCGATCGTGGTAAAAGGCCTGATCCTGCACGCGATAATTGGCGATAAACGGCAGCCAGACCAGCGGATATTCCAGGCCTTTCGACTTGTGAATGGTGACGATCTGCACCAGATGTTTATCACTCTCAAGGCGCATCTGCTGGCTGGACGAATTACTGTTCGGATCGGCAATCTGCTGCGCCAGCCAGCGCACGAGGGCGTGTTCGCTCTCCAGCTGCGTACCGGCTTCCTGCAGCAGTTCGCTGATATGTAAAATATCGGTCAAACGGCGCTCGCCGCCTGCTGTCGCCAGCATATTCTCGGCAATGTGGCGCTGTGCCATGAGCTCGCGCACCATCGCCATGACTCCACGCTTCTGCCACTTTTCGCGGTAGCGAACAAACTCTTCCACCACGGCATCCCACGCGGCTTCGTCATTGTTGAGCGCATCGATATCCCGCGCGTTCAGCCCGAGCATCGCGCTCGCCAGTGCGCTACGCAGCGTGCTTTCCCGCTCCGGAGCCAGCACGGCCTGCAGCAGCCATAGCATCTCCTGCGCTTCCAGCGTTTCAAAGACGCTGTCGCGGTTTGAGAGGTAGACGGAGGGGATATTTAGTAACGTCAGGGCGTCGCGGATGAGCGCGGCCTCCTGACGGCTGCGCACCAGCACCGTGATATCGGATGCCTTTACCGGAGTTGGTTTATCCCCCTTCCACAGCAGCGCTTTACCGTGCGCGCCCGCGCTGAGCCAGTCGCGGATTTGTGCGGCACAGTGCTGGGCCATGGCATTTTGATAGTCGGCAACGCCGCAGCCTTCCCCGTCCAGCAGCCAGAAGTTCATGGCAGGCTGCGTCTCGCCGTTGAACTCGAAGCGCAACGAGGCATTTTTCTCGGCGAATTTTACCGGCTGAAACGGGATCTCCCGGAACATAAACGCCGTATCCATGCGGCTGAAGAGCGCATTGACGCTTTCCACCATGCCGGGAGAGGAGCGCCAGTTAGTATCGAGAGTGTAGTGCGCGTCAACTTCGCTACGGGCTTTCATGTAAGTGAAAATATCCGCACCGCGGAAGGCGTAGATGGCCTGTTTCGGATCGCCGATTAACAACAGCGCGGTACCGGGCTGCTGGCGCCAGATACGGCGGAAAATGCGGTATTGTTGAGGGTCGGTATCCTGAAATTCGTCAATCATCGCCACCGGGAAGCGGGTCCGGATCGCGGCGGCAAGCGCTTCGCCATTTTCACTGCACAGCGCCGCATCGAGGCGGCTCAGCATGTCGTCAAACCCCAGCTCACCCCGGCGGCGTTTTTCACGCGCGACGGCTTCGCGAATTTCCGTCATGGCGCGGGCGATCATCAGATCGTTGAGCGTTAAGGGCTCAGCCAGCAGGGTTTCAATCGCCACAAACAGGGGATGCTCAGGCACAATGCCGTCGGATTTGGTCCGCTCAACCAGGAAACGCCGGGAGAATTTCTCCAGCGCGTCCGGGAGCTGGTAGCCTCGCGTCTCCTCCTGCGCCCAGGCGCTGATCTTGTCGATCCATTTTCCCTGGTTGCCACGGTTAAACTTGCGTCGGTCAATCCCGGAATTTTCGATGATTGCGTCAATCTCGCCAACGGACTCCATCCATTTTTGCTTGATGTCGGCAATTTGCGCGATGATTTTTTCATGCCGTGAGGCCAGGGTTTCATCCGCTGGCGGCGGGGATTTGATGACCGGCGCTTCGCCCTGCAGGTAACGATCGATAGCGCGCAGCAGCGCCTCCGGGCCCTTCCACAGCGCATGTACCGCTTCGGCGATATCGCGCTCTAAAGGATAACAGTGGCGACGCCAGAAATCCGCGCACGCCTGATAGCGAAGAACGGATTCATCTTCAATGAGCTGCTGTTCGAACAGCATGCCGGACTCGAACGCATTCAGGCTCAGCATGCGCTGGCAAAAACCGTGAATAGTAAAGACGGACGCTTCGTCCATTTGCCGTTCAGCGAGCAGCAGCCACTGGGCGGCCTGTTGCTTATCGGCAATCTCTTCCAGAAGGCTCGCGTAGAGGGGGTTATCCGTGCTCTGACGCAGACAGGCGATGCGCAGCTCGTGGATATTGTTGCGAATACGACCCCGCAGCTCAGCGGTGGCAGCCTCGGTGAAGGTCACCACCAGCAGCTCTTCCACGCTCAAAGGGCGTGGATAAGCGGCGTTGCCGCCAAGCCCCAGCAGCAGACGCAGGTACAGAGCGGCAATGGTGAAGGTTTTTCCCGTTCCCGCTGAGGCTTCAATCAATCGTTCACCCTGCATAGGTAAACGTAAGGGATCAAGGGACTCAGCGGTATCGGTCATTCTTTCTTACTCCAGGGCATAGATTGCTGCAGCGCGCTGACGCTCTTCCAGACTTTCCAGCCTTTCGGGTTCACGTACTCCGTTTTCCCGTTCTGGCTTCCGGAAACCTGGGACAGAATGGTCATACCCTGCGGCTTAATGACCGCCTGATGGAAGAAGTCGGCAACCTTCTGCGGCGTCAGCTGTTTTATCTCGGCCACTACTTTATCACGCGAATCAAATTTCAGATTACCGCGATCGAAATCTTTGCTCAGCTGCGAGGCTTCTTCACCCAGCGTCTGCGGCGGCTGCATCACCTGTGCGATGACGGCCTGCTGGATCTGCGCAAACTCTTCCGGCTTCATGGCGCGGAGTTTCGCTTCCACCTGCGGGAAGAAGGCCTGGTAACGCTTCCAGAGATACGCCGGCTGTTTATCGCTGCTTTGCAGCAGGAAACCCAGCCCCCACTGTCGGCCTACGTTCATGGAGAAGGCAAACACCGCGTAGCCAAGCTGCTCCTCAGTGCGTAACTGGTTGTAGAACCACGGCTGAATAATTTGCCCCAGCACGGCACTCTGCGCTGAGCTGGCGAATTCATCATAGCCCGTTGGCACAAATACCGCGGCCAGCGCGGAGTCCGTGCTGTTACCCGCCTTTTCAAAAATCACATTCTGTTTTTTCTCAACCAGCACGTCCTGGTTTCGGCACCACTCGTCGCCTTTCGAACCGAGCTGAGCGCGTACATTCTCTGCCAGGGTTTTGGCCTGATCCTCACTCATGTTGCCGACGATCAGGAACTCCGGGCGCGTGTTGGTTTTCAGCGCGTCACGGTAAGCCAGCACGTCTTTTAAGGTGATCGAAGGCAACAGCGCGCGGCGGTCCTCTCGCTGGAAATAAGGAACTTGCGACAGCATTTGCGCCGGCATAAGCGCCAGATCGTAAGCTTTGCCCTTCTCCGCAGAATCCATCATCTGCGCATACCACGATTTGGCCTGCTCAAGCTGCTCTTCCGTCGGCGTATAGCTGAAATAACCCTCCAGCAGTGCCTGGAACAGCTGAGGCAAACGCTGGGTATAGCCGTTTGCATTGAGCATCAAACCGTTGTTGGCGTTGGTGGAGAAGCTGATCCCACCCACGGCCGCCTGGTTGCTGAGCTGATCGAGCGCAATCCCGGCGAGATAGTCATTGAGCGCGAACATCACCTGATTTTTAGCGCTGTTCATCGCTTTCGGGTTACGCAGCACCACGCTGACATCGGCCTTTGGCTCGCTTGCGAAATAGCGGCTAGGGGTATACACCACGCGCAGGGTAGGCTCATCAACGATTAGCGCCGGGTGCGGGTAATCTTGAGTCGTTTTGGTCAGCGAGAAGTCATCCGGAATATAGGGGTTCAGCTCCGGCAGCTTCAACGCAATCTCCCCGGCCTTCTTCTGCCAGTCGGCGAAGGTCTGTGCGCTGATTTTGTCCACCTGATAAGGAGCATCGACAAAATACGCCGTCTTGTTATGCGGTTCGTTCGGGCTGATGTACCAGATGCGGGCATTCTCCGGCGTCATCATCGCCAGGCGGGCTTTCACCGCATCGGCATCATACCGGTCGGCAATATTGACCGCATCGAGGGTGTGTTCCACCGGCACGCGGATCATGGTATCCGCCAGCCACTCAACGTAATCCATGTCGCGGGTAATGGACGGATAGCGGAAATCGAGATCCAGCACGTGCGCGAGCTCATCAAAGTAGCGCTTATCGACGCCTTTCTCACGCAGTAAAGAGAGGTAGCTGAAGATCGCAGCCACCACTTCGTCACGGTTTGCCAGGCCCTTGTCGGTCAGGGTGGCGGAGATCGCCAGCACGCCGCTATTGCCGTTCACAACCGGATCGGAGTCGGCGCGAATACCTTCCACGAGCCCCTGTTTTTGCAGCCAGTCAGAAAGCGTACCCGGACTACGGTTACCTATCAGGTAGGTCACCAGCTCATCGGTTTTACTGCGAAACTTTGCGGTGTTGTTATCGATGCGGAATTCCACGCGCAGCACTTTGCGCGGCAGCGCAGGCACGTAGTGGATCACAATGCCCTTTTGCGCGTCCGTGACCACCGGTACGTCTATCTGCGGCAGGTCGATATTTTTATTCGGCACCCGACCAAACGTTTTAGCCGCCATGCCTGCCAGTTCTGGCAACGGTTTATTGCTGTAGATGACCGCTTTCATCAGGTTGGCGGAGTAGTATTTATCGCGAAACGCGTGCAGGGCATCAAGCACCGGGCTATTCGGTTTGTCGCTTAACGTCTCCAGGTTACCGCCGGAGAAGCGCGAACCCGGGTGCGCAGGGTTGATGGTTTCGGCGCTGACCTGGGCCATGCGCATACCATCTCGCGTACGGGCAAGGGTCAACTCAGCATTGACGGCATTGCGTTCACGGTCGGCATATTTTTTATCCAGCAACGGCGCGGCGATGGAATCAGCAAGGCGGTCGACCGCGCCTTCCAGCGCATCATTTTCGACTTCGAGATAAAAGGCCGTGCGGTACGGTGCCGTACTGGCATTGTGGCTGCCGCCATGCATTTTCAAAAATTCGGACAGGCTATCTGGCTGCGGGTATTTTTTTGACCCCATCAGCGTCATATGTTCCAGATAGTGTGCAAGCCCAGGATGCGCGTCAGGATCTTCCAGCGATCCAACCGGCACCACTAATGCCGAGAGGGACTTCACCGCCTGCGGATCGGAAACCAGCAGCACGGTCATGCCGTTATCAAGACGAATAGCCTGATATTGACGAGTATCTTTTTCGCTTTTACGAATAGTTTCCTGAACGGGTTGCCAACCGGAGTCTGCCTGAGTGACAGGTACCCAGAGGGCGAAAAACAAAACAAACGCTTTAAACAAGGTGCTACCTCTTTATCACGGCTACATCATTAACACATTGCGTGCTGGACACGCCAACATCTCTTTATGGGGTACATCAGTCCGTGATAAGAAGTGCATCATAAATGAACCCCCCATGCTGCGCAATTTTTATACAGCGCTCAGGACTGATTAAATTTAAACAACGGCAGCAGGTAGCGCTGCGCCTCTTCCGTGATGGCCTCAAAGTACTCTGGCTCAAGCGTTCGCCATAAGCGCTGATACCAGACATCTTCACCTTCGCCCCGCACCATCATGTTACCTTCGTAGGCCTGCATAAATTTACTGCGCGCTTTCTGCAGTGACGCCTCATCCGTTAACATCGCATCATTCTGTGCGTCATAACAGGCTTTTATCCAGGCGCCGCCACTTTCCGGCAGTACCAGGAGCGGTTTGTTCATTCCCTGACGGTAGCCCTCAATGTACAAAGACAGATACCGTAACGCCTGCTCAGACTCCATCGGCGGGAAGCGCCATTCGCCCTCTTTGCGCACGAAAATCCGACTTTCACCTTTATGACCATCCGCACTGTAGACAAGATGTTCAAGCCAGAGTTGCAAACCCTGTGAAACGCTAAGCATAGAGGGCCGCCAGCGCAGCAACCCGTCCGGCTGAACCTGGGTTAACCAGCCCGTGAGCTGTACACTATTGCAGTTGAGATCAATTTCAATGCTTTTTCCTGGCTGTCGGCACGCTCTTACGCGCTCTGCCAGGGCGGTCATCTCCTGACACTGCGCCTCCCACACAATTTCCCCGAACGCCCCATAGGGCAGCTGCCCTGCAGCACGGTAGCGGCGATAAAGTTTGTCAGCATCTTCCTCTTCAACCAGCGCATTCAACAGCTGCAGGTTTAACTGGTAGCGCTCCAGCCCTTCCAGCGTAAAGGGCTCTGCATCAGGAATTTCACTCTCTTCAGAACGGAAGTTGACCTGCAATCGCTGCTGGAAGAAGGCGCGCACCGGATGCGCCCAAAACCGCTGAAGCTGTTCAAAGGTCAGGGTATCGACAGGGCGCGGGTCAAGTTCCTGTATGAAATCGGTATGCGCACTCCCCTCCTTTTTCGCTGCCGGTAACCACTCCTGCGCATAGCTCTGGCGCTCGCTGGGCGTGTAGTTCACCGGGTCAAATGGCATGCGGCTGTGGAAACAGGTGATATGAGATTTCACCCTCTTCTCGCTTTCATCGCAGTTGCGCTCTTCATCCCCCGGCAGATAGTGACTCTGGCCGATATAGTCCACCAGCTCCTGCACCAGAACGGAGGGAAAACGCTCGCTGTTGTCCTGAATGGAACGGCCGATATAGCTGATATATAGCTTACTCTGGGCGGAAATGAGCGCCTCAAGGAAGAGGTAGCGGTCATCATCGCGGCGGCTACGGTCGCCCCGCTTTGGATCTGCGCTCATCAAATCGAACCCCAGCGGCGCCAGCGCGCGCGGATAAACGCCGTCGTTCATGCCAAGCAGACAGACCACTTTAAACGGGATAGAACGCATTGGCATCAGGGTGCAGATATTGATGGGACCTGCCAGGAAACGCTGGCTGATTCGCTCCTGATCGAGCCGCTGCGTCAGCTCATCCCTCAACAGCGACAGCGGGATGGCCTCCTGATAGTGGGAGTTCACGCCTTCGTCGATGATCGCCTGCCACTGCGTTTCAATCAGTGCCATTGCCGCTTCGGTGTCACTGTCTGGCAGGAAGAAATCATTAAGCAATGCCCTGCAAACCGGAAGCCACGCTTCAAGCGGACGCGGCTGCATCAGCTCGTGTCGCCAGCGGTTAAGCTGCATCAGGAGTGACGCTAAATGCCCCACCAGTTCAGCAATTAACCCGCTGGACTCATCGTAAGGCAGCACCTCATTCCACTCGCCCTGGCTGCTCTCCATGGCGTAGCCCAGCAGCATACGCGTCAGGCCAAAACGCCACGTATGCTGCCCGGTAGGAGGAAGTTCGAACTCCTGAACGTTATCGTCATCGATCCCCCAGCGCACGCCAGATTCGTTCACCCACTGGCGAAGGTAGCGCAGCCCCTCTTCATTAATGTTGAAGCGTGCAGCCAGCACGGGAACATCCAGTAACGCCAGGACATCTTCGGAGATAAAGCGGCTATCCGGCAGTGAAAGCAGAGTGATAAAGGCCTGCAGTGCCGGATGCGACTGGCGGGCACGACGGTCAGAGATAGCGTAAGGCAGATATCGCTCGCCCGTCGCACTGCCAAAAACGGCCTGAATGAAGGGACTGTAGCTGTCGATATCCGCCACCATCACCACGATATCGCGTGGCGTCAGTTCGGGATCGTCCTGCAGCATCGCCAGCAGCTGGTCGTGAAGCACTTCGACCTCACGCTGAGGGCTATGGCAAACATGGATCGTGATGCTGCGATCGTCAGCATCCAGCTTGCGCTTGCTGTCGCTACGTTCGAATTCGTTCGCCGTCACGCCCATCACGGCACGGTTTTCCAGATCGAGGATATCCAGCTGAATATGATGCAGCAGGCTATCCGGGGTAATGTCGACAAAGGCATCCACGTCGCCTTCGCCTGATGAAGTGATGTCTGAAAGCATGTGAATGTAGTCACGCCCCAGCTTCCCCCACGAGGCAAGCAGTGGATTGGGCAGGTTCTGGATACCGTCTTCATCAAAAAGCTGACCGGCAGTCGCGCCGTCTTTAAACAGCGGGACGGAACGTTCTTCAAAAAGGCGCTTTCGTTGGCGAGTTACCAGCCGCGCAAGCCAACGTTCGTCGAGGATATCCCCCCAATACTGTCGGCAAGGGTTGGTGAACAAAATATGGATATCAATATGTTTACCCAGCGCGTTCAACGCCTTCAGATAAACAGGCGGTAATGCGGATATCCCGCAGATAAAAACGCGTGACGGCAGTCGGGCCGGGCGCTCCGGGGCATTCTCGAGTATTGAGATAAACCGCTCGTACAGGTTGGCACGATGCCACTTAGGCTGCCCAAGTTTCTCCGTATGCTCTACCAGTGCTTTCCACAGCGGTGCCTGCCATATTTGCGCCTCCGGTAGCCCTTCAACCAACTCGCCCGCTTCCCAACGAATTAACCAGTCAGAACGGTAAACAAGGTATTGGTCGTAGAGATCGGCGGTGCGCGACGCAAGCTGGAACAGCTTGCGCTTATCGGTATCGTCATTGAGGTAGTGGCGCAGCATGGCGAATTCATCGTGCTGCAGCATTTCCGGCAGCAGCGCCATGAGCTTCCAGCTCATGCCTTGTTTGTTGAAGGCGCTCTGCTCCGGGATGTCCGGCAACACGCGCACAAACATCTCCCAGATAAAACTCGCGGGCAGCGGGAAATCAATATTTGCGGCTATGCCAAATTTACGGGAAAGCGACATTTGCAGCCACTGTGCCATACCGGTGCTCTGCACCAGCACCATTTCAGGCTCAAAAGGATCGTCAAGCCGCTCGCGCTCAACGATAAATTCCATCAGCGCTTCCAGCACATCCAGACGATTTGAGTGGTAGACCCTTAACATAGACGCTCCCGACTACTGGCTAACCGGGCAATGCAGACGCGTTATCTCACCGCGCCGCCCCAGAGGAGAAATAAGTGTGACCGTGATGCTGACACATCCTGCGTGCGTTGTCTGCCCCCGACTGGCCTGCCAGCCTGCCGGGAGAACATTTGTTGAAAGCTGAGACTGATTCCAGGCATGGTGCCAGAGCTGGCGATACTGATTAAACAGGGTAAACCGCGCCGCCAGCGCCCGGTGATAACCGGACAAAGCCGTCACGACGATCACCAGCAGCATCATCGCCAGAAGTACCTCAACCATGCTAAACCCTTTTTCTCTGTTCACGGCAGCTGGCATAACGCGCTCTCCTTAAGGGGACAAAAATCACTCCAGCCGTGAGGCGAAAAGCGAACGTTCCCGTCGACAATCTCTCCTGAGCGCCAAAGCAGCAGGCCGCTGTCTCCGGCAATCAGCAGCACACGCGCTCCATTCAACTGGCGCAAACACACTCGCCACGCCGGTGTCATTTTGCACTGAACCTGTGGCTCCGATGACCAGCTCTGAACTCGTCCCCACTCAAGCGCGGACTGCACCGTCGCCTGCTGCTGAATCGAACTTTTCTCACCGCCAACGAGCGCGCTAAACGTTGTGAGCTGCTGATTGAGACCGGTGAGGATCAGGGTACCGAGCACCAGTAAAAGCAGAACCATCGCCAGCGAAGACATGCCGCGTTGACGATTCACAGGTTGTACCCCGTGACCGTATACAACGCCTGCCAGGGTTCCCCCTGCTCGCCTTTACGAATCGCCGCCAGTTCGATATTCACCTCTGGCGCAAAACCGGCATGTTCAACTGTCCTCACCACAAATTGCGCGATCCCTAGCCTGTCCGGGTCCGTGAGCTTTTCCCATCCTTTTCCTTCACATGAGGTCGCTCCACGCTGAGTTTCAAGCGCACCAGACTCCAGTCGAAAACCGGTGCTGTCATTTTCTGATGCGCTGTTATCCCAGCTGCCGTTACTGTTGGCATCCCACCGCACAATGACGCAACTTCCTTGCCTGGCGGTCACCAGCGCCTGTCCCTGACAGTTTCCCGCACAGTACCCCGCACGCTGGAGCTGTTTGCCCAGGGCAAACAGGTGGTGCAAGACCTCTTCCTCCAGTTGTCTCTGGCCAGATTGCGCTAAGACCGCCCGCTGCAAGCCGGGTAAAAAACGCGATGCGCTTATCAGCAGGAGGCTGCTAATCGCCGTGGCAATCAGAACTTCAGTCAGTGAGAAACCACGCTGCTTCATCGACATGAACCTCCTGCAGAGACCTTACACATCCTGATGCGTCCTCCATTTGAGACAATAATCAGCCATTCTCCCGCACGGCTTTGAACGCGTATCCGCCCTGCCCATGCCGTATCCTTTAATCCATAGAACGCGAGCGACGGCGTTACCTCGCCGATCGCGACCTCAGGCCAGAGTGGTATCAGCACAAAGGGACTGCCCTTCTCACAGCCTTGCACGGCAGAGCTCACCAGACAATCCATGCCTCCCACCCGCAGACGGGTAATTTGATGGTCGCGGTTGTAGCGGTTGGCATGGTTGCGCAGAAACAGCAGGTAATCTCGCACCTGACTGGCGGTTTGCCACAGCCGCTGCTGCCGCTGCCAGCTGTCCCAGCCGTACAGCCCTGAGGCGCTGAGGATAACGACAAGCGAAATCGCGACCAGCGTTTCGATAAGCGTAAAACCGTTCTCTTTTTTCATACCGGGAGTGTGGCGAAGCGCCGTGAACATGACGAGCGACGGTTCTTCGTTTTACGAGGCGTTATCCGAGGAATTGAGAGTGTTGCAGCGCGTTGCACGCTTTCTGGATAGCGCTTCGGGAAACGGGATAAAGGCAAAAAAAAACCGGCGCTAAAGAGCACCGGTTGTGTCACGCTTTATCGCATCAGATAGCGACAGGCGCTTTGATGCCCGGATGCGGGTCATAGCCCTCAATCTCGAAATCATCAAAGCGGTAGTCGAAGATTGATGCCGGTTTGCGCTTGATAATCAGCTTCGGCAGAGCACGCGGTTCGCGAGTCAGCTGGAGATGCGTCTGTTCCATATGGTTGCTGTAAAGATGGGTGTCCCCACCGGTCCAGACAAAATCACCCACTTCAAGATCGCACTGCTGCGCCATCATGTGGACCAACAGCGCATAGCTGGCAATGTTAAACGGCAGGCCGAGGAACACGTCACAGGAGCGCTGGTAGAGCTGACAAGAAAGCTTTCCATCCGCCACATAGAACTGGAAGAACGCATGGCACGGCGCCAGCGCCATTTTATCCAGCTCGCCGACGTTCCAGGCGGAAACGATGATTCGGCGCGAGTCCGGATCGTTTTTTAGCTGGTTCATCACGGTGGTGATCTGGTCAATATGGCGACCATCAGGCGTCGGCCAGGCGCGCCACTGCTTGCCGTAAACCGGGCCCAGGTTGCCATTTTCATCTGCCCACTCGTCCCAGATTGAGACGTTATTTTCGTGCAGATACGCAACGTTGGTATCGCCTTGCAGGAACCAGAGCAGTTCATGAATGATCGAGCGCAGGTGGCAGCGCTTTGTCGTCACCAGTGGGAAGCCTTCTTGCAGATTGAAGCGCATCTGGTGGCCAAAAATGGAGAGCGTACCGGTGCCGGTGCGGTCGTTTTTCGGCGTGCCCTCGTCGAGCACTTTTTTCATCAATTCAAGATACTGTTTCATGGTTCCTCAGGAAATTTGTTGCTGTGGACGACGACGATACGCCCAAATCATCATAATGGCACCCGCGACAATCATCGGAATGGAGAGGATCTGCCCCATGCTGATGTACTGTACCCATTCGCCGGTAAACTGTGCGTCAGGCTGACGGAAGAACTCGACGATAATACGGAATGCGCCGTAGCCAATCAGGAACAGGCCGGAGACAGCGCCCATCGGACGCGGTTTGCGGATAAACAGGTTGAGGATGATAAACAGTACCACGCCTTCCAGCGCCAGCTCGTACAGCTGAGACATATGGCGCGGCAGAACGCCGTAGGTATCAAAAATGGACTGCCACTCCGGGTGTGATGGCAGCAGCGCTATATCCTCTGCGCGGGAGCCCGGGAAGAGCATCGTGTACGGCACGCTCGGGTCGACTCGGCCCCACAGCTCACCGTTGATAAAGTTACCCAGACGGCCAGCGCCGAGACCAAACGGGATCAGCGGTGCGATAAAATCTGAAACCTGGAAGAAGTTGCGTTTGGTGCGTTTGGCAAAAATCACCATCACCAGGATCACCCCAATCAGGCCGCCGTGGAAGGACATGCCGCCGTCCCACACGCGGAACAGATAGAGCGGATCGTTCAGAAACACCGGGAAGTTATAGAACAGCACGTACCCAATGCGGCCACCGAGGAACACGCCGAGGAAGCCCGCATAGAGCAGGTTTTCAACTTCGTTTTTCGTCCAGCCGCTGCCCGGACGACTGGCGCGACGGCCAGCGAGCCACATGGCAAAAATGAAGCCCACCAGGTACATCAGACCGTACCAGTGAAGCGAAACAGGTCCTACTGAGAAAATGACCGGATCAAATTCCGGAAAATGCAGATAACCACTGTTCATCTGTCACCACAAGATGTTGTTATTCCGCTGAAAGTGGACAGCGGTAGAAATGCGATTCTGCCGTAAGCAGAGGCTCCAAAGTTGCGAATCATAGCACAAGGCGGGCGCGGAGGATGCGCCAGAGATGTAAAAGATGTGTATAGGGTTTTATGCGCGCTGGAGCACTCTCCCGGAGGGAGAGGCAGAAAGATGATTAGCGGCCGCCGCGGATCAGGCCGCCCATACCGCGTCGTTCCATAAACGCTGCGACCTGATGACGAACCTCTGCTGCCAGCTGCGCGTCAAGGCTGCGTTCAGCCAGCTCGCGGGCATCGTTGATGTCGATATGCCGCAGCAGGTACTTCACGCGGGCGACAGCGCGACCGTTCATCGACAGATGGCGGTATCCCAGACCAATCAGGATCGCAACGCACATTGAATCCCCGGCCATTTCACCGCACAGGCGTAAATCAATGCCGTACTGTTCCGCTTCGCGGGCAATCATCGCTAACGCGCGAATGATCGCCGGGTGCAGGCTGTCGTAGATACTGGCGACACGCGTATTGTTACGGTCGACGGCCAGAATATATTGCGTCAGGTCGTTCGTGCCGACAGAGATAAAATCAACACGGTTTGCCAGCTGCGGCAGCATAAAGACCATAGACGGCACTTCAAGCATCACCCCGATCCGCGGTTTCGGGATCGCATAGCCGATCATCTCTTCCACTTCACGGCCGGCACGTTCGATCAGTCGCCGGGACTCGTCGATCTCATCAATGCTGGTGACCATCGGGAGTAAGATGCTGAGATTGCCCGTCGCCGCGTTGGCGCGCAGCATTGCACGCACCTGGATCAGGAAGATCTCCGGCTGATCGAGCGTAATGCGGATCCCACGCCAGCCCAGGCAAGGGTTTTCTTCGCTGATCGGCATATAGGGCAGCTGTTTATCCGCGCCGACATCGAGGGTTCGCAGGGTGACAGGTTTGTCGTTAAACATCTGCAGCATCCCCTGATACTGCGCCACCTGCTCCTCTTCGGAGGGGAAACCGCTCTGCAGCATGAACGGGATTTCAGTACGGTACAGGCCAATACCGTCGATGCGGCTGCCAAGCTTTTCTTCATGCTCAGGGCTTAAACCGGCGTTGAGCATGACTTTGATCCGCTCTCCGCTCTTAAGCTGTGCGGGCAGGTTAACGTCATCCTCCGCCAGCTTGCTTAATTCATTCTCTTCGCTGATAAGACGCTGGTATTCCTGGAGCAGAACCGGCTCAGGATCGACCAGCAGCTCACCGCGATAGCCGTCAACCACCAGCGTACGGCGGTGCAGTACCGACGGCTGGATATCGGCCCCCATAACGGTTGGGATACCCAGCGCGCGCACCATAATGGCGGCATGCGAGTTGGCGGCACCATCGCGCACCACCACACCGGCCAGCCTGTCCTGGGGCAGTTCAGCCAGCGTCGTTGCCGAGAGTTCATCGGCGACCAGAACAAACCGTTTTGGCCAGGCATTCGGCCCCTGAATGGTGTCATCGAGATGGAACAGCAGACGCTGTCCCAGGGCGCGGAGATCGCCAGCCCGCTCTTTCAGGTAACCGTCGGTCAGTGCCGCAAATTGGTCGGCAAATTTTTCGATGACCTTCTTAACCGCCCACTCTGCGACCGAGCCTTTATCCACTTCCGCAAAAAGCTCACGACGCAGACGCGCGTCGGAGAGCAGATGCGAATAGAGGTCGAAGATGGCCGCCGTCTCTTTCTGTGCGCCTGCGGCAAAACGCTTGCTGTAACGACGAAATTCATTCGCAGCCTCTTCCAGCGCGGCGGTAAGACGCTCGCGCTCAAGCGCTTCATCAAGCGTAGAGGCTTCGTAAACCTGCTCCATCAGCGGCAGCGTGGCGTCCATCCAGCCTTCCGCAATCGCTACGCCTGGCGATGCCGGAAGGGCACGAATGCGCGTATGGCGATACTGACCAAAGAGCGCGGCAAGCTGGGACTGGGAGAGGATCGCCGCCATCTGCGTGGCCAGCGTGACGAGGAAAGACTCTTCGCTTTCATCGTACTGACGTAGCTCGCGCTGCTGGACAACCAGCACGCCGAGCAGCTGGCGACGCTGGATAATCGGCACGCCAAGGAAAGCGCGAAAGCGCTCTTCTTTTACGGAAGGGATGTATTTAAAGCTGGGGTGTTTTTGCGCATCAGCAAGGTTGATGGGTTCAGCCAGCCGCCCAACCAGACCCACGATACCTTCATCAAAGGCGAGCGTGACGGTGCGTCCACGTGGTTTTTTCAAACCACGGGTCGCCATCAGGTAATAGCAGCGCCGATCGTGGTCGGCCAGATACACCGAACAGACCTCGGTCTCCATCGCAAGACAGATGTCAGTGACCAGAATATTCAGCGCCTCGTTCAGACGCGGAGCACTGGCCACCTTCTCGACTATTTCTCGCAAGCGGGTGAGCATGATTTGCGTAGCTTAACCTCTTTTACGTCGCCATGCAGGTGCGCTCTGCGGCTTAGGCGGGATCTCCTGCAGCTGCATGACCACACTTGCAAACTCTTTCATCACCCTACGGTAAACATCGCGTTTAAATGACACGACCTGACGAACAGGATACCAATAGCTCACCCAGCGCCAGCCATCGAACTCCGGCGTACTGCTGGTTTGCATATTGATGTCTGAATCGTTGCCCACCAACTGCAACAGAAACCACTTCTGTTTCTGGCCGATACAAACCGGCTTTGTGTCCCAACGCACCAAACGTTTCGGTAACTTGTAACGCAACCAGTTGCGGGTCGAAGCCAGGATGCGAACATCTTTTCGGCTTAAACCGACCTCTTCAAAAAGCTCCCGGTACATCGCTTGTTCTGGGGACTCTCCCGGATTGATCCCGCCTTGCGGGAACTGCCAGGAGTGCTGACCATATCGCCGGGCCCACATTACCTGGCCCTGACGATTACAAATTACTATTCCTACGTTCGGGCGGTAGCCATCGTCATCAATCACCGGACTACCCCAAACTAAACCTTATATATGAATGATTGTTTCACACTACAGGGAGGCGGTAAACCACTCTCTTACAGGGCTGCAACCTAATAACATTTGAATAACTCACAAATAAGTGCTGAGTTATAAACAGATGAGAGGCGGTGAAGGGAATTTTATTCACCTTTTCTGTGGATATAGTTGTGAAGAAGTGTCTGATTACCGATGAACAACCTCAAACCCTGTTTTGCCAACGCTTTCGCATCATTCAAATAATTCAATATTTTTCATAAAGTTAAATGTATTTTTATGAACAAAAAACAGAATAGCGTGACGATCGTCACATCAGGGATCGTCGTACTGATGAAAGATCGAACAGCGTCGGTTTTATCCACAGATTGTGCCAATAAGTTAGTCACAATTTGTTTGAAAATTCGATTTTCATCGCACGTCAAGGCTGTAAATTGAAACAGTAGTCAGGGTTATACCCAGTTATCCCATTTTTCTGTGGATAACATGGTGTAAGATCCTGTTCATTGTCAGTGACCAGATTTGAACAACCGGTTTTCTGAGTCTGGTGAAACGATTTAAAAGCAATAAAAAAACCTATAAATCATATACATGGAATATTGGTACAGAAATAGTTAAACTCTATCCACAGGGGACAATTTCTTCGTTTATTTTTTAATCAAAAGGTTACCTTCATGCATCCGCTTACACCCTTGCTCTCACCGCCGTCCAGCGAGGGCCAGTTGCTACAGCAGGCACAGCGTCTGGCAGGCTTTTCGCTTGGCGAGCTGGCGGCATTGGCAGGGCTTCAGATCCCGAAGGATCTAAAACGGGATAAAGGCTGGATCGGCATGCTGCTCGAGCTGTGGCTGGGCGCCAGCGCAGGGAGCAAACCCGAGCAGGATTTTGCAGCGCTTGGCGTGGAGTTAAAAACCATCCCCATAGACAGCCAGGGCAAGCCCCTTGAGACCACCTTCGTCTGCGTTGCGCCACTAACCGGCAACACCGGCGTGACGTGGGAAACCAGCCACGTTCGCCACAAGCTGAAGCGCGTGTTGTGGGTGCCGGTTGAAGGTGAGCGTCAGATCCCCCTGGCTGAGCGTCGCGTTGGCGCGCCGCTGCTCTGGAGCCCGGACGACGATGAGGAGCAACAGCTGCGTCTGGACTGGGAGGAGCTGATGGACATGATCGTGCTTGGGCAGGTAGAGCGCATCACCGCCCGACACGGAGAAGTATTACAGCTGCGCCCGAAAGCGGCCAACAGTAAAGCGCTTACCGAGGCAATCGGCGCGCAGGGCGAGCCGATACTGACGCTGCCGCGCGGTTTTTATCTCAAGAAGAATTTCACCGGCGCACTCCTGGCACGTCATTTCCTCTTAAAAACATAGTTTTTTACTTATTTTGCGAGCTCCCAAACATAATCGACTGCTTTTTAAGATTTTACCGCTTCCTCCTGTTGCAATATCGGGTTAAAACTAAACTATGATTTGATACGCGCCAGATGAGGACGATAACGATGAAAAAATGGGCAGTGTTAGTTTCAGCAGTCGGTTTAGCGTTTGCCGTATCGGGCTGTAGCAGCGATTACGTTATGGCGACAAAAGACGGTCGAATGATCCTGACCGACGGCAAACCCGAAGTCGACGATGATACCGGTCTGGTCAGCTACCGCGACCAGGAAGGCAATAAAATGCAGATCAATCGCGACGAAGTATCGCAAATTATCGAGCGATAAACAGAGAGAGGTCAGTCGCTTGCTGGCCTTTTTGATTTTTTTCTTCCCCTTTTGCTTCCCCTCTGCCATGTTTATATTCCTTTGTCGGGCACGCCCTGACGCGGTCTATAAGTCTACTGAGGAAGCCGGCTATGCATTATCACCGTATCCCCCACAGCGCTCTGGAAATTAGCCAACTGGGGTTGGGCACGATGACATTTGGTGAACAAAACAGCGAAGCCGATGCCCATGCACAACTCGATTACGCCGTCAGCCAGGGGATTAACCTGATTGATGTCGCGGAGATGTACCCTGTTCCGCCACGTCCGGAAACGCAGGGACTTACCGAAACCTACGTCGGTAACTGGCTGGCAAAACGCGGCAACCGTGAAAAGCTGGTGATTGCCTCAAAAGTCAGTGGTCCCGCGCGCAACAACGATACCGGGATCCGCCCGAATCAGATCCTCGATCGTAAGAATATCCGCGCTGCACTGGACGCCAGCCTGAAGCGCCTGCAAACCGACTACCTCGACCTGTATCAGGTGCACTGGCCGCAGCGTCCAACCAACTGCTTTGGTAAGCTCGGCTATAGCTGGAATGAGAGTGCCCCCGCCGTAACGCTGCTGGAAACGCTGGAAGCGCTGACCGAGTGCCAGCGCGCGGGAAAAATCCGCTACATTGGCGTCTCTAACGAAACGGCTTTTGGCGTAATGCGCTATCTGCACCTGGCGGATAAACACGATCTGCCGCGTATCGTCACCATCCAGAATCCGTACAGCCTGCTTAACCGTAGCTATGAGGTGGGTCTGGCCGAAGTGACGCAATATGAAGAAGTGGAACTGCTCGCCTATTCCTGTCTCGGCTTTGGCACGCTGACGGGGAAATACCTGAACGGCGCGAAACCGGCCGGGGCGCGAAATACCCTCTTTAGCCGTTTTACCCGCTACAGCGGCGAGCAGACGCAGAAGGCCGTTGCCGCCTATGTGGATATCGCAAAGCGTCACGGTCTTGACCCTGCCCAGATGGCGCTGGCCTTCGTGCGTCGTCAGCCGTTTGTTGCCAGCACCCTGCTGGGCGCGACCACGATGGAACAGCTGAAAACCAATATTGAGAGTTTCCATCTGAACCTGAGTGAAGAGGTGTTAGCGGAGATTGAAGCGGTGCATCAGGTTTATACGTATCCTGCGCCGTAATAAAAGCAAAACGGCAACGCACGTTGCCGTTTTTAGGGTTTGCTCCCTCTCCCTGTAGGAGAGGGCCAGAGTGAGGACATCAGGCCGCACTTATCAGCGCCGACGTTGCCAGATCCACAATCCCGCAATCGCCAGCGCAAACAGCCCGCCAAACCCGACGCCAATCCCCACCACCGGCACACCGACTTTTACCGCCAGCGAGTAGAGCCCCAGCATTAGCAGCATCGCCAGGTTTTCACCCAGGTTTTGTACCGCGATGGCATTCCCCGCCCCGACGGTCTGCTTGCCACGTTCCTGCAGCAACGCGTTCAGCGGCACCACGAAGAAACCGCCCAGAATACCAATCAGGATGAGGAGGACATACGCAGGCAATAATGCATGTTGCAGCGAGAAAATCAGCACCACGACGCCAATCAGGATCCCTGCGGGCATGCAGCGTGCTACGGTCTCTAGCGTCACCAGCTTCGCCGCCGCGCCAGCTCCCACCACAATGCCGATGGCCACCATCGCGTTAAGATAGGTCGGCGTCGCGTTGTCGGTAATTCCCAGCGCCACCGGCACCCACAGCACCAGCAGGAAGCGCAGCGTGACGCCCGCCCCCCAAAACATACTGGTTCCCATCAGGGAGAAACGCGTTTCTCCGTTACGCCACAGCACGCGACAGGCGGTAAAGAAACTGCCTGTCATCGGTTTAAAGCGCCAGGATTGCCCCGGGCGAGCCACAGGTAGCTTAGGAATAAACAGGTTCGCCACAACTGCCCCGCCATACACCACCGCGCAGATGCCCAGTGCCGCCAGGACATGCCAGTCGGCCAGTACGCCGCCCGCGACGGATCCGAGCAGGATTGCGGCGATGGTTGACGACTCCATCAGGCCGTTGGCTTTCACCAGCTTATCGCCCGTGGTCAGTTCTCCGAGAATGCCATACTTAGCCGGGGAGTAAGCGGCAGCGCCAATGCCCACCAGCGTGTAACCAATAAACGGATTGAAGCCAAAGCAAATGCTGGCGGCACCCAGCAGCTTGAGACCGTTGGCAAACATCATCACCCGGCCTTTCGGGAAACTGTCCGCCACCTGCCCGACGAACGGAGCAAAGATAATGTAAGCGCCCACAAACACCATCTGCAGGATCGGCTGGCTCCAGTCGGGGTAAAACTCGGCCTTCAGCAGCGCCAGCGTGGCAAACAGCAGCGCGTTATCACCAAACGCAGAGAGAAACTGCGCGGCGATGACCGCCATCATGCCTTTTGATCTGAGCGATGTGTTAGTGTGTACTGACTCACGCATTTTGCTGTTCCGCCTCTTCAACCATGCCTTTCAGGGTCACGAAATCGGGCTTCCCGCTACCCAGCACCGGGAGCTGCTTCAGGAAGCGAATATCGCGCGGCACCGCCAGTTCAGGAATACCGTGTTCACGCGCATAGCTCAGTAACCTGTCGCGCTTAAGCTCACCGTCAGTCGTAAACAGCACCAGCGCCTCGCCTTTGCTGGCATCACTCTTCACCACCGTCGCATGCATCTTATCCGCGGAGACGGCCGTCGCCAGCTGCTCAACCATTTCCAGAGAGACCATTTCACCGGCGATTTTGGCGAAGCGCTTCGCGCGTCCCTGAATCTGTACAAAGCCTTGTTCATCAAAACGGACAATATCACCGGTGTCGTACCAGCCGGTTTCAACCTCGCCGTTGACGTTTTCAGCCGTCGGCACCTCAAGCACGCCTGGGTTTTCCACGCGCAGATAACCGTTCATCACGTTTGGCCCTTTCAGCTGCAGACGGCCACCGTCCTCAATGCCCGGCACGGCCAGCACACGCGCATCCATCCCCGGCAGAATTCGACCCACCGTACCCGGCTTCGCCGCCATCGGTACGTTAATCGAGACCACGGGAGCACACTCGGTAACGCCATAGCCTTCGAGAATGCGCAGGCCAAACTTGTCCTGCCAGATCTGACGCGTGCTCTCCTGCAGTTTTTCCGCACCGGCCACCACATACCGCACGCGATAGAAGTCATACGGATTGGCGAAACGCGCATAGTTGCCGAGGAAGGTTGAGGTGCCGAACAGAACGGTGCAGTTACGGTCATACACCAGCTCCGGCACAATCCGATAATGCAGCGGGCTTGGGTAGAGGAACACTTCTGCGCCGGTCAGCAGCGGCGTAAACAGCCCCACCGTCAGGCCAAAGGAGTGGAACAGCGGCAGCGCCGACATAAAACGGTCATTCGCGGTAAAGTCGGCAATGCTTTTGATCTGTTCAACGTTCGCCAGAATGCTCTTGTGGCTGTGGACGACGCCTTTCGGGTTGCCCTCCGATCCCGACGTGAAGAGAATGATCGCGTCATCTTCCGGCTGCTGTTTGACCTGCGCCAGACGCGGCATCAGCAGGTGAGCAAAAATCCACAGCTTGTCGCCGGTGGTCACGTCCGCTTTCAGATCCTCCAGGAAGACCCAGCGCACCTGGGTGAGCTGCTCGGGAAGATGCCAGAGCTTGCCTTTGTCCAGGAACTGACGAGAGGTAAAGACGGTATTAATCTGGGCAGCGGTGATGGCGCTGGTCAGCCCTTTCACGCCCGCCGTGTAGTTCATCATTGCCGGGATGCGCCCCCGGGAAACCGCACCAAAAATCACCGCCGCGCTGATGCCTGCGTTAGGCAGCATCAGGCCAATCTTTTCGCCCTTCATGCTGTATTTCTCAAGAATGCGGCCCACAAAGAGGGTCTTAGTCAGCAGCTTGCGATAGGTATCCGGGGTAAAGTTGATGTCTTCGATGCAGTTTTTCTTCGCGCCATAGCGGTGCTGAGCGGAAAGCAGAGATTCGTACAGCGTTTCGCGCGGACGCACGGCCATGCGCGCTTCCATCATAATCTGATGCAGCATTTCCCCGGCGATTTTACGGCGATCGCGGGCACGCGGGGCGTCCGGCATCGGTAACGACGTGGGCGGCAGAATATGCAGCGTGATTTTTGGGAACAGACGCTGCTTCACCAGCCCCTTCAGTCGGCTGAAATGGGTCAACTCTGCGCCTTCAATACGCAGCGGCACCACGGTCGCTTTTGATTTCGCTGCAACAAACCCCGCGCCATCGTAGATTTTCATCAGCGAACCGGTCACGGAGATACGCCCTTCCGGGAAAATAACCACCGGACGCCCCTGCTCAACCAGACGCACCAGATGCTTAATCATCATCGGCTTTGTCGGGTCGAGCGGCACAAAATCAATCAGCGGCGTGAGCCAGCGCATGTACCACTGCTGGCTGATAGAGGTATAGACCGCAAACACCGGGCGCACGGGTAAAAATAGCGCCAGCAGAATGCCGTCTATAAAGGAAACATGATTTGGCGTGATAAGAACGCGTTCGCCGCGAAGCGCCTGGGTATCGCCAGTAACGCGGATGCGAAAAAGAATACGGAAGAGTGTACGGAAGAACCCAAATAGCATCTCAACTCCCTTTGCCAGCCAGTGTGGAGGGTTGATAGTAAATGGTGGCAGATTACACGAGAAGTGATACGGGAGCGACAGCAAAAGTGGAGGCGAAAAAAAACCTGCGCATCCGCGCAGGTTGGTGCAAGAGATGAGTACGAAACCGTACTAAGAATTCTCACCAATCAATACCTCTGGGATCTTGATTGTGGTCGTTCGACCTGCGCTTCGCCAGCAGGAAAACGCAAGGGAATGAGCCGAAGTGCAACCAGGTGTGAATATTTTCTATTGCTGTTACAGGTTGAACTTTCAGGCAAAAAAAAACCTGCGTAAAAACGCAGGCTGGTGTAAGCGTGTTAATCAACCGGAGTTGACTCCACCTATCAATACCTCTGGGATTTCGACTGTATCAACCTCTCTAACATCCTTGCCATCGGACAATCGCAACAGCCTGACGCAAAGTGTAACCAAAGGTTCAGATTGACATTCTTCAGACATGACTGCGCGTGTAACGATTACACTACCAGTGTTGTCCTGCGTCACGTTTGTAGAGAGCGAAAATCCGCTCCCCTTGAATGGGCGGCGCTTTTCCGCAACACTATTTGGTGTGTAAACGCTTACCCCCAATAAGAAGGTAATGAATGGCGACAATAAAGGATGTGGCCCGTCTGGCAGGTGTGTCGGTGGCAACCGTCTCTCGAGTGATTAACGACTCCCCAAAAGCCAGTGACGCATCGCGCCAGGCGGTACAAACCGCCATGGAATCCCTGAATTATCATCCCAATGCCAATGCCCGCGCGCTCGCCCAGCAGTCCACCGAAACTATTGGGCTGGTAGTGGGTGATGTTTCCGACCCCTTTTTCGGCGCCATGGTGAAAGCGGTTGAACAGGTCTCTTACCAGACAGGCAATTTTTTGCTGATCGGCAATGGCTATCATAATGAGCAAAAAGAACGCCAGGCCATCGAGCAGCTGATCCGCCACCGCTGCGCCGCGCTGGTGGTTCACGCCAAAATGATCCCGGATGCCGAGCTGATTCACCTGATGAAGCAGATGCCCGGAATGGTGATCATCAACCGCATTATTCCCGGGTTTGAAAAACGCTGTGTGGCCCTCGACGACCGCTACGGCGCCTGGCTTGCGACCCGTCATCTGATTCAACAGGGCCATACCCGGATTGGCTATCTCTGTTCCAATCATCCGATTTCTGATGCGGAAGACCGCCTGCAGGGCTACTACGACGCCCTGCGCGAAAACGGCCTGCCGTGTAATGACCGTCTGGTGGCCTACGGTGAACCGGATGAGAGCGGCGGTGAACAGGCCATGACCGAGCTGCTGGGTCGCGGACGAAATTTCACGGCGGTTGCCAGCTATAACGACTCCATGGCCGCGGGGGCAATGGGGGTGCTGAATGACAACGGGATTGAGGTTCCGGCAGAAATTTCGCTGATTGGCTTCGACGACGTGCTGGTCTCTCGCTACGTGCGCCCGCGGCTGACCACCGTACGCTACCCGATTATCACCATGGCGACGCAGGCCGCCGAGCTGGCGCTAGCGCTGGCTGAACAGCGCCAGCCGCCGGATATTACGCATCTGTTTAGCCCGACGCTGGTTCGCCGTCACTCCGTTGCTTCACCTGCGGAAGCGCAGAGCGAATAACGATAGAGGTGAACCCGCGTGTTGGGGTATTCCAGCCCATCACCGATATACTGCCAGCCGTAACGTTCGTAGAAGTCGCGGCAGGCAGACCAGAGGTGCAGTTCTTCATATCCCGCCTGCGCGGCCCAGGTAATAACGTGCTGCTGTAGCTTTCCTGCCAGCCCCTTGCCTCGCGACGCGTCGTCAACGTAGAGCGCCGCCAGCCACGGAAAGAGATCCTGACGCGTGATCAAATCGCAGCGCCAGAGCCCTACCGTACCAACAAGCTTTTCGTCTTCAACGGCGATAAAGGTCAGCGGTAATGCTCCCGGCGTCTGGCTGTGCTCAATAATGCTGTGGAAAAATTCCCGGGAAAGCCCTTCGCCAAAGGCCTGCCAGAGCCAGTCGGTGACCTGCTCCGCATAGTGCGGTGCCTGGTAAAGCGGGAGGATGGCTATCTTTTTCACGTTTCACCTGCGTTTTCTCGTCTATTTGCTGGCCTGTCGCCCCAGCTCGGTTCGGCGATTACTTTACCAGAGTCAGACTATTTCGTTTTACTTCACGCAGGCCAGACGAATCGTGACCAAAAAGCGTGATCGTGGCAGAAGTTTTGCGCCTCCCGCATCGCTTATACGCCGTGAGGTCTGTGTTAAACTGCAAACCATTACGTGGAAGCAGGAATGTAGAATGGCAACAATGCTGGATGTCTCACTGCGTGCGGGCGTGTCGAAGGCTACCGTCTCGCGCGTGCTGAACGGCACAGGTCAGGTTAAAGAGAGTACGCGTCAGCAGGTCTTTGCTGCGATGGAAGAGCTGGGCTATCGCCCGAACTTTCTCGCGCGTTCGCTGGCTAACCAGACCAGCAACAGCATTGGCCTGGTCGTCTCGACCTTCGACGGCTTTTACTTTGGTCGTCTTCTCCAGCAGGCGTCGCGGCAGACGGAAACTCACGGGAAACAGCTGATCGTCACCGACGGTCACGACGCGCCGGAACAGGAAGAACAGGCCGTGCAGATGCTGGCCGATCGCCAGTGCGATGCCATCGTGCTTTACACGCGCTACATGAGCGAAAAAGCGATCGTCAAACTGATGAACACCGTGAAAACGCCGCTGGTGGTCATTAACCGCGAAGTGAGCCAGGCGCCAGATCGCTGCGTATTTTTTGAACAGCAGGATGCCGCGTTTAAGGCCGTGGATTACCTGATCGCCCAGGGCCATCGGGAGATCGCCTGTATCACCGTTCCGATCCACACCCCAACCGGGAAAGCGCGGCTGATGGGCTACCGTAAGGCGCTGGAAAAGCACGGCATTCGCCTGGACGAGCGTCGGATAAAGTACGGCGATGCGGGAATGACGCGGGGATACGAGCTGTGCAAGGAGTTGATTGCCGACGGTGTGTCGTTTAGCGCCCTGTTTGCCTGTAACGACGATATGGCCCTGGGGGCGTCCAAAGCGTTACACCAGGCAGGGCTTAAAATTCCGCAGGATATTTCACTGTTCGGCTTTGACGATGCCCCAAGCGCGAAATGGCTGGAGCCTGCGCTCTCATCGGTTTATCTGCCCATCGACAATATGATTGTCACGGCCATCGATCAGGCGATCCGGCTGGCAAAAAACCAGCCGGTCGATGCCATCCCGCCGTTTACCGGCACGCTGGTGTTACGCGATTCGGTTACAACGGGGCCCTACTTTCATCAGATGAGTTCTAAAGCCAGCAGTTCCTGAATGGTCTGACGACGACGGATCAGCCGTGCCTTGCCGTTATCAAACAGCACTTCCGGCAGCAGCGGGCGGCTGTTGTAGTTAGATGACATCGACGCCCCGTAGGCACCGGTATCATGCAGCACAAGATAATCACCCGGTTTGACCTCTGGCAGCGCGCGGGTCTCCACTTTGCCGCCTTCCTGCTGGGTAAACACGTCACCCGATTCGCACAGCGGTCCCGCAACGACCGTCTCAATCCGCGGCGCCTGCGTTAAATCACGGCCGTCGGCGGCCAGGGCGGTAATGTGGTGATAGCTGCCGTACATGGACGGACGCATCAGATCGTTAAAGCCTGCATCAATCAATACGAAGTGGCGAGACCCCATCTCTTTGACGCTGCGGACCTGCGAAACCAGCACGCCGGCTTCCGCCACCAGGAAACGACCCGGCTCAATTTCCAGTTTCACAGCATGGCCAAGATGCGCAGCGATCTGGTCACGCGCGGCGCTCCACAGACCGTAATAGTGATCGGTATCGATCGCCTCTTCACCTTCACGGTAAGGAATAGAAAGCCCACCACCTGCGGAGATGGCCTCCAGATCCTGACCAAAATCGACAACCTGACGCACCATCGCCCCGCAGACCTGCTCAAGATGCGCATAATCCACGCCAGAGCCAATGTGCATATGAATGCCGACCAGCTTCAGGTTATAACGCTGCAACACGTCAAGCGCGGCTGGCATATCGGCATACCAGATACCGTGTTTGCTGTTTTCGCCGCCAGTGTTGGTTTTTTGGCTATGACCATGACCAAAACCCGGGTTCACGCGCAGCCAGACGCGATGGCCGGGAGAAACCTTACCCAGCTGCTCCAGCATATCTACAGAGCCGGCATTCACCGGGATCTGCAGTTCGTGGACGCGCGCAAGCGTCGCATCGTCGATCACATCGGCAGTAAAGACGATCGCGTCGCTGTCGGCTTTCGGATCGAATCCGGCTACCAGCGCGCGCTCGATTTCGCCAAGCGAGACGGAGTCGACCTTCACGCCCTGCTCACGCATCAGGCGCAGAATATGAATATTGGAGCAGGCCTTCTGGGCAAAACGCACCACGTCAAACTGATGCAGAGCAGCGATCTTCTCGCGAACGATCTGCGCGTCATAGACCCACACCGGACAGCCAAACTCGGCAGGCAGGCGCAGCAGGTTGTCGGCGTTCAAATCGGTATCGGTCTGGTTCAGCGGGCGTGGCATGGTCTTCTCCGGGTAAATGCGTTTTGATGATTACGCCACAGCGCGAAGAGAATAAAAAATATCGTTTTATCGCGAGTCTATGCAAAAATGATATGGACAGTAATCTGCTTTCAGGTGCCCTATGCCCGCCGTCAATTTACGCCACATCGAGATTTTTCACGCCGTGATGACTACCGGCAATCTCACCGAAGCCGCACAGATGCTGCATACCTCGCAGCCGACGGTGAGCCGCGAGCTGGCCCGCTTCGAGAAAGTGCTGGAGCTGAAGCTGTTCGAGCGCACCCGGGGCAGGCTTCACCCGACGGTGCAGGGGTTGCGCCTGTTCGAGGAAGTCCAGCGCTCCTGGTACGGACTGGACAGAATAGTGAGTGCTGCGGAAAGCCTGCGCGAGTTTCGCCAGGGCGAGCTGTCGATCGTCTGCCTGCCCGTCTTTTCGCAATCCTTTTTGCCGATGCTGCTGCAGCCTTTTCTGGCCCGATACCCGGAGGTCAGCCTCACCATCGTGCCTCAGGAATCCCCCCTGCTTGAAGAGTGGCTTTCGGCCCAGCGTCATGATTTAGGCTTAACTGAAACCCTCTCCACGCCGGCGGGAACGGCGCGCACGGAGTTGATCTCGTTAGATGAAGTGTGCGTTCTGCCCGCAGGGCATCGGCTTGCCGGTAAGGCGGTGCTCACACCGGAGGATTTCCACGGGGAAAACTACATTAGCCTTTCGCAGACAGACAGCTACAGACAGCTGCTGGATTCGCTGTTTGCCGAGCATCAGGTCAAACGGCGAATGGTGGTAGAAACGCACAGCGCGGCTTCGATTTGCGCGATGGTGCGTGCAGGCGTCGGCGTCGCGGTGGTGAATCCGCTCACGGCGCTGGACTATGCCGGAAGCGGGATCGTCATCCGCCGCTTTAGCGTCTCCGTCCCGTTCACCGTGAGCCTGATCCGCCCGCTGCACCGTCCGGCTTCCGCGCTGGTGGACGCGTTCACCGAACACTTAAAGGAGCACGCGCGCCAGGTGGCGCTTCGCTTACCTGACCTGCAAAACCCGTTATGACAGCATAAACGCCACGGCATCCGCGGCATGGATGGCGGTGGTATCGAATACCGGGACGGGGCTTCGCTCGGCTGGCACCAGCAGGCCAATCTCGGTGCAGCCGAAGATCGCGCCTTCAGCCCCCTGCTGCGCGAGTTTATCGATGACGCTGACGTAATACGCGCGGGAAGATTCGGTGAAGGTACCGAGGCAGAGCTCGTCAAAGATAATCTGATTGATGCGCGCCCGATCTTCTTCATCCGGGATCAGGCTCTCTATCCCAAATTCACTGTTCAAACGTCCACGATAAAAATCCTGTTCCATGGTGTAGCGTGTACCCAAAAGCGCTACGCGGCACATCCCGGATGCCGCAATCGCACGCCCGGTTGCGTCCGCGATATGCAGAAACGGCAGCGAACAGCGCTCCTCAATATGCGACGCCACTTTGTGCATGGTATTGGTACAAAGCACAATACCCTCGGCGCCGGCGCGCTCCAGCCCCAGCGCCGCCTGAGCCAGAATCTCGCCGGCTTTATCCCACTCACCGCTCGACTGACAGGCTTCAATTTCATGGAAATCAACGCTGTGCAGCAGCAGGCTTGCGGAGTGCAGACCACCCAGACGCTGCTTTACCCCTTCATTAATCAGGCGGTAATAAGGGATTGTCGATTCCCAGCTCATTCCGCCTAACAGGCCGATCGTTTTCATTACCCCTCCTTATCTTTGGTCTCTTTTTTAACACAACCGATGCACATAAAAAAAGGCGCTGTATTCAGCGCCTTTTAAACTGCAGAGCTTATTCCGCTACCGGCTCCGGCGGCGAAGTACGTGCGAGCATCGCCTCGCGCAGTAAAACGCTACCGCAGGCAAACAGGCCCCCCAGAAGCGCCGCCAGGACGACCATCAGAGCCTTGCCCGGGCCATCCTTTTTCACCGGCATGGAAGGAGAGAGCTGGTACCGGAATGGCTCAAGTTTAACATCGGCAAAGGAGAGCTTTTTCAGCTGTGCGAGGTGGTATTCCCGGTTCTGGAAATCCGCATTCAGCTCGGTCACGTCCTTCAGATTTTTTTCGATCTGCAGCTTTTGCGCGATACCGTCAGCGCCGAGCGCAACGGAGTAATCCGGGTCATCTTTTACGGCCTGCCCGTTGCTGTAAACTGGTTTCTTAATGCCTGCGGCATTTGCCACTTCCAGCGAATAATTCAGTCGCTGCAGGTTGGTATTGTGAATATTAGTCAGACGGACACGATCCAGTTCCAGCTGCTGCTCAACGACATTCTTTTTCAGGGCGATCTGGTTGCGGATATTCTGCACCGTCTCTTTTTCAACAATAGCCGCGATATAATCGATGTATCCATTTAGTACGGCTTGAGCATCGTCAGCTGTCGGCGCAGTGAAGCTCAATGTCCAGGAGACAAAAGGCGCTTTATCCGCGTCTTTTCCCTGAGCGTCATTCACCGCTTTCATTCTGTCTGAAATGTTAACTATCGCCCGATGCAGCTCAAGCGGATCCACCTCGGCATCTTTAAGTTGTGACATCACGTAAGGAGAGGATTTCAGATACTCTTCAAGCAATGACTGCGACTGAAACTTTTTAATAAACATGTCAAAGACTTCCGGACGGGAAATTTTCGCGTCCACGTCAAGTACCTGCAACGCTACCATCATCTGGCGCAGCGGGTTCCACTGCGACGATTCTGCCTGAGTGATCACTGCTTTACTGGTCCACTTCTGCGGCAGTAAAAATGAAATGGCCAGCCCCGCCAGTGCAAAAGCAAGGGTAATGGTGACAATGCGTTTTTTGGCCGCCAAAAGGACCGCTAATAAACCGAAAAGATCAATTTCTTTAGCGTGTATTGCCGGGGAGGTATAACGGGGAAAATCAAGATCGGTGCTTTTTTTGATATCCATCTCAGACATAGACATTCTTCTTTTTAGGATGCGTTTCATGTTGCGCAAATAACAGCGGTGTTCCGATGATACATTATCCTAAGAATTATCCTAAGTTCAAATCCCTCTATTCATCCTTCCCTGCCAGAGTTGGTAGTGAATTTCATTACGTTATTATTGTAATGACTAACCATTTTACCAACTCTGACTTGTGTTGAACGCTTAAACAGGCATTACGATCGCACGCCGATATTCCGCAGTTTCTCCCCTGCCATCAGCTTGCGCTCGATATGTTCCAGCGTCACGCCTTTGGTTTCCGGGATCAGCCAGAACGTGACGCCAATAAACGCCACGTTCAGCACCGTATAGAGCCAGAACGTTCCCGCTGCGCCAATCGCGTCCAGCAGCGTCAGGAAGGTCGCGCCGATGATCATGTTTGATACCCAGTTGGTGGTCGTGGAGCAGGTGATGCCAAAATCACGGCATTTGAGCGGCTGAATTTCGGAGCACAGGATCCACACCACCGGCGCGGCGCTCATCGCGTAACCTGCGATACACATCATGGTCATCCCGACAGAAAGCCAGGAAAGCCCGCTTGAGGCCGTGCCGTTATCAAACTGCATCAGGCAGTAGCCGAGGATCAGCGTGCCGAGCGCCATCACGCTGAAGCCAATCTTCAGCGCCGGTTTGCGGCCCGCCTTGTCCACGGTGAACACGGCAATAAAGGTGGCGAACATGAAGGTCAGCCCGACCACCAGGGTCGCGATCATCTGCTGTTCCGTAGTGGTAAACCCGGCCATTTTGAAAATGCGCGGCGCGTAGTACATGATGATGTTCATCCCGGTGAACTGCTGCATCGCCTGCAGCAACATGCCGAGGAAGACCGCGCGGCGCACGTTGCGGTTGATCTTAAATAGCGCCCAGCCGCCCTGCTTTAACTTCAGGCTTTCGCGGATGTCGTTCAGCTCTTCGCGCGCTTTTTCCGAGGTATCGCGCAGCATGCGCAGGACCTCTTCCGCCTCCACGTGACGCCCTTTTTGCGCCAGCCAGCGCGGGCTGTTTGGCAGGAAAATCACCAGGACGATCAGCACCAGCGCCGGTAAGGCCAGCACGCCCAGCATCGCGCGCCAGTTGCCGCTGTAGCTGAAGTAGGTATCAGACAGGAACGCCAGCACAATACCCAGCGTGACCATCAGCTGATACATGCTGATCATCTTGCCGCGCACGTTTTCACTCGCCATTTCGGAGAGATAAAGCGGCGCCGTGTAGGACGCAATCCCCACCGCCACGCCCAGCAGCACGCGGGAGAGCAGGAGGATTTCAACGTTAGCGGCAAACGCCGAGCCAATGGAGCCGGCAACGAACAGAATTGCCCCGACCATCAGGCTATATTTGCGCCCCAGGCGGAACGACAGCCAGCCGTTGAACAGCGCGCCAATGGCCGCGCCGAGCATCATGCTGCTCACCACCCACTCCTGCAGGCGACTGCTGAGGGTAAAGTGATCGGTAATAAACGGTAATGCGCCGGCAATGACGCCGATATCCAGTCCAAATAACAGGCCCGCCACGGCGGCGGCAATGGAGACAAACTGGTTCATGCGGCGAGTATCGCGCAGCGCAGCGGGCATTAGGGTAGAGTCATTTATCGATGTCATATTTTTCCTGCCTCAACAGCAAAATTCGTTAACTGAAATTACGAGAAAGCGAGGAAAAGTGTCAGGCCGGAAATCGCGAAGTTATGGATTATTCCGCTACGGCATACGGTTCTGTGATGGACATTACAATTTCAACTCGTGGCGAATAATCACGTATTTTTACTAATCAGTTAATATTTAAGCAATAAAAGTGTGATTGCCGTCATTAGTGATTTTTTAGTATGGATTTTTCATCTTTATCGATATGGACTAAGCCAATTATTGCGCAAAAAAACCTCCGCCCACGGGCAGAGGTTCTTAATACGGGTGGAATTAACGCGCCAGCCAGCCACCGTCTACAGCCACGGTGTAGCCGTTGATGTAATCCGATGCGGAGGAGGCCAGGAAGACAATCGGCCCCATCAGATCGCTCGGCAGACCCCAGCGTCCTGCCGGAATGCGGTCGAGGATTTCCGCGCTACGCTGCTCGTCCGCACGCAGCTGCTGCGTGTTGTTCGTCGCCATGTAGCCCGGCGCAATCGCATTCACGTTGATGTTATGTTTCGCCCATTCGTTTGCCAGCAGGCGGGTCACGCCCATTACGGCGCTTTTGGACGCGGTGTACGACGGCACGCGGATGCCGCCCTGGAACGAGAGCATAGAGGCAATATTGATGATTTTGCCGCCTTTCCCCTGCGCAATAAAATGCTTCGCCGCCGCCTGGGACATGAAAAATACGCTCTTGATGTTCAAATCCATCACGTCGTCCCAGTCGCGTTCGCTGAAGTTGATCGCATCTTCACGCCGAATCAGCCCGGCGTTGTTGACCAGAATGTCGATATGACCGAATTCCGCTACCGCGCGATCCAGCAGTTCAGGAATGGTATCGATTTTACGCAGGTCGGCGGTCAGGCTCAGGAAACGGCGCCCAAGAGCCGTCACGCGCTCGATGGTTTCCGTAGGCTCAACGATATTAATCCCGACGATATCGCAGCCCGCTTCCGCCAGGCCTAACGCCATCCCCTGACCCAGCCCGGTGTCGCACCCGGAAACCACGGCCACTTTTCCCTGCAGAGAGAATGCATCCAGAATCATGTTTATTCCTTACTCTTTCAGAGCCTGTCACTCACAGGCAGGTTTATGCTGCACCGCCCGCGACTAGCGCAGATCGCTGACCGCAACGTGGTCCATATCATCAAAGACCTGGTTTTCACCCACCATTCCCCAGATAAAGGTGTAGGCTTTCGTCCCTACGCCGGAGTGGATGGACCAGCTCGGTGAAATCACCGCCTGCTCGTTGTGCATCACGATATGGCGCGTTTCCTGCGGCTGTCCCATCATGTGGAACACGCAGGCGTCCTCATCCATATTGAAGTAGAAGTAGACTTCCATGCGGCGCTCGTGGGTATGGCACGGCATGGTGTTCCACAGGTTGCCCGGCGCAAGCTCGGTCAACCCCATGCTGAGCTGGCAGGTCTCCAGCACGTCCGGCACGAAGTATTTATTGATGGTGCGGCGGTTGCTGGTGAGGTTGTCGCCCAGCGTCACGGGCGCGACGTCTGCCGTGGTCACTTTCCTGGTTGGGCAGGTGGCGTGAGCCGGCGCGCAGTTGTAGTAAAACTTCGCAGGCCTGCTGCCGTCGATGCTGGCAAAGACCACGTCTTTCGCCCCTTTACCCACGTACAGCGCCTCGCGATGGCCAATCTCATAGCAGTGTCCGTCTACGATGATGGTGCCCGGCCCGCCGATGTTAATCACGCCGAGTTCGCGACGCTCAAGGAAGTAGCTCACGCCCAGCTGTTTACCGACTTCACCGCCCACGGAGACGCTTTTCGTGACGG
Organism: Enterobacter sp. 01-M-02-SI-ECC; assembly: GCF_047530595.1. Lineage (NCBI taxonomy): Bacteria > Pseudomonadati > Pseudomonadota > Gammaproteobacteria > Enterobacterales > Enterobacteriaceae > Enterobacter > Enterobacter sp. 01-M-02-SI-ECC. The sequence continues at coordinate 15,834 of NZ_JBLKCZ010000026.1, read as the reverse complement.
GCATAACCCCGCCCACAATAATGCGGTCGATATGGCTGTAAACCATGGTGTACCTGTCGGCCTCGAATACCTGCTCGACTAAAAATGCATTGCGCAGCCCCTGAGTATCGAGCGTTTTGGCGTGCGCACTGTGGATGCTTTCTCTGACGTCCACGGTAACCTCCAGATGTGGTCATGCCCGAAGGCGGAAATAAACGAAACATCGTTCCGTTTTTCATAATGAGCACATACTATCGGCATAAAGTGGGCTTTTCAATTATATGTAAAACAACGTTTCATTTTTATTTTTGTTTATAGCGGAAATGATGTTCGGATCACAATTCAACCGCCGGGAGAAAAAGGACGCGAAAAAAAACCTCCCGGAGGAGGTCATTTTGTTTGAGAAGAGGTTAGCGTTCGATGGCCAGCGCCACCCCTTGCCCGCCGCCTATACAGAGTGTGGCAATCCCTTTTCGGGCATTACGTTTTTTCATTTCGTGGACCAGCGAAACCAGGATCCGGCAGCCGGACGCACCGATAGGATGCCCCAGCGCGATCGCGCCGCCGTTAACGTTGACCCGCAGAGGATCCCACTCCAGCATTTTTCCGACGGAGATCGCCTGCGCGGCATAGGCTTCGTTCACTTCGATCAGATCCACATCCGAAAGCTGCCAGCCCGCGCGCTCCAGGCAGCGGCGGGTAGCGTAGACCGGTGCGATCCCCATTAGCGCAGGATCAACCCCCACGCTGGCGAATGCTTTAATGCGGGCCAGGACCGGAAGATCGAGTTCAAGGGCTTTGCTTTCGCTCATCATCATGACGGCGGCTGCGCCGTCGTTAATGGAAGAGGCATTTCCCGCCGTCACCGAGCCCTGCATTTCAAACGCGGGATTCAGCCTCGCCAGGCCTTCTGCGCTGGCGTCGGTGCGCGGCTGTTCATCGGTATCCACGAGGATACGCTCGCCGCTCTGACGCTGCGTGCTGACCGGGACAATCTCGTCGCGAAAGCGACCGGAATCAATCGCCGCACGCGCTTTTTGCTGCGAGCTTAGCGCATAGGCATCCTGCACCTCACGGCTGATGCCGTACTCGCGCGCCAGGTTTTCCGCCGTCACGCCCATATGATAGTCATTGAACGCATCCCACAGCCCGTCATGCACCAGGCTGTCGAGCAGCTGGCTGTTGCCCAGCTGTGCGCCGGTCCGGCTGTCGGTCAACACGTGCGGCGCGCGGCTCATGTTCTCCTGCCCGCCCGCGATGATCACGTCCGCCTCACCACACTGAATGGCCTGCGTCGCGAGATGCAGCGCTTTTAATCCTGAACCACAGACGTCGTTGATGGTGATAGCGGAGACGGTATTGGGCAGCCCGCCCTTCAGCGCCGCCTGACGCGCAGGGTTTTGCCCGGCACCGGCCGTGAGGACCTGGCCCAGAATCACCTCATCAACTTCATGTGCTGCGATCCCGCTACGTTCCACCAGCGCTTTTACCACCACGCTACCCAGCTCAACCGCCGAGTGACGCGCGAGCGATCCCTGAAAACAGCCGATAGCTGTACGCAACGCACCCACTATAACGACATCTTTCATCACGACCTCTGTGTTAAATGACATGACGATAGTAGAGGATTGTTACTGGCAATTATCTTAATTGTTTAAAAATAGTGAGTTTAATCACAAGGATCAGCGCGCATCCTGCAGATACTGCCTTAGCCAGCTTCCGGCAACGCCGGGAGGGGATCGTTTATTCCACAGCAGATCGATGCCGATCGCCCGCGGCCAGCCGGGAACATTGAGCTGTACCAGGGATTTCGCAGCGGCAAATTCATCCACCAGCGCACACGGCAGCACGCACCAGCCAAATCCCTGTACCGCCATACTCAAGAGTAACAGGTAATTCGGCGCTGACCAGACGGGCCCGCGCGCGATCTCAGCCTCGCGCTCAAGATAGGTGCTGAGCCGCAGCTCGCGCCAGCCGTGCAGCTCGTCATGCTGAACGTCATGTTGTCCGGCCAGCGGATGCGTGGTCGCGACGTAGATCGCCATGCGGGTCTGCATCGGCAACCGGGTGACGCCAATATCCGTAGGGTAACCGTCGCGCGCTTCCGTCAGGCCAATCTGCGCGCGCTCCTTTTGCAGCAGATCGATCACGTCCTCTTCCTCGCCAATCAGACATTCGAATTCCGTATGGGGAAAATGCGTGTCAAACTGTTTCATCATATCTTCCAGCACGTCCGGGTTGAGGGTATCGGAAAGGACAAACGTCAGACGCGCCTCCGTTTGCGCCGTTAGCGACACCGCCAGCTCGTCCAGCCGCGTGCTGGCGGCCAGGATAGCCTGCACGTAGCCCAGCACCTGTTCTCCCTGGACCGTTAACACCGGCTGACGCGCCGAGCGGTCAAACAGCTCGAAACCGAGATCGGCTTCAAGATTGGCAATGGACGTGCTGATCGTCGACTGGCTTTTACGCAGCCGGCGTGCAGCAGCAGAAAAAGATCCCGCCGCAACGGTCTCGACAAACGCGGTAAGGGCTTCGGGTGAATAGCGCATAACCTATCTACTTTAGCGATGGATACTATCTTTAATATATCAGCTATAGCGATAAAAATAGGCTGCATCAACGCCCATACCGGCGAATTAATGAGGTCTATGACTATGCAACATCAGGATGCACTCCAACGTAAGCTGCCGGAGCGGATCTTTCATGCTGTCTGTTTCGAAGGGATTGCTACGGCGATCCTCGCCCCTACGGCGGCGTGGCTAATGCAGCGTTCCGTGGTGGAGATGGGGGGATTGACCATTATTCTGGCCACCACCGCCATGCTGTGGAACATTATTTATAACTTTGGCTTCGACCGTTTCTGGCCCGTTCAGCGCGTCAAACGTACCGCAAAAGTCCGTGCGCTGCATGCGCTGGGGTTCGAATGCGGGTTTATTGTGATTGGCGTGTCGATTGTCGCCGCCGTGCTGGGCGTTACCCTGCTTCAGGCATTCACGCTGGAAATAGGTTTCTTCCTGTTCTTCCTGCCGTACACCATGTTCTATAACTGGGCGTACGATAGCCTGCGCGAGAAATTTCTTAAGCGTCGCCAGCAACGGCGCGCCCTGGCAGGCTAAACCGCCTCTGGCCGGACGCCCGTTCCGGCCAAACTCCGTCGAAGCAACTGCGCTCTTTAGGCATAACTATGGTAAATTGCACGCCATTCCGATGGTTTGATAGTTGATACGTTGCTCTAATGTCGAAAATTTGGTCAAAAGATGAGACTCTCTGGAGTTTCGCTCTCTATGGCACGGCCGTGGGCGCAGGAACGCTGTTCTTGCCCATTCAGCTGGGCTCCGCAGGCGCAATCGTCCTGTTTATTACCGCCCTCGTGGCCTACCCCTTAACCTACTGGCCGCACAGAGCTCTGGCGCAATTTATCCTGTCGTCAAAAACAAAAGGCAACGAAGGGATCACCGGCGCCGTCTCGCACTACTACGGCAGGAAGATTGGCAACCTGATCACCACGCTCTATTTCATCGCCTTCTTTGTGGTGGTGCAGATTTATGCGGTGGCCATCACCAACTCGCTCACGGAGCAGCTGGTGAAACACCTGACGGTGGATACCGCCGTTCGCGTGCTGGTCAGCCTGGGCGTGGTGCTGGTCCTGAATCTGATCTTCCTGATGGGTCGCCATATCACGATAAAAGTGATGGGCTTCCTGGTGTTTCCGCTGATTGCCTATTTTCTGTTTGTCTCGCTCTACCTGATCGGCAGCTGGCAACCCTCGCTGCTGACCAGCCAGATGGCCGTCGATCGCCATACGCTGCACCAGGTGTGGATTTCGATTCCGGTGATGGTATTTGCTTTCAGCCATACCCCGATTATCTCAACGTTTGCCGTTGATCGCCGCGAGAAGTTTGCCGACGTTGCCATGGATAAATGCAAGAAAATCATGAAGGTGGCGTACCTGATCATCTGCCTGAGCGTGCTGTTTTTTGTCTTCAGCTGCCTGCTCTCAATTCCGCCGTCGTACATTGTGGCCGCCAAAGAGCAAGGGGTAACGATCCTGTCCGCGCTGTCGATGATGCCTTCTTCTCCGGCGTGGCTGGGCATTTCCGGGATTATCGTGGCGATTATTGCGATGTCGAAATCGTTTCTCGGCACCTATTTTGGGGTGATTGAAGGGGCGACGGAGATCGTGAAGTCGTCGCTGAACCAGGTGGGGGTGAAAAAGAGCCGCGCCTTTAACCGCGCGATTTCCATTATGGGGGTGTCGTTAATCACCTTTGCCGTCTGCTGCATTAACCCGAACGCCATTTCGATGATTTACGCCATCAGCGGCCCGCTTATCGCCATGATCCTGTTTATCATGCCGACGCTGTCGACGTATCTGATCCCCTCCCTGAAACAGTACCGCTCCATTGGCAACCTGCTGACGCTGATCGTCGGCGTGCTGTGCGTGTCGGTGATGTTTGTCGGCTAATTTCCTTTCCTGCCCAGCGCTCTGCCGGGCAGGCCTTTCAGTCCTGGCCTGCTGCTTACAGCGGAAAAGGCCTGTCCTGCACCACCGTTTTCATGACAAGCGTAGAGCGAAGATGCTGCACGCCGGGCATGGCGGAGAGCTTCTCGTCGTAGAGCTTCTGGAAAGCGGGCAGGTCGCGGGTCACGACGTGCATCAGATAATCTGGATCGCCAAACAGGCGCTGGGCCAGCACGATCTGCGGAATTTCCTCCACCGCCGCTTCAAACGCGCTAACCGCCTTACGGTCACCCTCCTTCAGCGTCGCAAACACTATCGCCAGGAAGTTGAATCCCATTTTGGCGGGGTCGAGGCTGGCACGGTATCCCGTTATCGCCCCGCTTTGCTCCAGCGCCCGCACGCGGCGATGGCACGGCGAGAGGCTCAGATTCACTCTTTCCGCCAGCTCGGTAAGGGATAAGCGGCCATCAGACTGTAGCTCAGCAAGAATTTTTCGATCGATGCTATCCATGTGGAAGATTTTCTCAATTTCACGGTGTTATGAGCATAACATTGAAAGCCTATTTCGCAGGGTTAGCGATATTCTTTTTCTCAACCTTTGACGCACTGCGGGAGTCTTCAGGACGATGGAAATGAGTATTGTGGCCGGCTTTTGGGTGGTTTCTTTTCTGCTTATCATGACGCCAGGCGCCGACTGGGCCTACGCCATTAGCGCCGGGATTAACGGGCGACGCGTGGTACCGGCGGTGATGGGGCTAATGTCCGGGCATCTGATAGCCACGCTGATTGTGGTGGCTGGCGTGGGCGTAGTGATTGCTCAACACCCGATGGCGTTAACCGGGCTGACCGTCGCGGGGGCCGCGTATCTCCTGTGGCTTGGCATCGGACTGTTGCGTCACCCTGCCGCACCGGAAAAGGCCACCCATCATGGGGGAAACTGGAGGCAGTGGGCGGTGAAAGGGCTCTGCATTAGCGGTCTTAACCCGAAAGTTTTTTTACTTTTCCTGGCGCTGCTTCCGCAGTTCACCGACCCGACCGGAAGCTGGTCGATAGCGAAGCAGATGTCCGCGCTTGGCGTGATGCACCTTATCACCTGTACGCTGGTCTATCTGCTGGTGGGGTATGGTTCGAAAGCGGTACTGGCGACCCGGCCACAGGCGGCGCGTCTGGTAAGTATGGCATCGGGAGGGATAATGGTGCTGATCGCGATGGTATTGCTGTTTGAGCAGGTAAGATAAAAAAACACCGGCCATCGCCGGTGTTATTTACGCCCGAATATCGTCATATTCCCGCGTTTTATCAAACTCATGCTTCGCGAACGGGCACAGCGGAATAATTTTGCGATTCTCACCGCGCATCTTCTCCACCACTTTCTCTACCAGCTGTTTACCGACGCCCTTCCCTTTCAGGCTCTCATCCACGTCGGTGTGCTCGATAATGCTCAGATGCTCGCCGGTCGGTACGAAGACAATCTCCGCGACCTGATTGCCGTTCGCATCATTCACGTAAAACTTGTTATGGCCTTCCAGAATATCCATGGTTCCTCGCTTATTTTTGGCGATACTTCAGCGCACCGCTCGGGCAGGTATCAATCACGCGTACAACCGTTTCAACGTCCACTTCATCGGGAATGATCCACGGCTTACGTTTCAGATTAAACAGCTTTGCGCTCCCACGCACGCAGTTACCTGAGTGTTTGCAGATCCCGGTATTGAAGTAAACGTCAATTTTCTCGCCGGTATAGGCCCGGTAACCTGCATCCAGTAGTTCTTTATCCATGACATTGCCTCTGTAATTATTATCGTGCTGAATGAAGCATAGCCTTACGGGATCCTGATGGCTATATACCCGTCATACTTCAAGCTGCAGGTGCGTTGGCTGCACTCACTCACCCCAGTCACGTACTTATGTACGCTCCCGGGGATTCGTTCCCTTGCCGCCTTCCCGCAACTCGAATTATTTAGGGTATAACGCCGAAAACGAAAAGCCAGGTCACAACTCTTTTCTCGCCAGATTGCGTCCGCTATTGGCCCATGTCAGGCTCGGCAAATGTCACTTTTACATAACTTCCGCAGGTTGAATGAAACGCAGACTCTCTTTTCAGGTAAAACTGTTTTTAGCGCTGGTGTGCTTCTCCTGCCTGCTGTTAGTTCTGCTGGGAACAATCCTGTTTCATTTTATTGACCGTCAGCTCCACCACGATCTCGGCCAGCGCGCCCGGGTTCAGGCCAGCCAGATCGCGCTGATGCCGGGTCTGGCGGCAATGGTAGCGGCCAGGGATATTCCGGGAATAGCCCGCTTAATTCAGCCGCTGCGCGCTGAAAGCGATGCCAGCTACATTGTGATTGGCGATACCGAGGAGCAGCACCTCTATCATTCGGAATCCCCGGAGCGGATTAATTTACCGATGATCGGCGGGGATAATGCGGAGGTATTAAAGGGCAAAACCATTATTTCCGTGCGTCAGGGCGGGATTGGCGTGTCGCTACGCAGTAAAGCGCCCATCTTCAACGCGCAGCATCAGGTGATTGGCATTGTCTCGGTCGGCTATCTGACGTCGTATATTGCCAATATTAACGCCCGCATTCTCTGGCAGTCCGGGCTATACGGCGCTGCGCTTCTGCTGCTGCTGTTTATTTTCTCCTGGCTGTTTACCCGCAATTTAAAAAAACAGATGTTCCGGCTGGAGCCGAAAGATATCGCTCAGCTGGTTTTGCAGCAGCGCGCCCTATTAGAAGCCATGTACGAAGGCGTATTTGCCGTTAATAGCGAGAAGCAGCTGATTTTAATTAACCGCGCGGCACGCGAAATGCTGGATATTCGGCAAAATGAGAAAGAACTTATCGGTAAACCGCTGGAGGACATTCTGCAGACGGCGCCGGGATTTTTATCCCAGCGCTACGCCTCGGTGAGCAGCGGGAGCCATGACCAGATTGCGGTGCTGAACCAGCGCGAGGTGATCGTCAACCGGGTAGCCATTGAGGTCGAACCGGGCGTTGAAAGCGGTTGGGTATACAGCTTTCGCGACAAAAATGACATTAATACCCTAAGCAGCCAGCTCAGCCAGATCAAACGCTATGCGGATAACCTGCGCATTATGCGCCACGAACAGCTGAACTGGACCGCCACTCTGGTCGGGCTACTGCAGATGAAACACTATGACGAGGCCATCCGTTACATTCAGGTGCAGTCAGAGGGCGCGCAGCGCGTGCTGGACTTTGTCTCAGCCCGTTTTTCCTCTCCCGCGCTGTGTGGGCTGCTGTTAGGAAAATACGTCAGCGCGCGCGAAAAAGGCATCGAGCTGCTGTTTGACCCCGCCTGCCAGCTCATCCGCATGCCTGCCACGCTGAGTGAAACGGAGCTGATGTCCATTATTGGTAACCTGCTGGATAACGCCGTGGAGGCGACACTCAACGCCCCGGTCCACGCGCCGGTAGAACTCTACATTTCTGACCGTAACCAGGAGCTGCTGATCGAGGTGGCCGACCGGGGCTGCGGGGTGGAGGATGCGATGAAGCCGCACATTTTCCGCCAGGGGTTCAGCAGCAAGCCGGACAGCGAAAACGACATTGTGGGCACCGAGCACGGTATTGGCCTGTTCCTGGTGGCAGGATATATCGACAAGGCCGGCGGCAGTATTGAGATTGCCGACAACACGCCGCAGGGCACTATTTTTTCTGTGTTTATTCCGAATGGGCAACAGCATGACCCGACCACTTGACGTTGTGATAGTTGAAGATGAGCCGCACCTGGCGGAGCTGCATCGCGAGTATATCGAGCAGAATTTCCATCTGCGCGTGGTGGGCATCGCCGCGTCGATTGAGCAGGCGTGCAGGCTGATTCGTCAGCATCAGCCGCGGCTGATCCTGCTGGACAACTATCTCCCGGACGGTAAAGGCGTGGAGCTCATCGATAACCCGCTGCTGAAAAGCTATGAGTGTTCGGTGATTTTCATCACCGCCGCCAGCGATATGCAGACCTGCAGCCACGCCATGCGCAGCGGCGCGTTTGACTACCTGATTAAGCCCGTCTTTTTCCAGCGCCTGCACGCCTCGCTGGAGCGGTTTATGCGTTTTATCCACACCGTGCAGCAGGTGAAGGTGGTCGATCAGCATGCGCTGGATCGCCTGTTTAATCTGCCCGCCTCGGAAGCCTCCATTACGCCGTCGACGAAGGGCATTGAACCCCAAACGCTGGAACGGATTAAACGCCTGTTCGCCGAGCATCCCGACGATGCGATGTCGGTTGAAGAGGTGGTGGAAAACGTGGGGATCAGCAAAACCACGGGGCGTCGCTACCTTGAATACTGCGTGGAGAGCGGGTTAATCAGCATCGAAATGCTGTATGGCAATATTGGTCATCCGCGAAGGTTATACCGCAAAGCGCCCGATAAACCGTAATCCAGAACCGTTCGGAGGCTAACGTTCGCGGATTTTATGGTGTTAATTGCTGAAACGACGGCGACAATCACACTTCGGAATCATTGCTTGCTTCACCCTCTTGTAGGTGGAACCCGATACGCTATGTTGACAATTAGTTCCTCAAATGTAACTAAAAGGTTAACTATAATGTCGAACACGTTCCGAATTTCTCTGCTTACCGCTACTGTACTGTTCTCTGCTTCTGCACTGTCTGCACTGCCGCAGGGCTATCCTGCTGAGTATCAAAAAGTGGTTGATGCCGCAACGAAAGAGGGCAAGGTTGTTATTTACTCCACCACCGACATCAAGGCCGCCGGGCCGCTGATCCAGGGCTTCGAAAAAACCTACCCGGGCATTAAAGTCGAATACAACGACATGAACAGCACCGAGCTGTATAACCGTTTCATCAGCGAACAGGCCTCCGGCGGCGTGAGCGGCGACGTGGTCTGGAGCTCCTCTATGGACACCGGCCTGAAGCTCGCCACCGACTACGCCATGGAGTATAAATCGCCGGAGCAAAGCCAGCTGCCGAAATGGGCGGTCTGGAAAGATAAGGCCTACGGCACCACCTATGAGCCGGTGGTCTTTATCTACAACAAGCGCCTGATCCCGGCCGGCGACGTGCCGGATTCTCACGCCGCGCTGGCGAAGCTGATTGCCAGCCAGACGGACAAATTCAAGGGCAAAGTCACCACCTACGACATCGAAAAATCGGGCCTGGGCTTTATGCTCTCGGTTCAGGATCACAACGCCGATCCTAATTACTTCAAAACCCTGGCCGACGTCGCCAAAGGTGGCTTATCGGTGCAGTCGTCTACCGGCACCATGATGGAGCGCGTCTCCTCCGGTGAAAACCTGATCGGCTTCAACATCCTCGGTTCCTACGCGGAAGCGCGCGCAAAGAACGATCCTTCGCTCGGCATTTCCTATCCAAAAGATTACACCCTGGTGCTGTCGCGCGTGTCGTTCATCAGCCAGCAATCGCAAAACAGCAACGCCGCGAAACTGTGGCTGGACTATGTGCTGTCTGAACAAGGGCAAAACATTCTGGCCAGTCAGGCGGATATTCCCTCCATTCGTAACGATATCGAAGGGAAAAATGATATCGACGGCCTGACCAAAATCCTCGGCAACGCGCTGAAGCCAATTCCGGTTGATGAAACGCTGCTGGAATATCTGCAGCCGAAAAAACGCCTGGAGTACATCAAAGAGTGGCGTGCCGCCGCCGGTAAATAAGCGTCTGAGCGCGGCGCAGGCCGCCGCGCTCCCTTATCGACTGAGTTCGTTTTTCTGGGCTGCAACACCAGGGATACCCCATGAATACATTACGCAGAAAGTGGCAAAGCCTGCCGCGAGGCATCGTCGTGCTGATAACCGCCCTGGTTATCTACACGCCGCTGTCGTTTATCGTGATCCAGAGCTTCCTGTCCGCCCCGTTCTTTTCGCCGTCAAAAGAGTGGAGCTTTGAATCATTTGAGTTTATTTTCACCGATCCTGATTTTTATAAGGCCCTGAAAAGCGGCTTTATTCTTGCTTTCGGGCTGGTCTTTATCTCCATTCCGCTGGGCGGCGTGCTGGCGTTTCTGATGGTGCGTACCGACCTGCCCGGTCGCCGGTTGATTGAGCCGCTGATCCTGGTCCCGATTTTCGTTTCACCGATGGTGCTGGGCTTCGGCTACGTGGTGGCCGCCGGTCCGGTGGGCTTTCTCTCCCAGTGGGCTCAGGCGCTGATTGGCTTTGTGCCGTGGAATATCTACGACATGTCGAGCATTGTGGTCATCGCCGGCCTGACGCACGTCCCGCACGCCTATCTGTATATCTCGTCAGCGCTGCGCAGCGTGGGCTCCGATGTGGAAGAAGCCGCGCGCACCGCGGGCGCGTCGCCCTGGCAGGTGATGACCTCCGTCAGCCTGCCGATGGTGCGCCCGTCCATTCTGTACGCCACCGTGCTGCTGTTCTTCCTCGGGCTGGAAGTGTTCGGCCTGATGCTGGTCCTCGGCGACCCGGAAGGCAACATGGTGCTGGCGACCTATCTCTATAAGCTGACAAACAAGATGGGCACCCCATCCTATAACCTGATGGCGGCGGTTGCCGTGGTGCTGATCTGCATCACCATCCCGCTGGTGATGCTCCAGCGTCGCCTGATGCGCACCGCCAACCGCTTCGTCACCATGAAGGGTAAGGCTTCGCAGGCCCGCGCGCTGCCGCTGGGTAAATGGCGCTGGGTGGCTGGCGGAGTGATTGCTTTCTGGCTCACCGTCACCATCGGCGTTCCGCTGCTCGGCGTGGTATTGCGCGCGTTTATCTCCAACTGGGGCGTGGGCGTTTCGCTGTGGGACGAGCTTTCTCTGAACACCTTCCGCACCATCTGGGCGCAGCCCAACCTGCTGCGCGCCATCGTCAACTCCATGGCGATTGGCGTCATTGGCGGCGCGCTGGCCGTGGTGTGCTACCTGTTTGTCGGCATTGCCATGCACCGCAAGCCGGACAACACCACGCGTTTTCTGGACTACAGCGTGCTGGTGCCGCGCGCCGTGCCTGGCCTGCTGGCGGGTCTGGCGTTCCTGTGGGTGTTCCTGTTCCTGCCGATGTGGCTGGATAACTCGCTGAAATCAGGCTGGCTTTCCGGGTTTGCCTGGACCGACTGGATGCGTGAAAACGTCATCGTCTGGCTGCGTTCGCTGCGCAGCACCATTTTCAGCGTCTGGCTGGCCTATACCGTGGTGTGGATGGCTTACGGGCTGAGGCTGATCTCTTCCACGCTGCTGCAGGTGGGGCCGGAGCTTGAAGAAGCGGCGCGCAGCACCGGAGCGACGCGCGGGCAGATCACCCGCCACGTCACCATCCCGCTCTCCCGCTACGGTCTTATCGGTTCGTGGCTGCTGATGTTCCTGATCTTTGAGCGCGAATACTCAACGGGTGTGTACCTGCTTTCACCCGGCACGGAAACCATCGGCTCGATGCTGGTTTCCCTCTGGGCCGCGGGTGCCATCGATATCGTGGCGGCGCTCTCTTTCATTAACATCCTGCTGGTCGTGGTAGGTCTGGGCATTGCCCTTCGTTTCGGAGTGAAAATACATGATTGAATTAGCGGTTGACGATCTGCACTTAACCTACGGCGACAATCCTGTTTTAAAAGGTGTCTCCATGAACCTGAAGCGCGGCGAAGTGGTCTCCCTGTTAGGCCCCTCCGGCAGCGGTAAAACCACCCTGCTGCGCGCCGTTGCGGGTCTGGAAAAACCGACGCAGGGGTCGATTGTCATTGGCAACAATAAAGTTTACGACGGCACGCCGCGCAGCGAGGTCCCGGCGGAAGAGCGTAACCTGGGGCTGGTATTCCAGTCCTATGCCCTGTGGCCGCACAAAACCGTGTTTGAGAACGTGGCCTATCCGCTCAAGCTGCGCAAAGTCCCGGCCAAAGAGATCCAGCAGCGCGTGCAGGACGTGCTGGACCAGTTGGGTCTGGGCCATCTTGGCAAACGTCACCCGCACCAGCTCTCCGGCGGGCAGCAGCAGCGCGTGGCGATTGGCCGGGCGCTGGTCTACAACCCGCCGGTGATTTTGCTGGACGAACCGCTCTCTAACCTCGACGCCAAGCTGCGCGAAGAGGCCCGCGTGTTCCTGCGCGAGTTGATTATCAAGCTCGGGCTATCGGCACTGATGGTGACGCACGACCAGAACGAAGCGATGTCGATTTCCGACCGTATCCTGCTGCTTAACAACGGCAAAATTGAGCAACAGGGCACGCCGCAGGAGATGTACGGCTCGCCGAAAACGCTGTTTACCGCTGAGTTTATGGGCAGCAACAACCGCCTGCACGGCAAGGTTACCGAAGTGCGCGAAGGCAAAGCGCGTATCGAAGGCAAAGGCTGGGTGCTGTGGGGCCAGGCCGGTGAAGGGGTGCAGAGCGGTGAAGAAGCCACGGCGGTGATCCGCGTCGAGCGCGTGGCGGTGGTCGAGGGGCCAGGGGAAAATCAGCTTGAGCTGCCGCTGCTCACCAGCATGTACCTCGGCGACCGCTGGGAGTACCTGTTCCGCACCGTGGGGGATGATTTTGTCATTCGTGCGTATGGGCATGAGGTTCGGGATCCGCAGCACTGCCATCTTTCGCTGCCGGAGAAGCATGTTTGGGTGTTCCCGAAAGGGTGAATTTAAGAGGAAAAGGCTGCGGGATGCGGCCTTATTTGCTTTGACAGAATGAGAGCATGCAATCTACCTCTCAAATTGAATCGCCACGGGTTTAACAGACACCTCAGAGTCATTTAAGATGGCTTAAAGAGAGGTGCCCATGAGCGGTAAGCGTTATCCAGAAGAGTTTAAAATCGAAGCAGTCAAACAGGTTGTTGATCGTGGACATTCTGTTTCCAGCGTTGCAACACGTCTCGATATCACCACCCACAGCCTTTACGCCTGGATAAAGAAGTACGGTCCGGAATCTTCCACTAATAAAGAACAGTCAGATGCTCAGGCCGAGATCCGCCGTCTCCAGAAAGAGCTGAAGCGGGTTACCGACGAACGGGACATATTAAAAAAAGCCGCGGCGTACTTCGCAAAGCAGTCCGACTGAGGTACGCCTTTATCCGTGACAACACCTGTTGCTGGCCTGTTCGCCTGCTCTGTCGGGTGCTGGATGTTCATCCCAGTGGCTTTTACGCCTGGCTTCAGCAGCCGCATTCACAACGCCATCAGGCAGACCTGAGACTAACAGGACAGATTAAACAGTTCTGGCTGGAATCGGGATGCGTCTATGGTTATCGCAAGATCCATCTGGATCTGCGGGACAGCGGGCAACAGTGCGGAGTGAACCGGGTCTGGCGGCTGATGAAACGTGTCGGGATAAAGGCTCAGGTCGGATACCGGAGCCCGCGGGCACGTAAAGGCGAGGCCAGTATCGTGTCGCCCAACAGGCTCCAGCGGCAGTTCAATCCGGATGCTCCGGATGAGCGTTGGGTAACGGACATAACCTACATCAGGACCCACGAAGGCTGGCTGTATCTTGCCGTGGTTGTTGATCTGTTCTCACGCAAAATTATCGGCTGGTCCATGCAATCCCGGATGACAAAGGACATTGTCCTGAACGCACTGCTGATGGCTGTATGGCGGCGTAATCCCCAAAAACAGGTGCTGGTTCACTCGGATCAGGGCAGTCAGTACACAAGCCATGAGTGGCAGTCGTTCCTGAAATCACACGGCCTGGAGGGCAGCATGAGCCGTCGTGGTAACTGCCACGATAATGCGGTTGCAGAAAGCTTTTTCCAGTTATTGAAACGCGAGCGGATAAAGAAAAAGATCTACGGAACGCGGGAAGAAGCCCGCAGCGATATTTTTGATTACATCGAAATGTTTTATAACAGTAAGCGTCGGCATGGTTCCAGCGATCAGATGCCACCAACTGAATATGAAAACCAGTATTATCAGCGGCTCGGAAGTGTCTAAATTATCAGTGGCGATTCACAACACTTAAGTATTTAATGTTATTCAAAAGAGTCAATTGAAACTTAAGATCCTCATTGACTTTGAACACAAGAATGTTCTTGTTTTCATCTTCTTTAAGTATTTCAATGCCATTCTTAAAGCTTTTTAACTGCCTGACAGACTCTTGATAATAAAAGTTTTTTACTTCCTGGATCTCTTGAGAATCATCACTATACCCCCGTATCAACCCCATATCTGCTCTATAGTCTTCTACTGAAACCTTTTTAACTTCCATAATAACCTCTTTTGCTATGTTAGTAATGAACAAAGGGAAATATGATTTAAGTTATAGCCACTATCTTAGATAATAGTTTGCCTGACAGTTTCTGCAATGCCAGTGCTCACTACTATTCCAGTTACGGTTAGCATGAATAAAGTTTAAATGGAATACCAATGAGTCTTTCTCGTAGCATTTTGTGCAATATGGGGTTTTATCCCCTTCCAGCCAATATAGTTTGCCGTCAAACTGAAGCTTATTTTTCCCATCAAGTTGGGCTTTGAGAGATTGTATCTCTTCTTCTTTACTCAACAAAACAGCTTTGAGGCTGACGAACTCACTTTTTACTTCTACCAAATCTTCAAGCAAATCAATCAGCGTATTACGCATTTCTGCGGCATTAAGTTCGTCATCCCCTTTCTTACGAAGATTACGCACTAAGTCAACGGATTTGTTAACAAGTTCAAGAGTGCCTGAGATAGCAGCAATAGAAGCTGGATCAGCCATAGAAAAATCCCTTATGAAAAATCAAAGTGATCAGATTATAACCTTACCCTTAGACGCAAAAAACGACTATCAAAGATAGATTCCACTTTAACTCGTAAACAATAAGTCGTCATAAGATTTAGTTTTATTTGTTAACTGGTGCTAACTCCAAGACGCCGAAATGCGCCTGTCTGTGACAGTTCGGGCACAATGCAATCGCATTTTCAACGGAATCCTCCCCACCATTCGAAAGCCACTCAATGTGATGAACCTCAAGAAATGGTGTGCCGTCTACTTTGAGAAAAGGAGCGTCACTCTTACAGCTTTGACACTTTCCATTAGCCCTTGAAAGAACCTCGGCTACTACATACGGGCTTCGCTTATAAACTCGTGTTGTAACCTCGATTAGCTCAGGAGTTTTATTCTCAGCGTCTAAAATCTCTTTGCGTTCTGACGGGGGCAGTTCTGACGCATCATCAACAGCCTTTTCAAACTCAGATTTCACCTTACGGTAACACCATTTACCTTGCTGATCCTGATACAACTCCCAAATACCATGAATAGAGGGTTGATAGATTTCAAAGATCTTCCCTCGCTTGAACAATCGGTCATACTCATGATGCCGATGTGTTACATCATCAGTTCGCCTGGCTGTTTTGTTGAAACTCCAGTAGCTACGATTGCAGTTGACTGAGTTTGACCTGCTCCCCGTTGATTAGTACACCCCGATGTTAGTAATGTCTTCATAAGCCACATGAGGACATCCCCATGAAGAAGCGTTTTTCCGACGAACA
>NZ_JBLKCZ010000025.1:0-54689 GCF_047530595.1 Enterobacter sp. 01-M-02-SI-ECC | reverse complement strand
CCGCGAAGCGGCGATTTACCGCCGGGAGCCCGGGTCGCCAGGGTGGTGGCGACTGAGCCACCCTGGCACGTTCACAGGTCATGCCGTTACAGAGTAGCAAGGAACATAGAGTGAACGGAATAACCTCCACAGCCGTATGTTCCCCCTCACCCCAGCCCTCTCCCTCAAGGGAGAGGGAGCCGTCTGTGCAGGCATTATCTTGTGGGGATACCCCAGCCTTTAGCAAGAAGGGTAAACTTATTTCACCGCTTCCGGCAGCGTCACAATCCACAGCTCGCTGTCCGACTCCGGCTTTTTCAGCGGCTTCACGCTGAGCGTGGTTTCCACCGGCTTATCATCCAGCGTCAGCTTGCCTTCCGCGTTCACCCGATAATCCTTGAGCTTCTTGCCCTCGACCGGGTTTTGCATCGCCACCTTCACGCCAAAGTCGTTATCGTTCGCCACCGCAAGCGTTTTGCTGTCGATCAGCGCCAGCCCTTCGGCCTTCTCCTGCTGCCAGCCCAGCGCGCGGAGATCGACCACCTGCGTTTTTGCCGCAAGGGTAATGCCGCGCTGCGCCAGGGTTTTCTCATCATCAAACTCCGGGTACTCGCCCGGCTTGTCGAAGGCGGTCAGGTCGCTCGCCTTGCTGAGATCCACCTTGTAGATAAGGTTACGCATGCCGTCGTTTTTATCGCTTCCCTGCTCAATCAGCAGGATATGCTGGTTATCGAGCGCCACGATGTCGCCGATTTTGGCGTCGCTGTTTTTGCTGTAGGCCGCGCTGTCGATAGGGTAACCGTACATCGCCGTTTTCCCGGTTGCCGGGTCGAAGCTCACCAGACGCGTAAACAGGGACTGCTTTTTGCTCTTACCGTCGATATCCAGCGTGCTTTGCACGGCGGCGATAATCCGTCCGTCCGGCATCCGGGTCAGGCCTTCAAAGCCCCGGTTCGCCTGGCGCCATTTGATAATGTTTGGCAGGCCGCCCGCGATGGATTTCTCCCCTTCCGCCGCCTGCGGACCGTGGATCGCCAGGATCTTCCCTTTGCTGTCGACGTTAATCAGGAACGGGCCATATTCGTCGCACAGCCAGTAGCCCCCTTTCCCGTCCGGCGTGATGCCTTCCGTGTCCATGCCGCGGTTGTCACCCTTCAGGGTCTTGAGGGTATCGCTGAACGCCACTTCATTGGTGGAGCCAATCACGCCGCTTTGCAGCGGCAGACCGTTGATCTCGCCTTTATCATCATGCAGCGGGCGGGCATCAACAGCCTCCGCTTTGCCGTTCTGAACGCGGATGGTCATCAGCAGCGGCGCGAAATCTGGCGTGACAAATATTTTGGCTTCGTTTTTACCCATTTTTGGCGCATCGGCGTTTGGACCGCGATCGGTCACGGTCGCAAAGGTCAGGGCGTCGCCCTGCTTGCCCGTAAACAGCAGGCCGGAGCCAATGCCCACGGGCAGTCCGTTCGGAAACGCGCTGGCAAACGCGCCGCTGTAGCTCACGTGGGAGCCTTCAGGGAAGCTGACGACATAGCGCTCAGCAGTGGGCTGCGCCGCCAGGCCAGAGAAAGAGAGCGCACAGCCGATTAGTACAGGAATAATTTTTCTTTTCATATTGTTAGCATCCAGTTAGTGAAGCCAACAACGTAAAGAATAAACGTGTCAGAAAAATGACATGGAAGGGAAACCGGCCTGCGCGATTGAACGTATATTCATCGCTCTAAATGTAAGGCTTTGTTGTTTTGTGTGACAGGCGAAACATTTTTGGAAATTATTAGAAACCCAATTAATTCATCTCAAATCACTATCCCCACCTCGTTCAGTTTATGTTTAGTCAAAAAACTAAACGGTTCCTAAACGCTAAAAACATCCCCTGTTGACACCCCGACAATCAAACATCATTGCAACAACTTCAATAAAAAAGTTAACAATATCAGTATAAAACCGCGATTTATATCACATTTGCAGTCATTAACATCGCTTGTTAAGGTGCGCCCAGATGAATTTAATGACGAGGCATAAAACATGAAAAAACT
Organism: Enterobacter sp. 01-M-02-SI-ECC; assembly: GCF_047530595.1. NCBI lineage: Bacteria > Pseudomonadati > Pseudomonadota > Gammaproteobacteria > Enterobacterales > Enterobacteriaceae > Enterobacter > Enterobacter sp. 01-M-02-SI-ECC. Next base: position 52,671 of record NZ_JBLKCZ010000025.1, on the reverse strand, counting down.
GAATATCCTTCTTCTTTCTGCTCTGGCTGCCGTATCGGGTTCCGCACTGGCGATGGGCGGCACCGTTGAGCAGGGTAAAAACTTTACCAACCTCAATCTGGAAATGGGGAAATCCTCATCCGGTGTTTATCTCGAAAGCAACTGGCTCAAAAACACCGATGACGGTACCCAGACCGGGGGCGTGGGCGCAGGCTACAACCTGGGTCTTGGCCCGGTGATGCTGAATGCGGGCGCAAAAGCCATCTACCTCGGCCCGAAAAAAGGCGATAACGGCGTGGCGTTCCCGATTGGCGGCGGCGTAAACGTTGCCCTGACCGACAGCATCCACGTGTACGGTGAAGGCTATGTGGCGCCAGAAGGCCTGAACAACAGCGTGAAAAACTACGTTGAAGCTAACGGCGGCGTAAGCTGGACGCCAATTACGCCAGTGACCCTGAAAGTGGGCTACCGCCACGTGAGCGTGGATGGCAAAGACGGTCGTCCTGGCCACACGCTGATTGACGGCGCATATGTAGGCGGTGGAGTCACCTTCTGATGAAACACCGCATAACCGCGCTTTGCGTTCTGAGCCTCACGCTGATGCTCACCGGCTGCGTCCAGTACAAATGGGTGAAACCGGGCGTCAGCGATGCGGAAATGAATAAAAAGCTCACGGAATGCGAAGCGCAGGCGCTAATCGATCTGCCCCCGGATAACGTCGTGACCGGATCCAGCTCGGAAAAAACGGACAAAAAGAACAAGAAAAAGGATATTTCCACGAGCTACACGGTTGAAGACGCGAATGAATATCGCCGGGATACGTTAGTCGACAGCTGCATGTTCAAAAGCGGCTGGGACAAGATCGAAGTGCAATAATCCCTTAAAAAAACCTGCCGGTTGGCAGGTTTTTTATTATCTCTTACTTACGCACCACCACCAGCTTCTGGTTCACAAACTCTTTGATCCCCAGATCCGACAGCTCGCGTCCGTAGCCGGAGCGCTTCACGCCACCGAACGGCAGCTCCGGTGCAGTATCGGTGAGCCAGTTGATGTACACCATCCCGGTCTCAATCCGCGACGCCATTTTCTTCGCGCGCTCGATATTCTGGCTGAATACCGCCCCGCCAAGGCCGTAGTGGGAGTCGTTCGCCAGCGCGACCGCCTCGTCGTCGTTTTTCACCACGTACATCTGCGCCACCGGGCCGAAGAACTCTTCGAAATACGCCGGGTTATCGCGGGAGATATTCGTCAGGATCGTCGGTTCGAAGAAACTCCCGTCGCGCTGCGCCGGTTTGCCGCCATAGTGCAGCGTCGCACCGTTTTTCACCGCCTCGTTAACCTGTTTGGTCAGCGTTTCGAGCGCATCTTTAGACGACAGCGGCCCCAGCGTGGTGCTTTCGTCCAGCGGATCGCCAATCTTCACCTGCTTAAACGCCTCGGTGAATTTGCTCAGGAAGGCATCCGCAATCTTTTCATGCAGGATAAAGCGCTTCGCCGCGGTGCAGACCTGCCCGGCGTTGTTGAGCCGCGCGTTAACGCCAATTTTCACGGCCTTCTCAAGGTCTGCGTCATCCAGCACCACGAACACGTCGTTACCGCCCAGCTCCAGCGTGGATTTCTTGATGTGCTTCGCCGCCTGAGCGGCCACCACGCTGCCGGCCTTTTCGGAGCCGGTTAATGCAGCGCCCTGCACGCGATCGTCAGCAATGATATTCGCCACCTGCTCGGACGAAATAAACAGGTTGGTCCACGCCCCTTCCGGCGCGCCCGCCTCGCGCACCAGATGGGCAAAGGTCTCGGCGCAGTGCGGCACGATGCTGGCATGCTTGGCGATGACGGGGTTCCCCGCCGCCAGGTTTGGCGCCAGCACGCGCATCAGCTGGTAGTACGGGAAGTTCCACGGCTCAACGGCCATCAGCACGCCGATGGGGTGATGCTCAACCCACGCATCCCCAAGCTCCGAGTCGTACTTCACCGGGGCCAGGAACTGCTTCGCGTTATCGGCGTAGTAGCGGGCTATTTGTGCGCACAGCTTCACCTCGCCGCGGCTCTGTTCGATGAGCTTACCCATCTCCTGGCTGGCGATTTTAGCCAGATCCTCCACGCGCTCGTCGATCAGATCGGCAAGCTTATGGAGCACCGGCAGGCGCTGGCTGATATCGCCTTTCGCCCAGTCCGAATGATAAAGCGCATCGGCCGCGCGGAGCGCCGCTTCGATATCCGCGTCGGTATGTGAGGGGTATTCTTTGATGAGCTGGTTAGTGGCAGGATTTACTGTCTGATAAGCCATGTCGAATCTCCTTGTTTTACCGCTTAGGGTATTAAGGGTAGTCAACATGACTGGCTATGGACGTAAAGTTGGGTATATCCGGAAGGTTCTTAATGAAGCGCTGCCAGAGGGGTCGCTGACATGGTATAAAAAATCTTCAGAAGGAGCGCCCATGACCGATACCCGACATATCCGCCAGACTTTTCACCGCACCTCAGGCCTTGAGCTGCGCAGCACCTGGCAGAGTACGCAGGCGTACAAACGCCACAGTCACTCTCAGCTCTCCATCGGCGCGATTGTGGAGGGCCAGACCTGCTGCGTGTGTCATGACAGAGAGTACATCCTTAACCCCGGGGACCTCATCGTGATTCCAGCCTGTGCGCCGCACAGCTGTAACCCCGTCGCCGGGCAACCGCGCAGCTACCATATGCTCTACATCGACACCGGGCTTCCGCTGGCGCTACAGGTGATTCGTAGCCCAACCCTGTTTGCCCATTACCTGGACGTTGTCGAGACCCTGTCTCCGGCATCACTGGAAACGCTGCTTTCTGCCCTTCCCCGCGCCGTGGATAACGCTGACGCGCTTCGCGCAACCAGCCAGCAGATTCAGCAGGCGTTTCTTTCCGATCTCACCTGCCCGCCTTCCCTCGACGAGCTTGCCCAACGCTTCTCGCTGCGCAAGGAGACGCTGATCCGCACCTTCAGGCAGGACACCGGCCTGACGCCGGGCAGCTTTCTCAACATCTCCCGCGTGGAATACGCTAAAGCGCGGCTGCGCGCCGGGGATAATATTGCAGACGTCGGCTACCAGAGCGGCTTTGCCGACCAGAGCCATTTTCATAAGACCTTCGTCAGCTATACCGCCGCCACGCCGCGCCAGTACGCCACCGGCCGATCAATATTAAACAATAAATAGGTTCTGCAGCGCCGTACTCTGACCTCGGATTGTTAAATGAGGTCGCTATGGAACTGTTATTCCCTTCCGCTTTTCTCGCCCTGGCGCTGGCGCATTTTGTTGCCCTGCTAAGCCCGGGCCCGGATTTCTTCCTGCTGGTGGGCTACGCCGCGCGCTATCGGCTGCGGGGTAGCGCCGGACTGTGCCTCGGCATCGCCGCGGGCAACGGGCTTTACATCCTGCTGGTGATTATCGGCTGGAGCGCGCTGCGCCAGTTTACGTGGCTGTTTACGCTGATCGAGCTTTGCGGGGCGCTGTACCTGATGTGGATCGGATCGCATCTGATTCGCAGCCGCCAGCAGTCGCTGGCGCTGAATGAAACCCACCAGCGCTTCCCGTCGCTGCAAAAGCAGATCCTGCTGGGGCTCGGTTCGGCGCTGTTAAACCCGAAGAACGCGCTGTTCTATCTGGCGCTGATGACGGCCTTGCTGGGGCCGGACGTCACGCTGCTTCAGCAGGCGACCTGCGGCGTCTGGATGGTGATGGTGGTGCTGGCGTGGGATTTAGCGCTGGTGTCGCTGTTGGGGCTATCGGCGGTACAACAGAAGCTCAGCCGTTCGCTGTGGCGGCTGGCTATGGAGTAGTGTTTTGCCCGCATAGAAAACCTATAAAGCCATTATTACCTTACAAAATAAGTGACTTAGTTATTAGTATTTCTTCCCTGAAGTGGCAAGCTAAAGCCACAGCAATCGTTAAGGGAACAACGTGAAAAATTACAAAGTTATTACGCCACTTTTTCCAACCTATGCGCAGATTCAGGCAATGATGAAAGCCGTCTCCGGCTATTCGGTGAATTCTGTAAGTAACATGATCAATGCAATTCAGGAACAAACCGGCACGCCGCAAAACCCGGTTGACTGGTCCGAACCTGATATGTGGATCAACGAACGCCTGAAAGGCGAAGATGCTGAGATCGCGCTGCGGATCTGGAATCAGGATAACCACATCCTCAATCCGCGCCATAGTTACGGTAGCTATTTGTTTCTAAACTCTTCGGTCTTCGAACTGATGGAAACGACGCCGAAAGATACCTGGGTACCCACCGAGAGCGGGCAGCAATTTCTGAATAATGATGATGCCACATTACGCACGCTGGACGACAAAGAAGGGTTACTGCATCTTCTTGAACTGCTGGCTGGACGTGAAATGTCCCGTCGTGCTGACTTACTCCCGGAATGGCAGGCTTTTTTACACCAGCATTCAAAATTCGCTTCTACCAGCTCCATCAAAAGCACGCTCTACTCGCGCCTCTATAACCTGATCGATCGCGATATGGTCGCCCGGGAAGGGATGAGCTACTACATCACCGATAAGGGCCGCGCATGGTTAGCGAATGCCTTACCGGCCCGCAAAGCCGATCCGCGAAAAGAACTTCTGGACGCGGTGAAGCGTTACAACCAACAGCAAAAAGAGCAGCTACGCGAACAGATCAGCACCATGAATCCCTACAAGTTTGAGCATCTGATTGGTCAACTTCTGGAGGCGATGGGTTATGAACAGGTGGAAGTGACCAAAGCGTCGGGCGATAAGGGTGTCGATGTCGTCGGCAGAGTACAGGTGGGCATTACCACCATCACGGAAGTGGTGCAGGTTAAGCGTATGCAGAGCAATATTACCCGCCCTGTTATCGACCAGTTACGTGGCGCGTTGCCTTATCACAGCGCGATCCGGGGCACACTCATCACCACGGGGCGTTTTGCCGGGAATTGTGAAAAAGCGGCTCTGCATCCCGGTGCCGCACCGATTACCTTGATAGATGGTGACCGGCTGTTAGAACTGCTGATTGAGAATAATGTCGGCATTCGACGCAGTAATGCGGTGGAGTTGCTGGATGTGGATTTACAGCTTTTTGATGAACTGGAAGAGGGATTAAAAGGCGAAATTTAACGTCTTAATCGCTACAATAGACGCCAAATTTTTCCTGATTGAGTTCATCATGGCCAAAGCACCAGCAAAAAAAGCCAAAGCAAAGAAAGGCTTTGAAGACACATTATGGGATACTGCGAACCAGCTTCGCGGTAGCGTTGAATCCTCTGAGTACAAGCACGTGGTACTGAGCCTCGTGTTCTTGAAATTTATCAGCGATAAGTTCGAGGCCCGTCGTCAAAAAATGAAGGACGAAGGCCAGGGAGACTTCCTGGAAATGGAAGTCTTCTATCAGCAGGACAATATCTTCTATCTGCCGGAAGAGGCACGCTGGTCGTTCATCAAACAGAACGCCAAGCAGGATAATCTCGCCGTTCTGATTGATACCGCTCTCTCGACCATTGAGAAGCGCAACCCGACGCTGAAAGGCGCGCTGCCGGATAACTACTTCAGCCGTCAGGATCTGGAGACCAAGAAGCTGGCATCGCTGATCGACACTATCGACAACATCGAAACGCTGGCGCATGAAACTGACGTTGAAGCGCTGTCGAAAGAAGACCTGGTCGGCCGCGTGTACGAATACTTCCTCGGCAAGTTTGCCGCCACCGAAGGCAAAGGCGGCGGCGAGTTCTATACGCCAAAATGCGTGGTGACGCTGCTGACCGAAATGCTCGAACCGTTCCAGGGCAAAATCTATGACCCGTGCTGCGGCTCGGCGGGGATGTTTGTCCAGTCGGTGAAGTTCGTCGAAAGCCACCAGGGTAAAAGCCGCGATATCGCCCTGTACGGTCAGGAGCTGACGGCCACCACCTATAAGCTGGCGAAGATGAACCTCGCGATTCGCGGCCTGTCCGCCAATCTTGGCGAGCGCCCGGCAGACACCTTTTTCAACGACCAGCACCCGGATTTAAAAGCCGACTACATTCTGGCCAACCCGCCGTTTAACCTCAAAGACTGGCGTAACGATGCCGAGCTGACCAACGATCCGCGCTTCGCAGGCTATCGCACGCCGCCAACCGGTAACGCCAACTACGGCTGGATTTTGCATATGCTCTCCAAGCTGTCGGCCAACGGTACCGCCGGTTTTGTACTGGCAAACGGCTCGATGAGTTCCAACACCAGCGGCGAAGGCGAGATCCGCGCGCAGATGATCGAAAACGATCTGATCGACTGCATGATCGCCCTGCCCGGCCAGCTGTTCTACACCACCCAGATCCCGGTCTGCCTGTGGTTTATGACCAAATCGAAGGCTGCCGATCCTGCCAAAGGCTATCGTAACCGTCAGGGCGAAACGCTTTTTATCGATGCACGTAATCTCGGCACCATGATGAACCGCACCACCAAAGAGCTTACGGCGGATGATATCGCCACCATCGCCGACACCTACCATGCCTGGCGCAGCACGCCGGAAGAGCTGGCCGAGCGCGTTAAGCGCGGCGACAGCAGGCTGGCGAAATACGAAGACAAGACAGGGTTCTGCAAGGTTGCAGACATTAAAGAAATAAGATCTAAAGAGTATGTACTGACTCCGGGCCGCTATGTGGGTGCCGCCGAAAAGGGAGATGACAGCGTGGTATTTGAAGCCAAAATGCGGGAATTGTCGAAGACGTTATTTACACAGATGAAGCTGGCGGAAGAACTGGATAACGCGATTCGCCAAAACCTGGAGGCGCTGGGTTATGGGGAGTAAGTGGGAATACATACCATTAGGTGAATTAATCACTTTACAACGAGGCCATGATCTACCATCACAGCACAGGATTGATGGTCCAGTTCCCATAATGGGTTCATCTGGAATTACTGGATTTCACAATATCGCAAAAGCTATTGGTCCCGGTGTAATTGTTGGTCGAAGTGGTGACTCAATGGGAGTTGTTAGCTTTATTGAAAAAGATTATTGGCCACTGAATACCTGTTTATATATTACTGATTTCAAAGGGAATGATATCACCTATATCTATTATCTTTTAAAATTAGTGAATTTTGATAATTTTAATTCAGGAAGCGCACAAAAATCTTTAAATAGAAATGCCGTATATCCTCATAAAGTTCTTGCTACAAAAGATAGAGAGTTGCAGAAAAAAATTGGGGCAATATTGTCTTCATTTGAAGAAAGAATAATTAATTCGAATAAAATCAACCAAACCCTGGAACAAATGTCCCAAACCCTGTTCAAATCTTGGTTTGTGGATTTCGATCCGGTGATTGATAACGCACTGGATGCGGGAAACTCAATCCCTGAAGCGATGCAATCTCGCGCCGAACTGCGTCAAAAAGTACGCAACAGTGCAGATTTCAAACCGCTTCCGGCGGATATACGTGCACTATTCCCGGCTGAATTTGAAGAAACAGAGCTGGGTTGGACGCCAAAAAGTTGGAAAGTTTCCGGCCTAGGAAAAGAATTTAACATTACTATGGGACAATCGCCCTCGGGCTCTACCTATAACGAACATGAAATTGGCTTACCTTTTTTCCAAGGTAAAACTGATTTTGGATTCCGATTCCCGTCAAAACGTATTTACTGTACTGAACCTAAACGTCTAGCAAAAAAATTTGATACTCTGCTAAGTGTTAGGGCTCCCGTTGGAGTTACAAACCTAGCCTCAACAGAATGTATAATCGGCCGGGGCTTGGCTGCATTAAGACATAAATCAGGAAATATCGCTTTTACATATTATTCCGTAAGGAATTTATCTGATTACTTTTCCATTTTTAATGGTGAAGGCACTGTTTTTGGCAGCATAAATCAAAAAGATTTAAAACAGCTTCCCCTAATTTGCCCTTCAACAAAACTGATTAACAAATTTGAAGAGTTTTCAGGGAAATGGGAAAGGATGATTTCTGTTCACTGCAATGAAATTGAAAGTCTTTCTAACCTCCGCGACACCCTGCTCCCCAAACTCATCTCCGGCGAGCTGTCCCTGGAGGATCTCCCCGACATCATCAAACAAACAGAAGCCGCATAACGCATTTTTGCCCCTGTAAAATCAGGGGCTTTCTGGTAAGGTTTTCTCTTATTACAGGAACCATTACCAGAAAACCAGCCAGGGCCGGAGCGGGATATGCATCTCTCATTCAGTGAAGCGAAGTTAGAACAGGCAATAATTGAACTGCTACAGGAGCAGGGCTACCAGCACCTGACAGGCGACAATGTGCCGCGTTCCAGCTTCGATCAGGTGATTATTGAAGACGATCTCCGCCACTATCTCGTATCCCGCTATCAGGCCGACGGTATTACGGAAGATGAAATCCAGCGGCTGATTAAACAGTTCACTACCCTTCCCGCTTCCGATCTCTACGAAAGCAATAAGATCTTTTGCACCTGGCTGGCCAATGGCTTCCTGTTTAAACGCGACGATCGTCAGCAGAAAGATCTCTATATCGAACTGCTCGATACCCGGCACCTGCCTGCCGCATTGCGTGAGTTATTCGATAGCGAAGAGGTACCACTGCAACAGGCTGCTGAAACGCCAGCAAGCTATCTTATCCAGCCGCTGAACCGCATTAAGATCGTTAATCAGCTGACCATCACCGGCAAAGAAAACCAGCCGCGTATTCCGGATGGTATTCTCTATATCAACGGCCTGCCGTTGGTGGTGTTTGAATTTAAAAGTGCCGTACGCGAGCAGGAAGCCAATATTGGCGACGCGTATAAGCAGCTATGCACCCGCTATCGTCGCGACATTCCACAGCTGTTTGTCTATAACGCACTGTGCATCATCAGCGATGGCGTGAATAACCGCATGGGCAATCTGTTCGCGCCGTACGAGTATTTCTACTCCTGGCGTAAAGTCACCGGTAATGAAAACCGCGAGCAGGACGGCATCCCTTCCCTGCACTCAATGATTCAGGGGCTTTTTCACCCGGTACGCCTGCTGGATGTGATTAAGAACTTTATCTGCTTCCCGGATAAAGCCAAACACGAAGTGAAAATATGCTGCCGCTATCCGCAGTACTACGCCGCGCGCAAGCTCTACTACAGCATCGAGCGAGCGCGTAAACCTTACGGTAACGGTAAAGGCGGCACCTACTTTGGCGCCACGGGCTGCGGTAAGAGTTACACCATGCAGTTCTTAACCCGCCTGCTGATGAAAAGCGTCGAGTTTTCCAGCCCGACCATCGTGCTGATCACTGACCGTACCGATCTGGACGATCAGCTCTCCACGCAGATGTGCAATGCAAAAAATTATATCGGTGACGATACAGTGGAGCCCGTCACCAGCCGCGACGATCTGCGGGAAAAGCTGGCCGGTCGTAACAGCGGCGGCGTCTTCCTGACCACCATCCATAAATTTACCGAAGACACCGAATTGCTCTCCGAGCGAAGCAACGTCATTTGTATCTCTGACGAAGCGCACCGCAGCCAGGTCAATCTGGATCAGAAAGTGATCGTCGATAAAGAGAGCGGAAAGGTACGCAAGACCTGGGGCTTCGCCAAATATCTGCACGACTCGCTGCCAGCAGCCACCTATGTCGGTTTCACCGGCACGCCTGTAGACGCCACGCTGGATGTCTTCGGCGCGGTAGTGGACAGCTACACCATGACCGAATCCGTTCAGGATGAGATCACGGTACGTATCGTCTATGAAGGTCGCGCAGCAAAAGTGATCCTGGATGCCAGCAAGCTGGAAGAGGTTGAGAAGTACTACGAAGAGTGCGCTAACGCGGGCACTAACGAGTGGCAAATCGACGAAAGTAAAAAAGCCAGCGCCACCATGAACGCGATCCTCGGTGATGAGGATCGCCTGAAGTCGCTGGCGGAAGATTTTGCCAAACACTATGAAAAACGCGTCGCTGAAGGCTCAACGGTGAAAGGTAAGGCAATGTTTGTCTGCGCCAGCCGGGACATTGCCTGGGATTTATATCGTCAGTTGAAGGACTGTCGTCCGGCGTGGTTTGAGGTTAAACAGGCCCCTGAAGGGGTTGAGCTTACCGAGCAAGAGCAGAAAGAGCTGCCACCGTCCGAAATGGTCAAGATGGTGATGACGCGAGGTAAAGACGATGATGCCAAACTATACGACCTGTTGGGCAGTAAAGAGTATCGAAAAGAACTGGATAAACAGTTCAAAAATGCGAAGTCGAATTTCAAAATCGCTATTGTGGTCGATATGTGGCTCACCGGTTTCGACGTCCCGGAACTGGACACTATCTATATCGATAAGCCGCTGCAAAAACATAACCTGATCCAGACCATATCCCGCGTTAACCGCAAGCTGGAAGGAAAAAGCAAAGGCCTGGTGGTGGACTATATCGGCATCAAGCGCCAGATGAACCAGGCACTGGCGATGTATTCCCGTATTGACGCTACCAACTTTGAGGACATTCAGCAGTCGGTTATCGAGGTGAAGAACCATCTCGACCTCATGTCGCAGATGTTCCACGATTTCGACAGCCGAGCTTACTTTACGGGAGAGCCTCAGGCTCAGCTGGCATGTCTGAATCAGGCGGCAGAATTTGTCATGCAAACCCAGAAAATAGAACGTCGCTTTATGGGGCTGGTGAAGCGCCTAAAGGCGGCCTACGATGTCTGCTGCGGCAGCGAGGCGTTATCGCAGGCAGAGCGTGATCATATCCATTTCTATCTTGCCGTGCGTTCCATTGTCTTTAAGCTGACTAAGGGTGATGCACCTGACGTTACCCAGATGAACGCCCGCGTGCGAGAGATGATTTCTGACGCATTAAAGGCAGATGGCGTGGAAGAGCTATTTTTCCTTGGCGATAAGAAAGCGGAATCGATCGATATTTTCGACGAGGATTATCTGGCGCGTATTAATAAGATCAAGCTGCCCGCAACAAAGATCCAGCTTCTGCAGAAGCTTCTGGAGAAAGCCATTAGCGACTTTAAAAAAATTAACCAGCTTCAGGGGATCAACTTCACCCGTCGCTTCCAGTCCATCATGGACAAATATAACGAGCGCCGGGAAGACGACGTACTGAACGGTGAAGAGTTTGAACATTTCAGTCAGGAAATGACCGACATTATCTATGATATTAAAACCGAAATGGGCACTTATGCAGATTTAGGGATTGATATTGAAGAGAAAGCGTTTTACGACATCCTGGCGCATATGCGAGACAAGTATCAGTTTACCTATGAAGACGACAAGATGCTGGCGCTTGCAAAAGAGATGAAAGCAGTGGTTGATAACACGTCGAAGTACCCAGACTGGAGTAAACGCGATGACATCAAAGCCAAACTTAAAGTTGAGTTAATTCTTTTACTGCATAAACATAAGTTCCCTCCTGTAGCAAACGACGAGGTCTATCTGGGCGTACTGATGCAGGCAGAGAATTTTAAAGAAAATATGGGATCGATAAAAATGTAATATGTCAAATGATTTTGGCAAAGTCTGTTCTTCCAGTGCGACAGGAATTATAAGGAGCATATTATGGCCGAAGGATTAAAAATGTTTTACGCGCGTGATGAGCGCAATATACACTCCCGCATTCCTGTAAAAGATATTAAAGAGAGTGATAGAGAGGGACTGATATGTGAGTTCTGCCCCGCTAAAATCAGTTGGGTTAAGCCGCACAAGCGTAACGGCAAGAATATTTCAGCATTTTTACGTTTACAGAAGAATGAGGAACATAGTTTCAATTGTAAAAATAGCGTCAAATCAGCGATTACTTCTCTTGTAGCCCATTCACAAAATATTGAGGACGGAAAACTTCTTCTCGAAGCGCAAGATTCAGCGTTTATCTTCCGGATGAACGTCCTTATTGAAGCCAGCGCCGCTCTAAGAAAAGCCAGTTTTACACCAGAGGAAGAAGCCGATCCGGAAGAGAAAGCACGCAAGCGAATTCGATATAAGAAAACAGAAAAGTGTCTCGCTGATTACTTTAACACGGCTGCAGGCATTGCTAAAATCAGAGCAAAAATAGAGGAAAGCAGCGATAAGAAAACACTATCCGACCTGGTAAAGATAGATTATAACGGCAAGAAAATTAGCTGGAATGACTTTTTCTATGATGAAGACCGTTATCCCATTCTTTTTAAAAAGGCCGCAAAAATCGCTCATCCTGTCGCAATTCTTATAACGGTTAAAAAATCGCAAGAATACATTAATAGTGAAAGATGTAATTTCTACACCCTCAAAGGAGAGGTATGTACACTGGAGCTTGAGGATAAAAGCAAAGAGTTTTTCGCACCAGGTTTAACTTGTAATGATAGTACCTTTTTTGAAAACCTCGAACCCAAAGACGAGATTATTGTTGTCGGTAAAGTACGCCCAACAACAAACCACTGGGGTGAAGGGAAGATCTATAAGAATTTAAATTTTACTATTTTTAACAAAAAACAAATAACACGGTTAAAAGATTGATATACAGCAGATATTGCACTCTGGCAACGGGAAACCATCTGTCTCCCGTTGCCAATTAATCAAGCCCCTAACCGATAATCCCAGTCATCCGAATGAATAACATTACCGTCACGGTAATGCCAGGCAATCTTTTCATAACGAAGCAGAACAAGCTCAAGATGCCCCTGTTTTTCATGATAAGTCTCTTTCACGTCATGCATTAATGAAAACAGCGTGACGACTTTTACCGATTCCAGCGTTATCGTGAAATAGATTTCCTCGTGACCGGCATCATTGATTCTGTAAAGGTCGATAGTTGCTTTCCTGAGCGTACCGCCCGTGCTAAGCGCTTTATAGAGATAAACGCTGGAGGCATCAATTTCCTTTTCAATGAGAAAAGGGCGATGCTGGCGTTTGCTCAACACTCTGCCATTATGCAGGTCAGAATTATAGCTTACGTTATGATAGAGCCCTAAAACCTCAATTTGGTTTTCACGGTCTGTAACTTTCACGCTCCCTTTTATAATATTACCCGCATCGTCAGTTAATGACATATATCCCGGAATGGCCATTTAAATATCCTTATCGAATGGAACAGAGTGTTCAACGGTGGCGATCATAACGGCGAGACATTTTTTACCCTTCGGACTGTTAACCTTAAACATCTCCCTGATTGAATCTACATAAAGCTTATTGCTCTCTGCTTCCGTCTCAGGGAAATTAGCAAAAGCGCAGACTTGTTCAATAGTGAGCAACGGTTTATCGTCTTTTAAAATGGCTAAAACGCCTGCAGGATTATGAGGGATAGCTTCAGAAAGCGCTGCTTTTAAGTCTTCAGCCGTACTGGCGTCCACGCCCGGCTCAAGAGCACTCGCGACAGCTAACCATTTCTGGTTTCCTTTGCTAATCTCTGGGATAACATGATTCCACCATTCCGACTCATCGCTATCATTAGCATATAATTGTGCAACTACATGCCAGGCACCTTTCTCGTTTATCATCTGCAAAAGTTGCTCTGGAGTGTGACTTTTGGCAAATAAAGCCAACGGGAAGTACAATAAGAGCACAATGATATATTTCATGATCGCACCACCAGAATTGTGTCACCCGAATCATAAATCATATGGCGCTTGTCCTGACCGTTCATAATGATGCAACCAGCTGATGCTGAGCCTGGCGGTTGACCTTTTTTATCCCCATGAATTTGAAAATGATCTCTACCAAAGGTATTGGTCCCCGCTATAGGTTCAAGAATAATAGCCTCTGCACTTTTATGATTATTCCACCCGGCAATAAAATAAATACCTCTGGGAATGGGGCCTCTGTTTCGTTGACCTTCACACTCTGGCTTATCTTTCGATTCACCCGCTCCGCTGTAGCAGTTAGCGACAAACACACCATTATGACTCAATACCCCTGTCGAAACTTTATACTTCCATGTCATCAATACCGTCTCCTTTCATAAATAGTCTTTTATCTTATGGCTAATGAGAGCGTTAAAATGACTACGACGGTCACAAAAAATTACGTCCGAAAATAAATAAGCACAAAAAATATAGAAAAATTAATAATAGATAATTTAGATGTATATATTTTTTATATAGACGCCATTTGTTCACACTGAGAATGAGTCTCCCCCTTACACCAGCTTTGCATTTTTGGTGAACTTCCCTCTATCCTTAACCCATGGAAAAAATAGCTGAACTCAAACGCGCCAAGCTGCTGGCGCTGTCGCTGCTGCTGATTGCCGCCGCGGCGTTTATCACCACCCTGTTCCTGCCGCAGACCTTCTGGGTGCGCGGCGTAAAGGCCATTGCCGAGGCGGCGATGGTCGGCGCGCTCGCAGACTGGTTTGCCGTGGTTGCGCTGTTCCGCCGGGTGCCCATTCCATTTATCTCGCGCCATACGGCAATTATCCCGCGCAATAAAGACCGTATCGGCGACAATCTCGGCCAGTTTGTGCAGGAGAAGTTTCTTGATACCCAGTCGCTGGTCGCATTGATTCGCCGCTATGAACCTGCGCAGATGATCGGCGCCTGGTTCAGCAAGCCCGACAACGCCCAGCGCGTCGGGCTGCATTTGATGCAGGTGATGAGCGGTTTTCTCGAACTCACGGACGACGGGCGCATTCAGCGCCTGCTCAAACGGGCGGTGCATAAGGCCATCGACAAGGTTGATTTCACCGAAACCAGCGCAGTGATGCTGGAGAGCATGACCAAAAACAACCGCCACCAGGTGCTGCTGGATGCGATCATCAACCGTCTGATTACCCTGATTCAGCGGGAGAGCACGCGGGACTTTATTGCCGATCAGATTGTCCACTGGCTGAAGACCGAGCATCCGCGCAAAGCGATGGTGCTGCCCACCGAGTGGCTGGGCGATCAAAGCGCGGAGATGGTGTCGAACGCGGTGAACACGCTGCTGGACGATATCAGCCACGACCGCACGCACCAGATCCGCCAGGCGTTCGACCGCGCCACGCTGAAGCTTATCGACAACCTGAAAAACGATCCGGAGATGGCGGCGAAAGCCGACAACATCAAGCACTACCTCAAAAACGATGAGGCGTTTAACCGCTATCTGGGAGAGATGTGGGCTGACCTGCGCCAGTGGCTGAAAGCGGATATGCAAAGCGAGGATTCGCGCGTGAAGCAGCGCATCGCCAACGCCGGGCTGTGGTTTGGCGAAACGCTGTCTAACGACGCCAGCCTGCGGGCGTCGCTGAACGAGCATCTGGAGCAGGCCGCGCACCGCCTCGCGCCGGATTTTGCCGCCTTCCTGACGCGCCACATCAGCGACACGGTCAAAAGCTGGGACGCCAAAGACATGTCACGCCAGATTGAGCTGAACATCGGTAAAGATCTGCAGTTCATCCGCGTCAACGGCACGCTGGTCGGCGGGACGATTGGCCTGATCCTGTTTTTACTCTCGCAGCTGCCTGCCGTGCTGGGACATTAATCTACCTTGGGCGGCGCGATGACGTAGCGCGTCGCTTCGAAGCGATTGAGGATCAGGTGCACCAGGAAGACCATCGTCAGCGTTGCGACCAGCGAAAAGGTGACGGAAGTGATGCGATAGAGATCGCTGAACACCAGGTCAGTGTCCGGGTGCATGTTCTGCCCGAACATAATGCCGATGGTGGTGATGCTGGAAAACCCCACGCCCGCGCCCACCTTTTCCATCACGTGGAGTCGCGCGCCAAACGCCAGCCCGAGGCCGATCAGGGGCATCATCAACAGCATATGGCTGCTGTGATCGTAGAGGATCAGCTGCACCACCAGAATGTAAAGACAGCCCAGCACCACGCCGACCACGCGCCAGATAGAGCTCATCACCGAACCGCGATAGTGCATCGGGAACAGGATCAAAATCCCCGCCATCAGCGCCGAAAGCGAATCGCTTAAGTCGCTAATCTGAAACACCACGAATATCAGCGTCGCGACGGTGCCGGAGAGCAGCGACTCGTGGCGCACGCGGGCATCGTCTTTCTCAATCAGCGGCGGCGGCCTGCGGGGCTCCACGTCAGGCAGGAGATAGTTCATCAGCGCGCTCAGGCACACCGCCATCACGCTCGCTTCGATGTTGGAAAACAGCAGCGTGTGCCAGCTGGTGGTGGGGTAGCTCATAAAGTTGAGCATCACGCTCTGGCACACCACGCCCATTGAGCCAAACAGGAACAGCGGCCCCTTGCTCATAAAGCGAAAGCGCATCACGTACAGGGCGAACACCACCAGCGTCATAATGACCGGCCAATGCGACAGATAGCCGATAATGAAGATCATTTCGACGCAGTTTAGCGCGGCGCTGAAGATAAACTGCTTCGCCACGTGGCGGTTAAACACCGGCACCAGCGACAGGAGCATGATCGGATAGACCACGAAAAATACGCCGTAGCTGGTGTTGTAAAAGCTGGAGATGCTCAGCGCAATCATCCCGGCGAAGACGATACGCAGGGTCTGGCGAAAGTCGTTTGCCGTATAGACGATGTTGCCGTGCGGGGTAAACACCCGCGCCAGGGTGCTAATAGACATAGTGAAGCAGGCTCACCAGGTGGATCTGCATCCCGGAGAAAAAGCGCGCAAACGGCCCCTCGCTGTTATAGAGCTGCACGGTCGCGCGCGCGCCGGTCGGCAGATGCTTCGGCAGCGCCTCGTCCAGCGCAACGTGAATGCGCATGCGCTGGGCGTCACGCACCCAGCGGTTGGAGGTTTCCGGTTCGGACAGCTGGCCGTTCACGGCCTCCTGACCCGCCAGTATCCCCGCGTCGCTGCTGGTCACGTGGGCGCGGAAAACGTGCCCCGGGAAGGCGTCAAACACCACGGCGGCATCGGTGCCCTGATGGGTGTGACGCAGGCTTTTTTCGCGAAAATCGGCCACGATATCGATCTGGTTGTTCACCAGCGCCAGCGCGGCGGAACCCGAGGAGGCGTAAAAGCCCGGGCTTAACTGCAGGTTACTGACCGTGCCGTCCGCCTGGGCGTAGACCTTCGTCCAGCCGAGGTTAAGCTCTGCCTCATCCAGCGCGTTGCGGTATTTTTGCAGCGTCACGTTGCGATGCTCGTCCCGCTCGCCGCGCTGAATACGCAGGTTATGGATATTGGCCTGGATGGAGCTGACGGACTGCTCGCTGCTCTGCCAGGTGGTGCGAACCTTATCCAGATCCGCCTGCGAGACGTTCTGCAAGGTGCTCAGCTTCTGGTAGCGATCGAAGGTCACTTTGTCGTTACGCGCGGTCAGCACGGCGGTTTTCAGGCTGGCCTGCGCGGCGGCGATCTGCGCATCCAGCTGGTCGTTGGAAAGGCGTGCCTGCTCAAGTGCGATTTGCGCCGCTTCCACTTTATTGCGAAACGGCGTGTCGTCGAGCTCAAACAGCAGATCGCCTTTTTTCACCTGGCTGTTGTTGTGGACATGTACCGCCGCCACATAGCCGGAGACGCGCGGAGAAACCGGCGTCACCACGCGCATCACGGTGGAGTCCGGCGTCAGCGGGATCCAGATATCCGCGACGATAAAGTAGACAAACATCAGCAGGAAAGAGGCAATACTCACCCTTACCCAGCGGGCAAACTTTTGTTCAGGGGTCATTATTTTTCGGTCTTGTTATCTTCTTCGCGGATAGTCCGCAAATTGCAGGCGAATTGATTCAGGGTGGCGCTGAAAATGTCGATATGTTCCGGCGCGATGTTTTGCGATACGCGCGCCTGATAGGTCTCAATCACCTGAGTGAGCCTTTTTAATATGGCTTTTCCCTCAGGCGTCAGCGTCAGAAGCCGGATGCGCTTGTCATAAGGCGATACGGAGCGCAGCAGGTAACCCTGCTTTTCCAGCTGTGCCAGGGTGCGCATCAGCGGCGGCAGTTCAATGCCCTGCACCTCCGCCAGCTCACTCACGGAGACGTTATCCCCGAGCTGATGAAGCTGCATCATCACCGTCCAGCTCGACTGGGTTAACCCGGTATCGAGAATGGCGTCGTCGATTACCGCACGCCACTGGCGCACAATCATCGCCATCCGCATGCCCATCGGCCTGCGGCTAAACAGTTCTTCTTCGCTCATGGGGAAACCTCTCGTCACACGCGGTCACGATAATAGTTATCAGGATAAGTATCAAGAAACGAGAGGCGAAAGAGCAGGAATTGCGAAACGACGTCCCCCTCTCCCCGTGGGAGAGGGCTGGGGTGAGGGCACCAGCCCGCAGCGAAGTTTAGCGGCTAAAAAGTCTCTTAACAGCAGCCCTACCTGAAGCCGTCACCACCACCTCCCTGTATCCCGCCACCCGCTGGATCCACCCTTTGCTTTCCAGATGAATGAGCAGCGCCGCGCCCGCCTCACCGCCAAGATGAAACCGCCGCTCGCTCCAGTCCAGACAGGCACAGCAGGCTTTGCGGCGCGGGTGAGCGCTTAACGAAACGCCGAGCTTCAGAAACTGCTCCCGGCCATACAGCGTGAGCGCTGAACCGTCAGCCTCCAGCCAGCCTTCCGCCTGCATAAAATCGTAGATGTGCACCGCAACCGTTCCGGCAAGATGGTCGTAACAGGTTCGGGCCTCGCGCATGGCCTTCGGCGCGGTCGTTTCCGGCGGGGTAATGCGGCTCCAGGAGAGCCCCATCATCTGCTCCACCAGCTCCGCCACGTCGTGCCCCGCCAGACGATAATAGCGGTGCCGCCCCTGAGACAGGCAGGTAATCAGCTTTCCCTCCACCAGCCGGGCGAGATGCCCGCTGGCGGTCGACGGCGCAACCTCTGCCGCCGCGCTCAGCTCGGTGGCGGTCCACGCCCGCCCGTCCATCAGCGCGCACAGCATCTTTACGCGCGAGGGATCGGCCATTGCGGCAGCCACCGCGGCAATGGCCTGTTCCAGCGCCGCGCCGTTCTCAGGAGGTAGGCTCGTTTTTAACATGTGTTGCCCAGGGTTCGGTGATCTCTGCGGCCAGCTTATCATCATCCGTCAGCAGAATAAGGTGATTCGCGTGGTCGCTGTACTGGGTAAGGATAGACACGCCGCGTGCCGCCAGCACCGCCGCAATTTCACCCAGCTCGCCGGGGCGCTCCTGCCTGAGTTTCCGGATCACCGGCTTACGCAACGCCTGCACGGTAAACCCGGCGTCGAGCAGCACGCGTCGCGCTTTTTCCCCGTCTTCCACCAGAAAATGGGCATCGGTACCAAATACGCCTCCGCCCTCCAGCCCCACGCCGTTGCGCCCCAGCAGCTGTCCAAAGCGCGCCAGCTCGCCGGGCCTGTCGCTAAAAATCACATGAACGTCATACATCCGCGTGCCCTCCGGTTTCGGAACTGTACTCCCGCACCAGCTGCGCCACCCGAATGCGGTAGTACGCGAAAATCGATTCCCGCCCTTCGGCCTGCGCGGCCTGATGGAAGACGTTCTGCTTCCAGCTACGGACGGCCTCCTCATCCCGCCACCAGGAAAGCGACAGGATTTTGCCGTCGGTCGTCAGGCTCTGGAACCGTTCAATATCAATAAAGCCGTCGATGTCCGCCAGCAAAGGTTTGAGTTCGGCAGCGAGCTGAAGATAGCGCGCCTGATGGGCGGGCGCGGCTTTGGCTTCGAAAATGACTGCAATCATGATGGTCTCTCCGTAGTGATGTTGGGGAGAGAATGCAGGGTAGAGAGGAACGATGCTTCGGCAAAGAGCGAAGCGTTGTGCCGGATGGCGCTGCGCTTATCCGGCCAGTGGGATGATGTAGGCCCGGCAAGCGCAGCGCCACCGGGCAGGTTTTAGCTCAGAATCGACTTCGGCTCCATAAACGCCCGAATTCCCCACTCGCCCATCTCGCGCCCCACGCCGGAGTGCTTAAACCCGCCGAACGGCGCTTTCGGCTCATGGGCCAGGGTGTTCACCAGCACGCGACCGGAAACAATCTGCTGCGCCACGCGTCGCGCGCGGTTCGCATCGCCGCCCAGCACCATCGCGCTCAATCCGTAATCGGTGTCGTTGGCAATGGCGATAGCCTCCGCCTCGTCACGATAGGGGATCGCGCACAGCACCGGGCCGAAAATCTCGTCACGGGCGACCGTCATCTGGTTGTTCACGTCGGCAAACAGCGTCGGGCGCACAAACCAGCCGTCTCGCGTGCCGTCCGGTCTCCCTTCACCACCCGCCAGCAGACGCGCCCCCTCTTCAATACCTTTACGGATATAGCCCTGCACCCGCTGCCACTGCTTTTCGCTGACCATCGGGCCGACGTCCGTCGCGCTATCGCGCGGATCGCCCGATTTCACCGCCGCCACGGCCTGCGCCAGCGCGGTTTCGATCTCAGCCTTGCGCGCCTGCGGCACCAGAATGCGCGTTCCGGCCACGCACGCCTGCCCGCTGTTCATAAACCCGGCCTGAATCACCAGCGGGATCGCCTGCGCCAGATCCACATCATCCAGCAGGATCGTCGGCGATTTACCGCCTAACTCCAGGGTCACGCGCTTAAAGCTCTCCGCCGCGTTGCGCAGGATCGCCTTGCCGGTATTCGTCGAGCCGGTAAACGAGATTTTTGCCACGTCCGGATGGCGGCTGATGGTTTCACCGACGGTTTCGCCGCGCCCGGTGACGATGTTAAACACCCCCGGCGGCAGCGCGGCATCGCGCAGCGCTTCGGTGACAATCCGGGTTTGCAGGGCGCTCATTTCGCTCGGCTTGATGACTGCCGTACAGCCCGCCGCCAGCGCGGCCGCCAGCTTGCCGCAGATAAACCCCGCATCGCTGTTCCACGGCGTGATAAGCCCGGCCACGCCGAGCGGCGTCATCTGCACCGTTGCGGCACCTGCGGGGGTGACAAACTCAAACGCCTCAAGCGCCTCGATGGCCTGAGCAATCACCTCTGCCGGATAGCTTGCCATCCACGCCGAGCGCGAGGCGGGCGCGCCGTACTCTTCAATGACCGCTTCCAGCAGATCGTCGTGACGGGCGGCCACGGCGGCGTGCATGCGTTTTAGCGCCGCGAGGCGTTCCTGCTTTGTGGTCTGCGACCACGCCGGAAACGCAGCTTTCGCCGCCGCAACGGCGCGCTCCGCGTCAACCTCATCCGCCAGACGAACCTGGCCGATGACCTGCGCCGTCGCCGGGTTGTACAAATCAAACCACTCGGTGCCGTGCGGGGTAATAAATTCGCCGTTAATAAAGATCTGTTCGATGGTGTGCATATAAACCTCCTCAGGCTGTGTGAGCACAGTCTGTCACGGCTTCTCCGTTGCGATAATCCACGCTATGCTGCAAGGGTTATTTCGATTTTCAGGATAATCTATGCATCGTTCAGGTCTGACAGAGCTGGAAGTGGTGATGGCGGTCGTGCGGCGCGGCAGCTTTCGCGCCGCCGCGCAGGAGCTGGGCATGTCAGCCACGGCGGTTAGCAACGCCATCGCCGGGCTGGAGAGCCGCCTTGATACCCGCCTTTTTAACCGCACCACCCGCAGCGTGGCGCTCACCGACGCCGGACAGCGCTACGTGGCGCGTATCGGCCCGGCCCTGCAGGAGATCCGTCTCGCCAGCGAGGAGATCCACAGCGACACCGGGGAACCCGCCGGCACGCTGCGTCTGAACGTGCCGAACCATATCGGCGCCCTGTTTCTGGACCAGCTGCTGATAGACTTTATGATCCGCTACCCGAAGATGCGCGTAGAGACCGTCAGCGAAGCGCGAATGATCGACATCGTCGCGGAAGGCTACGACGCGGGGATCCGCCTTGAGGAGTCCGTGCCTCAGGACATGATCGCCGTGCCGCTGACCGGGGAGATCCGCCAGCTGGTCACCGCCACGCCGGACTATTTTGCACGCCACGGCATTCCGCAGACGCCGGACGATCTGCTTTCGCATCAGGGGATTGGCATGCGCATGGCCCACGGCGGGATCTACCGCTGGGAGCTGGCCCGTCGGGGGGAAACGTACGCCCTTGCCGTGCCGCCGCGCTTTGCGACGTCCGATCTTTTTGCCTCGATCCGGGCGGTAAAAGCGGGATTAGGGGTGGGATTTTTGCCGGAACTGTATATCCGGGAAGAGCTGGAGCGTGGAGAGCTGGTGAGCGTCTTAAACGACTGGGCGCAGCCGTTTGCCGGACTGCGCCTGTACTACCCCGGCCATCGCCACGTCCCGCCAGGCCTGCGGGCGCTGGTGGCAACGATCCGCGAGCGCGGGATTATTCCAGGTTAGCCTTGTTCAGCCCGTAAGCCGCGTCCAGCGAGCCGGGTGCCATGCGGGAAGTGATCCCCAGACGGTTCCAGGCGTTGATCGCCACGATGGCGAAGTTCAGCTCTGAAATCTCCACGTCCGAGAAGTGCTCCGCCACGCTGCGGTACAGCGCGTCGCTTACGCCGTGAACGCCAATCTGGGTCAGCGCTTCGGTGAAGGCCAGCGCGGCTTTCTCGCGGGCGCTGAACAGCGGGGACTCGCGCCAGGCCGCCAGATGATACAGGCGCAGCTCGCGCTCGCCGGCAATTTTGGCCTCTTTCGAGTGCATATCCAGGCAGAAGGTACAGCCGTTCAGCTGCGACACCCGAATGTCGATCAGGTGCTTCAGCGCCGGGTCGATGGAGGTTTTTGCCACCTCCATGCTCAGGGCAGACAGCGCGTTGGCGAGGGCGGGTGTAACTTTATGGTGGTTGACGCGAGTGCTCATTGTCTTTCCTCTTTTTGTGCGGCATGTGTCATGCGATGAGGCAAATCTACGCCGTTCATGACATAGTAAAAAGATACAAAAATCGTGAAAAGAGGTAGGACATGAAGCCGGGCTATCACGAGATTTATTCCCGCTATCGCGACAACATCACGCGCGGCGTGCTGAAGCCGGGCGATAAGGTGCCCGCCATCCGCGTGCTGGCGGAAGAGCTGAAGGTAGCGCGTAAAACCGTCGAAACGGCGTATGCCATTCTGACGGGGGAAGGGTATCTGGTGAGCCGGGGCGCGCGCGGCACGCGGGTCAACCCGGATCTGCTGTTGCCGGATAAGAGTGCCCCTGCTGAACAGCCCACCGGCACGCTTCCGGCATCGCTCATCAGCCAGCGCGAGCGGGCCGGGTTTCTGCGCCCCGGCATCCCCGCCCTTGACAGCTTTCCGTATAAAAAATGGCTGCTGCTGGCGGGACAGGCGACGCGCGCCATGCGTCAGGAGGAGATGCTCAATCCGCCCGTTCTGGGCTGGTATCCGCTGCGCCAGGCCATCGCCAGCTATCTTAATATTTCACGCGGGCTGTCCTGCAGCGCCGAACAGGTGCTGATCACCAGCGGCTACAGCGGCAGCCTGCGGCTGATCCTCGACACCCTTGCCAGCCGCAGCGACAAGGTGGTGTTTGAAGATCCGGGCTATTTTATGGGCCAGCAGCTGCTCAAGCGGATCGTGCCGCGCCTGCACACCGTGCCGGTCGATCGCTGCGGCATCGATACGGACTACCTGCTCCGTCACCATCGCGATGCGCGTTTTGCCATCGTCACCCCATCGCACCAGAGCCCGCTGGCGGTAACGCTCTCCCTGCCGCGCAAGCAGCAGCTGCTCGACTGGGCCAGCCAGAACGAGGCGTGGATTATCGAAGACGATTACGACGGCGAGTTTCACTACACCCGCAAGGTGCTGCCGTCGCTGAAAAGTCTCGATCGGCACGACCGGGTGATTTTTATGGGCACCTTCAGTAAAACCATCATGCCGTCGCTGCGCTTGGGCTACGTGGTGATGCCCGCCAGCACCGTCGGGGCCTTTACCGACTGCGCGGACATTACCACCAGCGGCCAGCCGGTGCTGACGCAAAAGATCCTCACCGCCTTTCTCAACGAAGGGCATTTTTTCCGTCACCTGAAAAAGATGCGCGCGCTGTATCAGACCCGCCGCGACTGGATGATTGCAGCCCTGCGCGAGGTGTATGGCGATCTGTTTTTCACCGAGCAAAATGACGGCGGGATGCATATCGTGGCGTTCCTGACCAGAGGAAGCCGTGACCGGGAAGTGGCACGCTGCTGGCAGGAACAGCAGCTGCAGGTGAATGCGCTTTCGGAGTGGTATCGCGGGTCGGGCAAACGCTACGGGCTGGTGATGGGCTATAACAACGTGCGGTCGTATGAAGAGGCGGTGGAATTGCTGGAAAGGCCGAAGCGGCAGACGCTTGCGCTGCTGAGCTGAACATCGCCGGGTGCGCTGCGCTCGCCCGGCGATGACGTGGCTCATACATCATTCCGCGACAACCCAACGTCCTTAAGCTGCTCGTCGCTCATCCGGCTCAGGATGCGGCGGGTGCGGTTGATGCGATACCAGCGGCAGATCGTTTTGCCGATCCAGACAAACACAATAAACGGACGTTTTGAACGATTCTCGTAGAATTCCATGATGCTCTCCTCACTGTGTCAGTGGGGTTATCATCCCGGAAATCGGCCTGTGCAATACAGATGCAAAAACACCTTTTGTTTAACATACAGATCCGCTAAAACAGTATCTGCATGCCAATTTTCGCAGCAATCTGTACTGGTTTCATAATCTGTATGGTGAAAACAAAGGATACAGCATGACGCGCTACCAACATCTGGCCAATCTTCTGGCGGAACGCATTCAACAAGGGCTGTATCGCAGCGGCGAACGTCTGCCGTCGGTGCGTGCGCTGAGCCAGGAGCACGGCGTAAGCATCAGCACCATACAGCAGGCCTACCAGATCCTCGAAAACCTCCAGCTGATCACCCCTCAGCCGCGCTCCGGCTATTTTGTCTCGCAGCGCAAGGCCCAGCCGCCGGTTCCGGCCATGACGCGACCGGTGCAGCGCCCCGTGGACGTCACCCAGTGGGATGAGGTGATGATGCTGCTGGACGCCCGCGCCGACAAAGAGATGATCTCCTTTGGCGGCGGCTCGCCGGACATTAACCAGCCGAGCCTGAAGCCCCTGTGGCGCGAGATGAGCCGCATAGCGCAGCATAACCCTGCCGAGATGCTGAGCTATGACGTGCTCGACGGCCGCCTGGAGCTGCGCGAGCAGATCGCCCGTCTGATGCTGGACGGCGGCTCCACCGTGGCAGCGAACGAGATTGTCATCACCAACGGCTGCCACGGCGCGCTGTCGATCGCCCTGCTCTCGGTGTGCAAGCCGGGGGATATCGTGGCGGTAGAATCACCGTCGTTTCACGGCACCATGCAGATGCTGCGCGGGTTTGACATCAAGGCGATTGAAATTCCCACCGACTCTGAAACCGGGATCAGCATCGAGGCGCTCGAGCTCGCGCTGGAGCAGTGGCCGATCAAGGCGGTGATCCTGGTACCCAACTGCAACAATCCGCTCGGGTTTATCATGCCGGAAGCGCGGAAAAAGCAGGTCTTAGCCCTGGCGCAGCGGCACGATATCGTGATCGTGGAAGATGATATTTACGGCGAGCTGGCGGCGGAGTACCCGCGTCCGCGTACCATTCACTCGATGGATATCGACGGCCGCGTGATCCTCTGCAGCTCGTTTACCAAAACCGTGGCGCCGGGCCTGCGCGTCGGCTGGATTGTGCCGGGGCGCTATTACGACCGGGTGATGCACATGAAATACGCCGCGGGCGGGTTTAACGTACCAGGCACGCAGATGGCGGTGGCGGCGTTTATTCGCGACGGCCATTACCATCGCCACGTGCGCCGTATGCGTCAAATTTATCAGCAGAATATGGAAACCTACACCTGCTGGGTGCGGCAGTATTTTCCGGCAGAGATTTGCGTCACGCGCCCTCAGGGAAGCTTCCTGCTGTGGATTGAACTGCCGGAGAAGGTCGACATGGTGTGCGTCAGCAAGCAGCTGTGTCGGCTGAAGATCCAGGCCGCAGCCGGGTCGCTGTTTTCCGCCTCCGGGAAGTACCGCAACTGTCTGCGGATCAACGTGGCGCTGCCGCCGACGGAGAAGAATCGCGAGGCGTTGAAGAAGATGGGTGAAGCGATTGTGATTGCGATGGAGGAGGGCTAGCGCGGCCTGATGCCCTCACCCCGGCCCTCTCCCACAGGGAGAGGGAGAAAACCGTGCCGCACTACTCGTCGAAGTACCAGTACCCCTGGTTAATCAGCCCGGTAAGCTCTTCAACAAACGCCGGGTTATTCAGCGCATCGCCCAGCTCGGCCTGACCGAGTTCGGTGTAGCGGCACAGCGCATCCGCCGCTTTCGCGTCTACCGTCTCCAGCTGTTCGCTGTTGATGAAGAAGCTGCCGTTAATGTTTAGAACGCGCAGACCGCTC
The DNA here is from genome assembly GCF_047530595.1 of Enterobacter sp. 01-M-02-SI-ECC. Taxonomy (NCBI): domain Bacteria; kingdom Pseudomonadati; phylum Pseudomonadota; class Gammaproteobacteria; order Enterobacterales; family Enterobacteriaceae; genus Enterobacter; species Enterobacter sp. 01-M-02-SI-ECC. Next base: position 26,625 of record NZ_JBLKCZ010000025.1, on the reverse strand, counting down.
AGGCGAGACAGCGTTTCGCCGCCCTGCAGCGCGTCCAGCACCTCTTCCGGCGCGTACGGCGGCTCGGCGGCGGCGATATCCAGCTCGTGGCGCGGGGTGGAGACAAAGCTGCCGAACCATTTTGTGAAATCATCCGGCTTGCTAATCATGTCGATCATCATCTGACGAATGCGATCCAGTTCGTACTGCTCCACGCGGCCCGGATGTTCGCGACAGGTCAGATCCGGATCGCTGTAGTGCTCGCCGCCCAGATCGTTTTCCAGCGCGTAGTCGGCGAAGCTGCTGATCAGATCGCGACCGTTCGGCCCGCGGAAGCCAACGGAGTAGTTGAGCGCCGTTTCATGGGTAAATCCGTCGTGCGGGAATCCAGGCGGGATGTAGAGGATATCGCCCGGGGCCAGATCTTCGTCGATGATCGGCTCGAACGGATCGACATGCAGCAGCGCCGGATGCGGGCAGAACTGACGCATCGGCAGCTTGTCGCCAACGCGCCAGCGGCGGCTACCCATCCCCTGAATGATAAATACGTCGTACTGATCGATATGCGGACCCACGCCGCCGCCCGGCACGGAGAAGGAGATCATCAGGTCGTCCAGCCGCCAGTCCGGCAGGACGCGGAACGGACGCACGAGCTCCGCGGCAGGCATATGCCAGTGGTTCACCGCCTGCGCCAGCAGCGACCAGCCGGTTTCACCCAGATCGTCAAAGTGCTCAAACGGACCATTGCTGGCCTGCCATTTGCCGTTGAAATGGCTCACCAGACGGCTATCGACTTCCGGCTCCATCGCCAGCCCTGCCAGCTCGTCCGGAGTAATCGGGTCGACAAAATTCGGGAAGGCATTTTTCAGCACTACGGGTTGTTTTTGCCAGTATTTCTCAAGAAATTCCGGCCAGTTCAGGTTCAGTTGATACGCCATGGGTAGCACCAGTGAGAGGGGAAACAGGCGCGATTATAGGCAAGAAGGCAGAGGGGGAACTTGTCATGGGTCAAACGAGGGCGTGTAGGTCGGGTAAGGCGAAGCCGCCACCCGACTCAAACACGCCGCGAAAACTTAATCCAGCTTCAGCTCGTCATAATGGGTAATCAGTTTACCCACGATGCCGTAGTCCAGCGCTTCTGCCGGAGACATCCAGAAGTTGCGATCGGTGTCTTTTTTCACTTTTTCCAGCGGCTGGCCGGTGGCGTCGGCGATCAGCTTGTTCACGCGATCCAGCATGCGGATGATCTCGCGCGCTTCGATCTCAATATCCGTCGCCTGACCGCGCACGCCGCCGAGCGGCTGGTGGATCATAAAGCGGGTATTTGGCAGCGAGTAGCGGTGCTCTTTCTTCGCCGCCAGGAAGATGGTGATCCCGGCGCTCGCCACCCAGCCGGTGCCGATGACGTGCACTTCCGGGCGGATGAATTTGATGAAGTCGTGGATGGTATCTCCCGCTTCCACGTGGCCGCCCTGGCTGTTGATGTACAGCTTGATCGGATCGTTGCTGACGCTTTGCAGCAGGATCATCTGGGTGATGACCTTCTGCGCCAGCTCCTGGTTGATCTCACCGGAGATCACAATCGAACGAGACTCCAGCAGTTTTTGCTGCAGAGCGCCCGCGCCGTTTGACCCTTCCGCTTTTTCCTTGTCGCTATCTTTCAGTGTGTAGTGCATTGTTATTTCCTCAGCTTGTCGCGCTCAAAACCAGAGTGTAGCCTGTTTTACCGGTGAAAGTCCTCACAGACAAATAACGAGGGAGCTTATGAATATTGCCCATGTCGCACTCTGGACCCGCAGCCTGAACGCGCAGGTTCAGTTCTGGGAAACGGTGTTTGGTGGCCGCAGTAACGAACGCTACGTCAGTAAAAATCGTCCCGGTTTCGAATCACATTTTATTACGCTGGATAACGGGCCGACCATCGAGCTGATGACGCTGCCGGATCTGCCCGACGCCCCTGCGCACCCGGAGTTTATCGGCTGGGCGCATATCGCCATCAACGTCGGCAGCAAAGCGCAGGTCGACAGCATGGCCGGGCGGGCACAGGCAAACGGCACGCTGCTCAGCGCCCCGCGCATGACCGGGGACGGCTTCTATGAAGCGGTAATTGCGGATCCGGACGGCAACCGCATCGAGCTTGTGGGTGCATAAAATCAGCGTTTCGTTCCTTAACCGCCCCGGTCACGTATCGCTATACTTCATCTTCATACGGTTATCATATTGTTAAATGATAATGATAGTTAATGTGTTAAGATGAAAGTCAGCATAAACAGTCCCTTACGTAACCGGCGGGATTGTTTGCATCCTCGACATGTAAATCAGCACCGGGGCGGTGAATGGAACACATTGTGTATGTGGTTGATGACGATGACGCGGTCAGACAGTCCGTGATCGGGCTGCTGGATTCGGCGGACCTGAACGCCGTCGGCTTTTCATCGGCAGAAGCGTTTCTTCAACACCGCTTTGAAGAGCTCCCGTCGTGCGTGGTCCTCGATATGCAAATGCCCGCCATTTCGGGCTTTGAGGTGGCTGATGCCCTTAAGGACAGCGGGCGCGAAATCCCGATTATTTTTCTTACCGGCCACGGCACTATCCCGATGTCGGTGCGCGCCATTAAAGGCGGCGCGTACGAATTTCTCACCAAGCCCGTCGAATCCACCGCGCTTATCGACGCCATCGAGTCCGCGCTTCAGCTGGCGGAACACAACGCCGAGCGCAATAAAGAGCACTACGCCCTGAAGCAGCGCCACATGTCCCTCACCCCGCGCGAGCACGAGGTGCTGACGCTGGCGATAAGCGGCATGCTGAACAAGCAGATTGCCGCCGAGCTGGGCGTCAGCGAGATCACGGTGAAGGTGCACCGTCGCCGCGTGATGGAGAAAATGCAGGTGCGCTCCGTGGCGGAGCTGGTCAGGGCCGTTGAGCGCCTGACCTCAAGCCTGCCAGCGGAGTAACGCTTACCCTTCCTGCGCCGCCAGCGGCAGCGCAAACGCAAACACCGTGCCGTACGGCTCCCGGCGGCGCGCGCTCAGCTTCCCGCAGTGGCGCTCGATGATGCTGGCGCTGATGGTCAGCCCCATCCCCATCCCCTGCGCTTTGGTGGAGTAGAACGAATCAAAAATCTGCTCCAGCCGCTCGGGCTCAATGCCACTCCCGGTATCGGCGATCTCGACGATCACTTTCCCGTCCGCGTTGGCGGTGCTGAGGGTAATGGTACTGGCGCGATCCTTCACCTCGGTCATCGCCTCAACCGCATTCATCACCAGATTGAGCAGCACCTGCTGGATCTGCACGCTATCGCCGGTGATAAAGCTGTCCTGCGCCCTTAACAGATAATCAACGCTAATGTGTCTTTGCTCCAGCTCGCTGCGCGAGAGCGTGATGATATGGTGGATCAGGTAGTGCATGTCGATGCGCGAGAAGGTGGGATCCTGCTTGCGGGTCAGGGACTGAATGCTGCGAATGATCTCCCCCGCCCGCGCGCCTTCCGCGGCGATCTCCTCCAGCCCTTCGCGCACTTTATCCAGCCGGGCGGGCTCGCGGTTGAGCCAGCGCAGGCTCGCCCCGGCGTTCGAGACGATCGACATCAGCGGCTGATTGATCTCGTGGGCAATGGAGGAGGTCAGCTGTCCGACGGTGGTGGCCCGGGACACCCGCGCCAGATCCGCCTGCGCAACCCGCATCGCATCCTCCGCGGCGCGCTGGCTGGTGATATCGGTGATGATGCCGTAATACTCATTCACCTCGCTGCCCACGCCCACCGGATCGCCAATCCCGAGTATGTAGCGCGTGGAGCCGTCGGTACGCTTAACGCGAAACTCCGCGCGCATGGAGAGCCCGTCGCGCACGCTTTGGGTGACGATGGCGCTGATGCGGGCGTAATCGTCCTCATGGACGAAGGTCAAAAACTCCGCCATGGAGATCGTCTTTTGCCGCTCGGGCAGGCCGAGAATGCGGGCGTACTCTTCCGAGACAAACATCAGATCCTGCTCCAGCTCCCAGCGCCAGCTGCCGGTGTGGCTGATCTGCTCGCCGAGCATCAGCGAGGTCTGGCTGGATCGCAGCTCTTTCTCCACCCGGCGGCGCTGGATGTTCTCCGCCAGCAGCTCGGCGTACAGCCGCGCCGTCTCCAGGGATACCGCGGCCTGCGCGCCCAGCAGGCTCACCACGCGCGAGTGCTCGGCGGTGAAGACCTCCGGCATCAGGCGGTTTTCCAGGTACAGCACGCCCACCAGCCGCGCCTGTTTGAACATCGGGACGCACATCACCGCCGCCCCCGAGGTCACCAGATAAGGGTCCTGGCTGAAGGGATGGAACTCCTCCGGCCTGCCGGTGCGGATCTCCTGCCCGGTGCGGATCACCGCCGCCAGCACCGACAACGGCAGGTCGGTCGCCGTCGGCACGTCTTTCAGGATCCGCACCCGCACGCCCTCGGTGCTGGTCCAGGCGCTGGCCTCGATCTCCGGAATCAGGCTCTCGCTCACGCGCAGCAGCAGTCCGCGCTGCGCCCCGGCGCGTTCGAGCAGGATAGTCATCAGGTTTTCGATTAAGCGCTCCAGGTTGATTTCTTCCGACAGCGCGCGGGAGGCTTTGATGACGCTCTGGAGATCGCGGATGGTCTCATTCTGGGCGAAAGCCACCGTGTCGTAGGCGCTGGCCTGCCCGGAGGCCAGCAGGTGCGGGAAATCCTGCTCCAGCTGGCGTAGCTTGGCCTGCGCGCCCGCGCGTCCCCAGGCGGCAATTGCGCCGCGGAAGTGGGCGTCCGAGGCGGTCGGGTAGCCGCAGGCCAGCGCAAAGCGCCCCGCCAGCTCGTGGGCCAGAGCGTTGATCGGGTTAAACCCGCCCTCGCGGGAGAGCCGGACCGCCTTCTCGTACTGCTCGAGCGCAATGCTGTTCATCCCGTCCAGACGCACGATTTCGGCGTAGATCAGCGCCTCTTTATCCGCGAACGTGCCGGGATTAACGCGCGCCCAGAGGGCGATTTTGTCGTAGTGGGCGTGAATGCTGCGGCGGTGGTTCGCCGAGAAGCTCTCCGGCGTCAGCTGACGTGACAGCGCCAGGGCGCTGTAGAGATGGTAATCCAGCAGATGGATATGCCCCGGCGCAGACCACGCGTACCAGCCCGCCATCTCGAGATCCGCCTGCGCGTCGGCATATTCGCCGCAGGTAAAGTGCGCCATGCCGCGATACAGCCAGTACCAGAAGAGCATGGTGGAGTTCTTCTCCGGCGCCTGCTCCGGCGACGCGGGAAGCAGCGCCTCCGGCAGCACCTGCGACGCGGTCCAGGTGCCGATGACCGGCGTGCGCAGGAACTCAACGTAGCCGCGCTGGACCATCAGAATGGTCTCCACGTCCTGGAAGTGGGTTTTACGCACGAACGCCAGGCCGCGCTCGATGCTGGTCAACACCCCGTCCAGGTGATCGCCCCGCGAGAGGAAGTTAATCACCTGGTGGCAGGCCGCAAAGCAGGCCATCGTCATATCCCCGTGGGTCACCGCCGAGGTGAAGCAGGCCTTCGCGCATTCGATGGTAAACGATAAAGGCTGGGTCCAGACGCTGAGCTGGTCGAGCGGCAGCAGGGTTTTGGCTTCGAACGCGTCGTAGCCGTGGCGATTCACCAGCTCGCGGGCAAGGGTGCCGTACTGGAACCCGAGGCGGTACTCGGCGTAGCGGTGGCCAATCAGCACGCCAAACCAGGCCATCGCCGTGGTGGAGGCGCCGGTAATGCCGTGGTCGAGGGTCAGGTGCATCATGCGGCAGAGCAGCAAAAAGTGCAGGCGCGGGCAGATGAAGCTGGCGCAAATGCTGGCGCTGTAGAGCAGGTTCATCACCGCTTCGGTTTCCGGGTTATCCAACCGCGACAGCTGGGCAAACAGGTTTTGCGGCGCGTCGGCCGTGCGGTTGCAAAAGAGCGCCCAGGCCTCGTCGCAGTCGGCATCTTCCGGATAGCGGCTAATCTGAATACCGAAAATCCCCAGCCAGCAGAGCGCCGCCTCCAGCGCCAGACGGCTGTCCGACTGACGAATGTACACCTCCACCAGCAGGTTGGCCGCCAGCGCCTTTTCTGTCAGCCCGCCTGGGCAGCCGAGAATGGCGTCACACAGCTCGCGGGTGCGCTCCAGATGCCCCAGCGCAAACTCGCAGCCCGCCTCTTCGATATCGAGCATAAAGTCCGACACCGTCCCGGCGTTGCCCAGCGCTCTGGCGGTCTGGATATAGCCAAGCGCCGAAAGGTAATCCCCCGAGCGCTTCGCGCGCCGCGCGGCCAGCAGGCTCAGCTCGCGGAACATCTCCCGCTGCGGGGCGGGCTGGATGCTGTCCAGCGCGGCCGTGACGTGGTGAACGGCACGGAACAGCAGCTCATTCCCCGCCGCCTGACGCGCGGCGTCGGCAAGCAGGCTGGCGGTGGTCAGGTGAATATGGCTTCTCTCATGCCGATCGAGCAGCGCAAAGGCCGCCTCCTGCACCCGGTCATGAGTGAAGGCGTACTTTTTTTCCGCCAGCACGATGAGCTGGGCCATCACCGCCGGGTGCAGCGCATAGCGCATTTCCGCCATCGACATGCCGACCACGCGGCAGATCATCTCCATCTCGCCCGTGCCGCCGAGGCAGGCGATGCTGCCCAGCAGGCGGCGCGTTTCGTCGGGCAGCTCTTCGAGCTGCTCCAGCACCAGGGTGACGACGTTTTCGGTGTAATGCCTGGCGCGGATCGCCTGCAGATCGTAGTGCCACTTGTCCTGATATTTGTTGTGCACTACCAGGCCGTCATCCACGATGCGGCGGAAAAACTCGTGCACAAAGAGCGGGTTGCCGCCCGTCTTCTCGTGGATCAGCGTGGCGAGATCGGTCGTCGCCGCGCTGCGGGTGCGAAATACCGTCGCCAGCCAGCGCGCCACCGCTTTCACGGAAAGCGCCTGCGGAACAATCTCGCTCGCGTTTTGTGCCGCCTCCGGCAGGCCCGCCAGCAGCGCCTGCAGGGCGGCGTCGGACACGGCGCTGATATCCCGGTGGGCCGCGACCACCAGCAGCGGAACAGCGCCGCAGTTCATCAGCAGGTATTTAAGCGTATGCAGGCTGGCGGCGTCGCTCCACTGGAGGTCGTCGAGCACCAGCACCAGCGGGCAGCCCTGCGAGGCAAAGGTTTTTACCAGCGCCAGCACCATATGGCTGAAGCGCGCCCGGGCATCAATGGAAAACGTATCCGCCGAGAAGCGCGGCTTGCTCTCAAGCAGCAGGCCCAGCTCGGGCACCAGGCTGACGGCCAGCGCCTCGTACCCCTCCAGGGCGCGAGACAGGCGGATTTTCCACTTCGCCACCTCCTCTGCGGGCAGCCCCAGCAGGTGCAGCGTCAGGGTGCGGAACGCGGAGCTTAATACGCCGTAGGGCAGCGACGGCGAAAACTGGTCGACTTTGCCCACCGCCAGCAGCACCGTGCGCTGCTGCAGCGTTTTGAGCGCCGTCGCGATGATCGAAGATTTGCCGATCCCCGACGGCCCGCCGATCGTCACCAGCTCCGGCACCAGGCTCTGCCCCACCCGCTCAAACGCCGCAATAACGTCGTTCGCCTGCGGATGCGTCGCGAACAGGGAGTCCGCCAGATGGATCGCCGGGGTGCGGTCCTGCTGGCCGGGGGTAAAGGCGACGATTTCGCCCTCGCAGGTCAGCGTCGCCTGGCAGCGGCGAAGGTCGGCAATCAATCCGTCGACCGTCTGGTAGCGGTTATCGGGGTGCTTTTCCAGCAGCTTCAGGATGATGGTCGACAGCATTCCCGGCACGTCCGGGCGGATCGCGTCCGGGGCCAGCGGCGCGGAGGCAATATGGTAGTGCGCCCAGTTGGTCTGCTCGTCCTCCCCCAGCTCAAACGGCAGGCGTCCGGTCAGGAGTTCATACAGCACCATGCCGAGGCTGTAGAGATCGCTGCGGCCGTCGACGGGGCGCTGGGTGCGGGTGGTGTGCTCCGGCGACATATAGGCGGGCGTGCCCCCTGAAACAGGAAGCCGGGTCTGGGTGACGGCATCGGAAAGACTGCTGGAAAGGCCAAAGCTGCCCAGACGGCAGGTGGCATCGTGATGAACAAAAATACTGCCGGGCTTGATATCGCCGTGGATCAGGTTTTGCAGATGCATCTGGCGCAGGGGAACGCAGATCTGGATCGCCATCTCGAGAAAGCGCGCGATCCCCGAGATCGCTCTGCCCGCGCGCCGCGCCAGCAGCTCAAACGAAAACGGGGCGTACACCAGCGCGAAGCGCCCCCGGTACTGGGTGGACGCAACGGCGCGGATGGCCCAGCTGTCCTGCAGCGCGTCGCGCAGCGCAAACTCGTTTTTAAGCAGCCGGGTGGCCCGCTCTTCCTCTTCGTCGCTCACCGCGGTGGCGATAATGAACGAACCGCCGGAGTGAGGATGTCGCGCGTGCATCCAGGCGATTCCGCCCTCCTGCGCCAGCACGGTAAAAATCACATCCTCTTTAAGGACAAAAACCCGCCCCTGATGAAGATTCCCCTGGGCGGGCCAGAATGCAGGCTGCTCGTGTTCGTTCATCCGCGATCCTTATTGTCGGCGGGCCAGCTCCCGCTGAATATGATCCAGCAGAATATCGATGTTAATCGGCTTACGCAAAAAAGCAGCGGCGCCCAGATTAAGAGCGTACCGCTGCATATTTTCATCAGCATGACCGGAGATAAAGAGCACGGGCGGAGGCGGTACGGCCAGCAGCCGCAGCTTGTCAAACAGCTCAAGGCCGCTCATGCCCCGGAGCTTGATATCGGTGATCACCAGCGCCGCGCCGGACAGGGCAAGCGGATGGCTCAGAAATACCTCTGCCGAATCAAACGTGTCGGTTGAATAGCCTTCCGACTCCAGGAGATTACTCAACCCGCTGCGGACGGAACGTTCGTCATCAATGATGGCAATGCGCCACGGCAGCGTCATGCTGTTATTCCTCTAACCAGTCATTTAACGTCGCGAGGGTCCTTCGCGGGCGCAGGGGGCGCCGTGCCGCTGATTTTCGGTACGCATTCGTGACGAAACCAGGCGAGGGTAAGCGGTTCGCGACTCAGTAAACGTCGTCCCACCGGGATAAGCTGTTCGCCCACCAGCATGCCAAACAGGCCAAGCAGGGCGACAACCGGTGGTGCCGGGGAATGGACGTCGAGCAGAGCGTAAATTACCCCAGCAACCACGCCGCACACCAGCGAAATTATCCATGCTTTCATGATGACGCTCCCGTCTGCGATGCCGCCTGCGGAACGGTCACCTGAGGAGGTGGGGCGCCGTCGCGGGATAAGAGATGGCGCGTCGCCTGTTCACCCGCCAGCATCCCCAGCAGACCAATCAGCGCCAGCGCGGGCGGCGCGGGGGATCGCACCTTCAGCACGGCATACATCAGGCCAATCAACACGCCTGCCGCAAGGGATATCAGCCCAGTACTCATTGTGAACTCCAGAGAAAGAGGCAGCGGCGAGCCGGATGAGGGACCAGCCCGCCAGCGGAACTTAGCGAGCCGGGACCGGCGCTAAGGTGTGGTGCTCGCTCTTCTGGCGAGACGGCGCTTTGTGCACCATGGTGTAGGCGTAATCCACGCCCATGCCGTACGCGCCGGAGTGCTCGCGCACGATATCCATCACCGCGGTGTAGGTCTCTTTACGCGCCCAGTCGCGCTGCCACTCCAGCATCACCTGCTGCCAGGTGACCGGGATCACGCCCGCCTGGATCATGCGCTGCATCGCGTAGTCGTGGGCTTCTTTGGAGGTGCCGCCGGACGCGTCCGCCACCATATAAATTTCGTAGTCGCCTTCCAGCATCGCGCACAGGGCAAAGCTGTTGTTGCACACTTCGGTCCACAGACCGGCCACCACGACCTTCTTCTTGCCGTTGGCCTTCAGCGCGTCGCGCACCTTCTGGTCGTCCCAGGAGTTCATGGAGGTACGCTCCAGAATGTCCTGACCCGGGAATACATCCAGCAGTTCAGGATAGGTATTGCCGGAGAAGCTTTCGGTCTCTACGGTGGTGATGATGGTCGGGATGTTGAACACCTTAGCCGCTTTCGCCAGCGCCACGGTGTTGTTTTTCAGCACCTGGCGGTCAATCGACTGCACGCCAAACGCCATCTGAGGCTGGTGATCGATAAAGATGATCTGACAGTTCGCAGGGGTTAACACTTCGAGCTTTGAAGAGGTCATAGCATTTTCCAGTGGTTAAGGGTGAAATCGCCGCGAGCGCCGCGACGATAAAGTCACCCTCATCCTGCGGTTTTCCGTCCCTGCGCGTAATTATCTCTTCGTATAGTTAACCTTAGGTATAGTTATACTTTGGTATACCTATCCTATTGTATAACTGGATCTTTGCCGAAACCGGTTCCCATAATCCTGACCATTCCCCTCTCAGTCAGGAGCAGTTTATGGTTACCCTCGGTAAAGCCGATCTCATTCTGGTTAACGGCCAGTTTCACACCGTCGATCGCGAAAATCCTGTCGCGGAAGCCGTTGCCGTGCGCGACGGAAAATTTCTGGAAGTGGGTACCGTCGCCGAGGTGATGCAGCACCACGGCGACGGCACCAAAGTGGTCGACTTAAAAGGCCACACCGCCATCCCCGGCCTGAACGACTCGCACCTGCACCTGATCCGCGGCGGGCTGAATTACAACCTTGAACTGCGCTGGGAAGGCGTGCCGTCGCTGGCCGACGCCCTGCGGATGCTGAAAGAGCAGGCCCTGCGCACGCCGTCGCCCCAGTGGGTACGCGTGGTGGGCGGCTGGACCGAGTTCCAGTTTGCCGAGCGCCGCATGCCGACGCTGGACGAGATCAACGACGCCGCGCCGGATACCCCGGTCTTCATCCTGCACCTGTACGACCGCGCCCTGCTCAACCGCGCCGCGCTGAAGGTGGTCGGCTACACCAAAGACACGCCAAACCCGCCGGGCGGGGAGATCCAGCGCGACGCCAACGGTAACCCGACCGGGATGCTGATCGCCCGTCCGAACGCCATGATCCTCTACGCCACGCTGGCCAAAGGGCCGAAGCTGCCGCTGGAGCAGCAGGTTAACTCCACCCGCCAGTTCATGCGCGAGCTCAACCGCCTGGGGCTGACCAGCGCCATCGACGCGGGCGGCGGCTTCCAGAACTACCCGGAAGATTACGAGGTGATCGCCGAGCTGCACGCGAAAAAGCAGATGACCATCCGCATCGCCTACAACCTCTTTACCCAGCGCCCGGGCCACGAGCTGGAAGACTTTGAAAAATGGACCGACATGCTCACGCCAGGCCAGGGCAGCGACTTCTTCCGCCACAACGGCGCGGGCGAGATGCTGGTCTTCTCCGCCGCCGATTTTGAAGATTTCCTCGAACCGCGCCCGGATCTCGCGCCGGGCATGGAGGACGAGCTGGAGCGCGTGGTGCGCCATCTGGTGGAGCACCGCTGGCCGTTCCGCCTGCACGCCACCTATAACGAATCCATCAGCCGCATGCTGGACGTGTTCGAGAAGGTGAACCGCGACATTCCGTTCAACGGCCTGCACTGGTTCTTCGACCATGCGGAAACTGTGTCACAGGCCAACATCGACCGCATCAAAGCGCTCGGCGGCGGCATTGCCGTCCAGCACCGCATGGCCTTCCAGGGGGAGTACTTCGCCGAGCGCTACGGCATCGAAGCCACCCGCCACACGCCGCCAGTGGCGAAAATGCTCGAGACCAGCGTGCCGGTGGGCCTGGGAACGGACGCTACCCGCGTGGCGAGCTACAACCCGTGGACCGCGCTCTACTGGCTGGTCTCCGGCCGCACCGTCGGCGGAATGCAGATGTACGACCACAGCGCCCGTCTGGACCGCGATACCGCCCTGATGCTCTGGACCCAGGGCAGCGCGTGGTTCTCCAGCGAGCAGAACCAGAAGGGGCAGATCAAGGTCGGCCAGCTCGCCGACCTGGCCGTGCTGAGCAAAGACTACTTCCGCGTGCCGGAAGAGGAGATCAAGGGCATCGAGTCCGTTCTCACGGTGGTCAACGGCGACATCGTCTACGCCGCGGGCAGCTTTGGCCCGCTCGCGCCGCCGGCCATTCCGGTTCTGCCCGAGTGGTCCCCGGTGGTCAAGGTGCCGGGCCACTACCGCAGCGCGCCGCCGCTGGCCGCCCGCGTGGGTATGAGTGTGGCTCACCACTGCAGCGGCCCGTGCGGGGTTCACAGCCACCAGCACGATTTCGCCCGCACGTCAGCGATGCCGGTGTCCGACGATAACGCTTTCTGGGGGGCGCTGGGCTGCAGCTGCTTTGCATTCTGATGAAAAACACCTTTGCTCTGCCCCGGGTCGACCTGGGGCTGTTCTTCCTGCGCCTGACCGGCAGCCTGCTGCTGCTCTACGTGCACGGCCTGCCGAAGGTGCTGCACTTCAGCGACGAGCTGACGCGCATTGAAGATCCGTTCGGCTTTGGGCCCTGGGCGAGCCTGATCCCGGCGATTGTCGCCGAGGTGATTTGCCCGCTGTTTATCATTGCGGGCGTGTACACCCGCCTGGCGTGCCTGCCGATTATCGCCGTGCTGCTGGTGGCGATGCTGGCGGTCCACCCCAACTGGTCGATTGCCGAAGGGCAGTTTGGCTGGCTGCTGCTGATTATCTTCACCACCCTCGCCCTCACCGGGCCGGGCCAGTGGCGGCTGCAGCGTAAGACAGCGGAGAGGTTCGCATGACCCAGGTTAACGACGTTCGCGACGCACACGTCGAGACGACGCCCGCATCGACGGTTTCGCCCTGGCAGCCGCTGAGCCAGCCGGTGTTCCGCATGCTGTGGATCGCCACGGTGGTCTCTAACGTCGGCTCATGGATGAGCGACGTCGGCATCAACTGGAGCATGCTGACCCTGAGCGCCGATCCTTTAGATATCGCGCTGGTGCAGGCGGCCAGCAGCCTGCCGATGTTCCTCTTCGCCCTGCCGTCCGGGGTGATGGCGGACATCGTCGACCGACGTAAATACCTGCTCTTCTCCCAGCTGTGGGTGTTCATCGCCGCCGCCGGGCTGACGGTGCTCTCCTTCACCGGACACGTCACCCCCACCGTTCTGCTGGTGGCGACGTTCCTGCTGAGCGTGGGCGCGGCGATGAGCTCGCCGCCGTTCCAGGCCGTGGTGCCCGATCTGGTGAGCAAGCCCGAGCTGGGCGCCGCCGTGGCGCTGAACTCGCTCGGGGTGAACATCAGTCGGGCAATTGGCCCCGCGCTGGGCGGTTTTCTGCTCTCGCTCGCCGGGCCGTGGATGGTGTTTGCCCTGAACGCGCTCTCCGTGGTCGGCGTGGCGTGGGTGCTGTGGCGCTGGCGTCCGGCACCGTCCATTCAGCACCTGCCGCCGGAGCACTTCTTCTCCGCGGTGCGCTCCGGCATCCGCTACGTGCACGCCGCGCCGGTGCTGCGCAACGTGCTGGTACGCACCGTGGCCTTCTTTGTTTTCGGCAGCGCGGGCTGGGCGCTTCTGCCGCTGGTGGCGCGCCGCGAGCTGGGCTTAGGCCCGGCGGGCTACGGCGTGATGCTGGCGTGCATTGGCCTGGGGGCGATTGCCGGGGCGATCCTTCTGCCGCGCCTGCGCCAGCGGCTCGACGCCGACCGCCTGATGGTGGCCGCCAGCCTGACCTTTGCCCTCACCATGCTGGCGCTGGCGTTCGTGCGCCACGTCTGGCTGCTCAACCTGTTTGAGTTCTTCACCGGCTTCGCTTGGATTGCGGTGCTCTCAACACTGAACCTCGGCGCGCAGCGCAGCGCCGCTCGCTGGGTGAAGGCCCGCGCGCTGGCGGTCTACCTGACGGTGTTCTTCGGCTCGATGACCGCGGGCAGCGCCATCTGGGGGCAGATCGCCTCCCGCTTCGGCACCCCGACATCGCTGGTGGTCGCCACGCTGGGGATGGTGCTGGCGAGCGCGACGGTGCTCCGCTGGAAGCTGGGCAAAGATCCCGACCTGAACCTCGACCTCAGCGGCCAGCCGCTGGACGGCGTGGAGATTGACCTGCCGAACGAGCGCGGCCCGGTGCTTGTGTCGCACGAGTACATCATCGACCCGCAGAATACGAAGGCCTTCCTGGAGGCGGTTCACGAGCTGCGCCGGGTGCGCCGCCGCGCCGGGGCGATGAGCTGGGCGGTGTACGAGGATATCGAACGTCCCGGCCTGTTTATCGAGACCTTCCTGATGGGCTCCTGGATTGAGCATCTGCGCCAGCAGGAGCGCCACACCATGAATGACCTCCTGCTGCAGAGCCGCGTTCTGGCTTTTCATCAGGGCACAACATCACCGGCAATTCGCTACCTGGTCGCGCCGGTATAACCATAACCATAACCATCACCTGCACAGGAACACACTATGGCAACGTTTAAGGCAAAAGACGGCACGCAGATTTACTACAAGGACGGCGGCGCGGGCAAACCGGTTCTCTTCAGCCACGGCTGGCCGCTGGACGGCGACATGTGGGACAGCCAGCTGAACTACCTGGCGGAGCGCGGCTTCCGCGCCATCGCCTTTGACCGCCGCGGCTTTGGCCGCTCGGATCAGCCGTGGAATGGCTATGACTACGACACCTTTGCGTCCGACATCAACGACCTGATCACCACCCTGGACCTGCAGGACGTGACGCTGGTGGGCTTCTCCATGGGCGGCGGCGATGTGACCCGCTACATCAACAACTACGGCAGCGCGCGCGTGGCCGGTCTGGCGCTGCTGGGCGCGGTAACGCCAATCTTCGGCAAATCCGACGCCTTCCCGCAGGGTGTCGATCAGAGCGTGTTCGACGGCATTCGCGACGGGCTGCGTAAGGATCGCGCCCAGTTCATCAGCGACTTCGCCACCCCGTTCTACGGTATCAACGCCGGGCAGACCGTTTCCGCCGGTGCCCTGACCCAGACGCTGAACATCGCCCTGCTGGCGTCCCTGAAGGGCACCATCGACTGCGTGACCGCGTTCGGCGAAACCGACTTCCGCCCGGACATGGCGAAAATCGACGTCCCGACGCTGGTGATCCACGGCAGTAACGACCAGATCGTGCCGTTTGAAAGCACCGGCAAGCTGGCGGCAGAGATGATCAAAAACGCCACGCTGAAGGTGTACGACAACGCGCCGCACGGCTTCGCGCTGACCCACCAGGACCAGCTCAACGAAGATCTGCTGGCGTTTGTGAAGTCGCTGTAAGTTCCCGGGGCTGACGCCAAAAGGCGTCAGCTATTCCCGTTCATTCCTCCCTGAACAGGCAGTGACGCTTCACAGATAATTCTTATAAGATGAGGAAAATATTCTCCTCTTTTCGCTCTGGAGCAGGTAATGGTTCAGGAACATACCGACGTACTCTCATTTTTCACCTCTCACACGGCCAATAACGATACTTATAGCCCCGAGTGGGGACCGTCTTTTCGCGCGCTCCGTCAACAAGTTCAGAATGAACGCCCCAACTTCTCAGACGAGACGCTTTATGAGCTTTGGTACAATCGCTCCAATGGAGTCGCCAGTGTCAAGCAAGGCGGTATGTCGATAAATGAATTTAACGGCGCAATAGAGGAGCTACGCGAGCTTTCTCGCCAGATGTCTAAAGAATGTACACGTACCAACTATGAGCAGGTGATTGGACAACTCAAGGCGCTCAAAGACCAAAAGATCCTGAAAAAAGTATACTGGGCTCTTTGTCATCGTGCGTTTGCCGTTATGTATCCAGAGCATATAAGCAATATCGTCAACACTGACGCATTTTTCCGGATCTATAACTACTGTAACAACCGCTTTGATTTGGGCCTGTCTGGCGAGGGCGATTGGTTTGACCTCAACATGGAGCTTAAAGAGGCATTAAACCAGGCCATCGGATCTGAGATTGATTCCATCACGCTAAATATGTCGCTCTGGCATCTGTACGCACATTTCATCCTTGAGAAAAATGATACCCTGGTGACGCCTGACAGCACGGGTGATGATGAAGACGAACAAGGCTCCGAACCCCACGATCTTCAGCTCCCCAAAAACCGCATCCTTTATGGACCTCCAGGTACAGGTAAAACCTATAAAACCATCGATATTGCCGTGCGCGCCTGCGAGCCTCAGGCATATGCCCGACTGGATGGAAAAGAAGAGAGTGAACGCCGACGCGAGCTAAAGAAAATTTATGACCGCCTGATGGGTGAAAACCGAATCCGCTTTATTACTTTTCATCAGAGCTTCGGCTACGAAGAGTTTATCGAAGGATTGCGGGCAGAGACTACCGATGACGGCAACGTACGTTACGACATCAAGCCGGGAATTTTTAAACAAATTTGTGATGACGCCGCCTTTGGCAACGCAGGTGCGCTGCGGACTTTGGATAACGCACTCGTGCAGTTACAGGAGCGGCTTTCGGAAGGAGAGAGCATTACGCTCCGCACCCACAACGGCAATCCGTTCCGTGTGACCTACAAAAGTGAAACCGCTTTTGGGATTTTCCCGGAGCACAGTAAAAAAGAGGATCTGGGTCAGGGCTATAATGCGTACCTCAAGGACATTCGCGCCTGGTATCAGGATAACAATGCCAAAATCCATAACGTTTCTTATGTACGAGGGATCCTCGCGTATCTGGTCGAAAAGAGTGAGATTCCGGCCACACCTACGCAGTCAACAGGCGGTAAACGGCAAAATTTCGTGTTGATTATCGACGAAATTAACCGCGGCAATATTTCTAAAATTTTCGGCGAGCTCATCACGCTGATTGAAACTTCTAAGCGTGCAGGCGAAGCAGAGGAACTCAGCGTTTCACTTCCCTATTCTGGTACATCGTTTAGTGTTCCCAATAATCTCTACCTTGTCGGTACGATGAATACCGCAGATCGCTCCCTGACGGCGCTTGATACCGCTTTACGCCGCCGCTTTGAGTTCGTTCCGATGTTACCAGACACCAGCCTACTGGCAGGCACGACGATCAAGGGAATTGAGCTTGAACGCCTGCTGGAAACTTTGAACGCAAGGATCCAGGCGTTGTATGACAATGAACATACGCTGGGGCACGCCTTTTTCATGCCGGTTATCCAGGTTAAACATGACGAAGACGCCGCCTTCGATCTACTTAAACGCATTATGAAAAACAAAATCCTCCCGTTATTGGAGGAGTATTTCTACAACGACTGGCAAAAAATTCGCCTGGTTCTTGGAGACAACCAGAAAGAGGACGATAGCTTACAGTTCGTTTCATCGATAAACAGTGAAGGGAACTTCCTGCGGTTGTTCGGTGCTGATGCAGCTGAGGATTTGCAGGAAGCAGGTATTAGCTATCATCTTTCCAGCGAGTCGAAACCGGTGTGGAATGATCCGCTTGCGTACCGCCAGATATACGCCCCAGCATCCATTCGCCAGGAGAGCGAGGAATGACACCCGGCCGTTACTGGACGATTTTTGAGCATGGTCATGTGATTAGCCAGAACGATCGGGGCCGCGTCGAGCATGCGATCGCACTGCCGGATACGCTTTTTCAATGGCTTGTACAACGCTGTTTAAGTGATAACGCAGAGTTTGACGGCCGGCTGCTTACCCTTCGATCTATTGGTCGGGTTCAGGCACTGCAGGTCAAAAACTACGTAGGCGTAATTGCGCTCCCGGGCGGTGCGTTTATTGAAGTGTTACCGAAAACGGGCAATGATAACGCACGTGAACAGCTGATGATGATGCTGCGTACTCTGAAAACCTTCCGACATATTGCAACGACATCCGCCAGCATTCAGACCTCGCGTATGCCATTGATGGATATTTTTATTCAACAATTTATCAGCAGCGTTCAGTCGATCCTCCAACAGGGTCTTAAACGAGACTACCTTCGCCAGCAGGATAATCTGGCCTGGATGAAAGGCAAATTACTGATTTCAGCGCAGATAACTAAAAACAGCGTTCGGCGCGATTGTTTTCAGGTGGAATATGACGAATACAGCGTCGATCGGCCCGAAAACCGCCTACTGAAAACGGCTATTGATAATGTCTCCCGCCTGACCCGCAACGCTGAACTCGCCAGGCAACTTCAGTCGTTACGATCAACCTTTGAGGCCATTCCGTCCGTGGTAGATGTCGCGTATGCTTTTAGTCAGGTCCGCCTTGACAGGCATATGCATCACTATGAGCAGGCACTAAACTGGGCGAAACTCATATTGCTGGGCGAGTCTCCTCACTGTATGCAGGGGGAGGCTAATGCCATATCGCTACTCTTTCCAATGGAAGCGGTTTTTGAATCCTTCGTTGCCGCATGGATGCGGCATCACCATCATCGACATTATCGGATTGATACTCAGGCCAAAGCACACAGCCTGGCTCGCTACCATACGAAGAATATGTTCAGGCTAAAACCAGATATTTGGC
The DNA here is from genome assembly GCF_047530595.1 of Enterobacter sp. 01-M-02-SI-ECC. Classification (NCBI taxonomy): domain Bacteria; kingdom Pseudomonadati; phylum Pseudomonadota; class Gammaproteobacteria; order Enterobacterales; family Enterobacteriaceae; genus Enterobacter; species Enterobacter sp. 01-M-02-SI-ECC. Next base: position 8,330 of record NZ_JBLKCZ010000025.1, on the reverse strand, counting down.
TTCGCCCGCATAACGACACGACGCATTCTGCAGTTATCTGCGATACGAAATGGAAGAAGATTAAGCCTCATAAACCTGGCTTTAATATTTCACAACATGATCTGTATCAGATGCAGGCCTACGGGGTGAAATATCTCGATAGCCGTGGCGATATGTTACTCATCTATCCGGAATACGACGGTTTTCGTGATGCTCTCCCCCATCCCTTTGAACTTCATAATCCGCAGGGCCATGCGCTACGTCTGTGGGTCGTCCCCTTTGCCATCGGAACCAGCATCCAGAAATCGACACTCTGCCTCCCTAAAGCATTGAGTCTTTAACAAGTGAAACAGACGCCTGCTTAACAAGCGTCTGTTGATGTTAATTAACCGAAACCGAACGAGTTAACTCCCCTTTTCTGACCTCATCCTGCTCCATGCCGTGACGTCGCTCCGCCAGCAGCCGACAAATCTCCGCGTGCTTCTCCTCGGTAAAGGTAAAGCGCGACATAAAGCCCATGCGGATCAGCGACCCTATCGCCGGCAGCAGGCAGATCCCGAAGAACAGCCCCGACAGCACGCTCTCGCTCTGAATTTGCGCCTGCGGCACGTAGCCGATCGTCGTCAGAAACACGCCGATTAGCCCGCCGCCCACCGCCACCGACATCTTGCCGGTAAAGGTCTGCCCGGAGAAGGTGATCGCCGCGCAGCGCTTGTGGGTGTGGTACTCCGCGTACTCGATGGTGTCGGCAATCATCGACGAGGTGAGGATGTTGGTCATCATCACGAACAGCGTGCTCAGGCCGAGCAGAATAAACAGCATCGTTACCTGCTGATACCCGACAAACCACATCACCACGCGCACCGCCACGTCCAGCCCGCAGAGGATCATAAACAGCTTCCGCTTCTGCATCCGGCGCGTCAGCATCGGCGCGATCAGGCACAGCACCGCCGCGACAATCCCCATCACGCCAATCGCCATCTGCAGGCTGCCGTCACCCAGGTTGTTGATAAAGAAGTAGATATACAGCCCGCCCGCCACGTTATGAAACACGCAGAAAAAGAACGACAGCAGGACGATAAACAGCGGCTTGTTCTGGCGCAGGTTGTGGAAGGTGTCTCGGATGGTCACCTTTTCCGGGCTCGGCGGCACGCGCTCTTTGATCTGCATAAAGCCGTTGAGCATCAGCGGCAGACCCACCAGCATCATCACCAGCGCCGCCATAAAATAGCCTTTATCGTTGCTGTACTGGGCGAAGAACGCCGCCAGCTTCGGGAAGAAGATGTTGGCGCAGGCAATCCCCGCGTTCACCCCGAGCATCGCCGCCGTTACCGCGCGGGTGCGCTGGGCGGAGTCGTTGGTCATCACCGACGACATCGACCAGAACGGGATATCGGAGATGGCGTACAGCGTCCCCCACAGGATATACGTCACCCCGGCGTAGAGGATTTTGGTGGTCATGTCCGCTTCGATTTTATAGAACGACAGCAGCGTGACGCCGGTGATTAGCAAAGGGGCGATCAGCAAAAAGTGGCGAAACTTGCCAAACCGGCTGTTAATGGTGTCCATGATGCTGGCAAACAGCGGATCGTGAACCGCGTCCCACGCGCGGGCAATCAGGAAGATAGTGCTCGCCGCCAGCGCCGAAATCCCCAGCACGTCGGTGTAAAAATAGTTAATAAACGAACCCACTAAACCAAAGCTAAAACACTGACCTAAACCATAGCCAAAATAAGACCACAACTCGCGAGACGGTATTTTCATTGTCGTTGCCATTGTTATATGCCTGCCTGGTTGCCCGGCGGTGGTCCGCCGGGTCGATATTATTAGCCCTTAACTTTCGGGGCGATCTTGCGCAGCTGCTGCATTAATGCGATTTCACGGCGCGAGAACGGAATGCCGTTCTCCTCGAACACGTCGTGGAACCAGAGGCGGCAGTAGTCCGTGGACTCTTTCATCACCACCGGCCACGGCAGCCAGGTCTGGGTTTTGCCGCGCACCAGCCCCCACTGGTACGGCGCGACCTTCGCCGCGTACATCAGCGGGAGCTGCTCTTCGATGGTGCTGCCCACGTGGCGCGCCAGCCATTCGGTGCAGAACAGCGGGCGACCGAGCGTCTGCAGCTGCTGGATAATCGCCGTCATCCGCCCGGTGTGGGTGTAGGCGTGGAAGCTCACCACGTCCGAGAGCGCCAGCGCGGTCTGGTCCAGCGGATGCCGGAAGAACGTCTCGCCCTCCTCTTCCGGCGGCAGACGCCAGGCGCAGACGGTGAGCGGCTGGGTCGGGTCTTCTTCACGCACCCACTGGAATGCGAGCTTCATCAGCGCGTGGGCGAAGGTCTCCAGCTTCGCGTCGTACTGCACCTCCTGCGTGCCGGTCGCGAAAATGCCGCGGTTACCCGGCTCGTTGTAGAGATCCCACAGCAGCACGCGCTTATCGTCGCGGAACTGGCGCACGACGTCGCGGATATAACGTTCAATGTCTGCCCAGCAGTCCGGATCGCACACCTTGTCGCGCCCCGGGCTCGCCGCCGCCTGGCTGTTGTGCTTGCCCGGCACCGGCGGCTTTTGCGGGCCGAGGTACGGCTCGTCGCCGGAGAAGCCGCAGTCGTCCATCAGGGTCAGCATGGTGCTGAACCCGTGACCGTCGGCAATCGTCAAAAACCGGTCGATGCGCGCCATCAGCCCGTCGCGGTCGTGCTCCCAGACGATAAACGGCAGGTTGATGCGCAGGGTGTTGTAGCCCGCCTCCGCCGCCCAGCCCAGCTCGCGGTCAATGGTTGCGGCATCGAAGGTCTCTGCCTGCCAGATATCGGTCCAGTTCACCGCCGTCGACGGCAAATAGTTAAACCCGCACAGCCAGCCTTTCTGCTCATACCACGCCTGTGCCTGCTCCCTGCTCCACTGCTCTTTCATTACGCATCCTCTTACTGATAATATTTAGCTAATAAATATTAGTTGCAGGATAAATGCGCAAATTACGGCGTTTAGAAAAGCGATGCCCCTCACAAAGTTCACGCTTCGATGAATGAGAAACGTGATCGACGGCGCTAAAGCGTGCGGTTAGGGTATGATGCGAAGTCGCGAAAGGGAGAGGACGGATGAAGCGAAAAACAAAAGTGACGATGAACGATATTGCGCGGGCGGCAGGGGTGTCGCAGGCAACGGTATCGCTGGTGCTCAACCAGTCCCGCAACATCAAGCTCAGCGACGACACCCGCCAGCGGGTGATTGGCGTCGCGACCGAGCTCGGCTACGACCGCCTCCCCGCCGTTCACGCCCCGCGCAACCAGGAAGAGATTGCCCTGCTGGTGAGCTCCATGCAGAGCTTCGACCCGTTTATCGACGCCATCAGCCAGGCGCGGGAAGCCGCGTGGCGCAACGAAACCCTGCTCACCGTCTACGACTACGGCGACGACATCGAGCTGGCGCTGAACATCATTCGCCAGCTGGAGAAGCGCAACTGCACCGGGATTATTCTCGCGTCTCCGGTCACCACGCTGGTGGACATGACGGCCTTCCAGGACTGCACCCGCATCCCGCTGGTGCTGCTCAACCAGCGCGACCCCGGCTCGCCGCTGCTGCCGTCGTTTATCCCGGACGATTACGCCAACGCTTTCCAGGTGACTAAACACCTCATCGCCTGCGGGGCGACGCGCATCGCTCACATCACCGGCGAGAGCTGGATGGAGGCCTCCCGCCAGCGTCTGGCGGGCTACCAGGCGGCGCTGCAGCAGGCCGGACTCGCGTGCGACGACGGACTGGTGCGCCAGACCAACTGGCAGTTCAGCGAGTCCTTTACCGCCACTACCTCTCTGCTGGAACTGGCCGAGCGCCCGGACGCCATCTTCTGCGCCAGCGACTGGCTGGCGATTGGCTGCTATCAGGCGCTGGCGGTGAACGGCGTGCGCATCCCGCAGGACATGCTGCTGGCGGGCTACGACGACCAGAAGATCTCCGAGCAGCTCACCCCGCCGCTGACCAGTATCCAGCTGCCCTACAGCGAGCTGGGACGCCTCGCGGTGGAGTACCTGTGCAATCAGGAAGATGCCGCCACGCACGTGACGCTGGCGGGCAGGCTGAAGGTGCGCGCCTCAAGCCTCGTCTGAGGTAAACACCATGCCCGCGTAGGGTTTCTCGCGACACGCCGCCAGCCGCGCGGCGAGGCTGCCCACGTGCAGCTCCAGCTTGTGCCCGTCCGGGTCGAGAAAATAGAACGACGCTCCCTCGCTTTTATTCTGCTTCCAGACGGTGACGCCCGCCTGCTCCAGCCTTTGCGAGAACGGTTCAAAATCTGCCTCCGCGACGGTAAACGCGTAGTGGGTATAGTCGCTCTCCTGCGGCGGCACGTACCGGCGCGCCTCGTCGTACGACAGGCAGACCCACAGATCGCCGCAGGTGAGATAGGCCCCGGTATTCCAGCGGGCGTGCAGCGCAAGCCCCAGCAGTTCGTGCCAGAAGGTGACGCTTTTTTGCAGGTCGCTGACCGCGAGGGTCAGGTGGTTGAGTGATTGCAGCATGACGTGCCCTTTTGTTTTTCGCGCCGGACGTGATACGGTAAAAGCATGAAAATAAACCACGCCGTGCTCACCGTAAACCGCTGGTGGCTGCCTTCTTAAAGGCGGCACGGAGTAGTTTTCCCCATTTTCAGATAGCCGCCGAAAGGCGGCTTTCTCACATCTAAGACCCCTTTCGGCAACTGCCCATTAAGGAGTCTTTATGAACGCACCAACTATCCTCACCGGCGATCGCCCAACCGGCCCGCTGCACCTCGGCCACTTCGTCGGATCGCTGCGCCAGCGCGTGGCGCTCCAGCAGACGCACAGCCAGTTTGTGCTGATTGCCGACCTGCAGGGGCTGACCGACAACGGCAGCAACCCGCAAAAAATCCGCGACAACATCCCCGAAGTGCTGGCCGACTACCTCGCTGCCGGCATCGACCCGAACCTGACCACGATCTGCCTGCAGTCCGCCCTGCCCGCCCTCGCCGAGCTGACGATGCTGTATATGAACATCGTCACCGTCGCCCGCGTGGAGCGTAACCCGACGGTGAAAAACGAGATTGCGCAGAAGGGCTTCGCCCGCTCGCTGCCGGTCGGGTTTATGGCCTACCCCATCAGCCAGGCGGCGGACATCACCGCGTTTAAGGCCGAGTGCGTGCCCGTCGGCGACGACCAGCTGCCGATGATTGAGCAGACCAACGAGATTGTGCACAAGATGAACAGCCTGCTGCCCGCCCCGGTGCTGCGCCACTGCAAGGCGATGCTGAGCGACACCAGCCGCCTGCCCGGCATCGACGGCAGCGCCAAGATGTCGAAATCGCTCGGTAACACGCTGCACCTTTCGGCCAGCGAAGAGTCCATCCACCGTGCGGTCAGCGCGATGTACACCGACCCGAACCACCTGAAGGTGAGCGACCCGGGGCAGATTGAGGGGAACGTGGTGTTTACTTATCTCGACGCGTTTCATCCTGATAAGGACAAAGTGGCGGCGATGAAGGCGCACTATCAGGCGGGCGGGCTTGGGGACCGGGTTTGTAAGAACGAGCTGGAGGGGTGTTTGCAGGAATTGATTGCGCCAATGCGGGAGCGGAGGGCGATGTATATGCGGGATAAGGGGGAGTTGATGGCGATGCTGAAGCGCGGGACGGAACGGGCGCAGGGGGTGACGCAGGCGACGTTGAGGGAGGTGAAGGTTGGGCTGGGGGTGCCGGTGTTTTAAAACGCAGCTTAAATAATAATCCCGGCGCAGGGCCGGGATATTTATCAGGCGTTACGCTTAATCACCGGAATATCGCCGGTGTCATTTAATGCACCCGGAAATGTTTTCAGCCACTGCGCGACTTTCTGCTTATTTATATTCACCACATTCATACCTTCCAGGCATCCCCATAATTCTCTTGTATGCTGCGGCGCAATCACAATGCAGTCTTTCATGGCGCGGATTTTTACGGGCATACCGTTGATGAAACCTGCACGGTTCAACCAGTCGCCGCCCAGCAGAAGGTATTTCATGTCGATGCGCGCATACAATTCGCAGCAGGCGGCACTGTCCTGTGGCGTTTCCGCGCGGGGATGGACGGGTGCCACGTTAGGCTGGTTGCCGTGCAGTCGGCGGGCGCTGTTTTTGCGTACCAGCTCGCGGTTTTCAATCATGCCGGTGAAAGCGTCTGATTCTGTGTTGCAAACAGTAAACTCGGGCTTAAAATTCGTCGCAGCCATTTTCAACTCCTGTCTAGTTGTTTGTGGTTAGCGGTATGGGGGTGTTGCAGCACCTTCATATCGCGAATTCCTCGTTAAATATTCTTCAATACTTCCTTCGCCGTTCGGCTTAATTTCTGGTGCTCATTATACAGGGCTGAATATAAATACAGCGGTTTGGCGTGGGGTAAATTTGAAATTTGCGAGGGGGATTCAGGAAATAACGGTAGGTATTTTTAATTCTAAATAGCTGCGCCGAATACCGCTACACTTTCGCCAGCCCATGCTTACCTCCGGGGAATGGGCTGACCGTTTCCATAAAATGATGAACTTTTTTTTACAGTTGCCACATCGAACGGCACTGATGGTTGCGAGTTATCGTATCGTGAAGCGCCTGCCATAACCGCTCAACGTGATTCACCCATGGCGAGTAAACCGGCTGATAAATTACCCTGAACTTCGGATTTTCCTTTAGCCAGCGCTGTGTTTCCTGGCTTTTATGAATAATGTAGTTGTCCACGATAAGCGTGATGCTTTTCGCCCGTCGGTACGTCGCTTTCAGATGCTTTAACAGACTGATAAATAACACTGAACTTTTACTGTTTCCACCCACATAACTGACTTTACCTGTTCCGCTGTGCAGCGCGCCAGCCAGATAATATTTTTCATTCTGCCCCGGCGTTACCGCGCGTTTTTGTTGTCCGCGCAGTTGCCAGTCCGCACCAATTTTGGGATTAAGATGGATATCCACTTCATCTTCATAAAAGACCGGATGCTCTGCGCTGCATTCGTCCAGTGCTTTATGGATTGCTGCCATCTTTTCATCTTTATGCGGGTCACGGATACGCAGGGTTGGCGCAGCCCTGCGCCATACAAGTCCCGCAGACGGCAACCAGCGCCGCACAGTTCCGGCATGTAACTGGCATCCGGTTATCTCATTGATTTTTATTGCTAGCAGTTCTGTACTCCAGCGGGAACGCTGCTAGCCAAAATCGCCGGGAGCGTGTTTTACCAGCTCGCGTAACAGTGTGCAGATATGCTCAAACGACCAGCGGCGGGCACGCCCGGCAGGTAATGATTTCAGCCCTTCAACACCCGACTGCGTGAACCAGTTAATCCAGCGCCCAATAGAGGAACGGGCGCAGCAGAGCGTTCTGGCAACGTCGCTGACGCGGTCGCCCCGGTGCAGCATCAGCATGGTAGTCAGTCTGCGGGCATAATTTTTATCGTGCGTTTTATGGATGGCTTTCTGCATCAGGCCTCGTTCGTCACGGGGAATTGGTGCTATGATCGGCATCGCTCAGTCCGGTTGGTGATTTGTGATTTTTGGCGATTGATCAGATCGCACAATCCGGGCTGAGTTCCCTCAAAGTGATCTACTATTCCGCGCAGCTATTTAGCATGTAGGCGGATTGAAATATACCTTTAACAACAAAGATTAATCTCAAGACTACTTATACTCATCCTATAAAACTATAGAAGGGGACTCTATTTTATACTTTAGTCATACTAAAGTGCTACAAAGTTTATAGAAGCCCCACATTGCTATAACATTACGATGGCTTCGCTGCCATTTTCATTTAATACTTCCTCATGAGAAGGCCATATATCAAAAAATGGGTAAGTTAGTTTCAATGTACCGCATTGCACATGATATGTAAGCTGTTGAACTCTTCGACGCTTGATAGAAATAGAAGGTAATGTATTTAAAAAAGCCATCATCTTATCTATAGTGATCTCACCATGATAAAGATGAGCACTTTCGGGCTTGATCATTGTTTTCATACCATTCCTTAACTCAATCGTTGTACTCGATAGTCACTCAATAAAGCTGTAAAATGAATTTTTATCAATAACATAACAATCTTTTTGATGGTAAATATCACCAAAGACTGAAGTTGTTATAATCATTTTATGTATACCATTTGGTTTCCATTTTTTTGGTAATTTCAGGGCATCGCGAACCAAATTTAATTGATTTGAATAGAAGTCAGCATAGCGTGTTACTTGCTTTATCCAGGAAGATTTAGCATTAAGTTCAGAACTATCTCCACTAAGGAAGGTGCGAATAAGCAGGTCATTTCTTCCCAAGCTGACTCGCTGATTAAAATTTCGCGGATCTGGGCCGATTTTTTTCCCGCAAACACATCGA
>NZ_JBLKCZ010000024.1:0-60804 GCF_047530595.1 Enterobacter sp. 01-M-02-SI-ECC | reverse complement strand
TGCTACTCTGTAACGGCATGACCTGTGAACGTGCCAGGGTGGCTCAGTCGCCACCACCCTGGCGACCCGGGCTCCCGGCGGTAAATCGCCGCTTCGCGGTGCCCTCGGCTTATTCCTTCCGGCTTGTCGGGTACGGGCGGAGGTAACGTCCCTGTAAAGCCCGCCCTCTCGGCGCATCCATGCGCCTCGCCCCGGCCTGCAGGAAACGCCTCAGCGATTTACAGCCGGACCAGAGCATTGCTGAAAGTCTTCACTCGTTCTGAAACAAGGTTATTGCTTCTGCTTATAAATTACTGGGGAGCCCACAGTCCAAAGGGAGAGGGTATAAACAAAAAAAAGCTCCCGATTGGGAGCTTTTTCACTGTCAGGACCGATTAATCGTCCAGGAAGCTACGCAGCACTTCAGAGCGGCTTGGATGACGCAGCTTGCGCAGCGCCTTCGCTTCGATCTGACGGATACGTTCGCGGGTAACGTCGAACTGTTTACCCACTTCTTCCAGCGTGTGGTCGGTGTTCATATCAATACCGAAACGCATACGCAGGACTTTCGCTTCACGAGCGGTCAGGCCGGCCAGAACGTCGTGCGTCGCAGCGCGCAGGCTCTCGGTGGTGGCAGAGTCCAGCGGCAGCTCGAGGGTGGTATCCTCGATGAAATCACCCAGATGCGAATCTTCATCATCACCGATTGGTGTTTCCATGGAGATTGGCTCTTTGGCGATCTTCAGCACTTTACGGATCTTGTCTTCCGGCATCAGCATGCGCTCGGCCAGCTCTTCCGGCGTCGGCTCGCGGCCCATCTCCTGCAGCATCTGGCGGGAGATACGGTTGAGCTTGTTGATGGTCTCAATCATATGCACCGGAATACGGATGGTGCGCGCCTGATCCGCGATAGAGCGGGTGATAGCCTGACGGATCCACCAGGTTGCGTAAGTGGAGAACTTGTAACCACGACGGTATTCAAACTTATCTACCGCTTTCATCAGACCGATGTTGCCTTCCTGAATCAGATCCAGGAACTGCAGACCACGGTTGGTGTATTTCTTGGCGATAGAGATAACCAGACGCAAGTTCGCTTCAACCATCTCTTTCTTCGCGCGGCGGGCTTTCGCTTCACCGATGGACATACGACGGTTGATGTCTTTAACCTGCTCGATGGTCAGGCCGGTCTCTTCTTCAATCTGATGCAGTTTCTGCAGGCCGCGATGTACGTCGTCCTTCACGTCGTGCAGCTTTTCAGACCACGGCTTGTTCATCGCGATAGCCGCGTTGAACCAGGTTTCGCTGGTTTCGTTGCCGGTGAAGAGGGTGATGAAGTTCTTCTTCGGCATTTTGCACTGCTCAACGCACAGCTTCATGATGATGCGTTCCTGGGTACGTACGCGATCCATCATCACGCGCATGCTGTTCACCAGGTAGTCGAACTGTTTTGGCACCAGGCGGAACTGTTTGAATACTTCAGACAGCTTCAGGATCTCTTCCTGAGCGGCGGCATGGCTGCGGCCTTTCGCTTTGATGGTGTCGCGCGTCACTTCGTACTGGGTACGCAGCTCGGCAAACTTCTCGCGCGCCAGCTCCGGGTCGATGCTGTTGTCATCGTCCGCGGTGTCGTCGTCGCTCTCTTCCTCATCTTCGTCTTCGTCATCATCCATCTCTTCCTGAGACAGTTCAGAACCGACGTGAGTGGCGGTAGGTGCCATATCTTCTTCAGCGTTCGGGTCGACAAAACCGGTGATCAGGTCGGACAAGCGCGCTTCTTCTGCTTCAACGCGATCGTACTGCTCCAGCAGATAGGTGATCGCTTCCGGGTACTCGGCAACGGAGCACTGAACCTGGTTGATCCCGTCTTCGATGCGTTTTGCGATGTCAATTTCGCCTTCGCGGGTCAACAGTTCAACGGTACCCATTTCGCGCATGTACATGCGGACCGGGTCAGTGGTACGCCCGATTTCAGATTCCACGCTGGACAGTACCTGTGCAGCAGCTTCTTCCGCATCTTCGTCAGTGTTGTTGGAGGTTTCAGCCAGCAACAGATCATCGGCATCCGGTGCTTCTTCCATCACCTGAATGCCCATGTCATTGATCATTTGGATGATATCTTCGATTTGATCTGAATCGACAATATCTTCCGGCAGATGGTCATTGACCTCGGCATAGGTCAGATAGCCTTGCTCCTTACCACGTTGGACAAGAAGTTTCAGCTGTGACTGCGGGTTTTGCTCCATAAGACGGTATCCACACTTAATTCGTTTGATTGGTGTCGGCGATGGGGCTGCCAACCTTTAAAGCGAGGGCGTACTTATATTTTTGCCGCTGCCTCTCAGTGCGGCTGCCGGGGGCTTCCCGATCGATATTCGGCACTTAAGCCGTTAAATTTTTTATTTCTTCGCCAGTTCCTGGTTAATCATCCAGAGCTCCCGGCGTTCTTCGCTGCTTAAACCGTGTGTGCGCTCGCGAGCTATCAACTCTTCCTGGCGCAGCTCAAGCATCGAATCAAACATATGGTTGAGTGAGTCGGTGAACGTTTTTTCTGCAATGTCCTTATCTGCTATATCGTCCCACATCGACAATTTTTCAAGGGTAGCGGCCTCTTTTGTGCCGCGATAATGCTCTAAAAGTTGTCCGGTGGTCAGACCTGGCTGAGACAAACACGTGTTGACCAGTTCTGAAAATAAGCCAAGCCCGGGCAATTTTTCGTGGTTTAAACCCGCCAGCGACGGCACCTGCGGCGCAAGCTCAGGGTTTTGGACCAGCAACCCTATCAGTATACGCATGGTTGTGCGTTTTAGCTGAGGCGCGGGGCGAACCGTGCCGTTTTCAGCCTGTTTTGGCATTAAACGTTCAAGCTGGCTGTCATCCAGAATGCCGAGCTTGTTGCCTAACTCCTGACGCAGATAGATGCGCAGCGTTTCGCCGGGCACCTGGCTGATTAACGGCAGCGCCAGCGTGCTGAGCTGCGCGCGCCCGTCAGGGGTACTCAAATCGACCTGCGGCATCAGGCTGTTAAACAAAAACGTGGAGAGCGGCTGAGCCTGCTCCATCCGCGCTTCAAACGCCGCTTTGCCCTCTTTACGCACCAGCGTATCCGGGTCTTCGCCGTCGGGCAGAAACATAAAGCGTAGCTGACGCCCGTCGGTCATATACGGCAGCGCGGTTTCCAGCGCGCGCCAGGCGGCGTCGCGCCCTGCGCGGTCACCGTCGTAACAGCAGATGACGTTGTTGGTCACCCGGAACAGCAGTTGAATATGATCGGCGGTGGTGGACGTCCCTAACGACGCAACCGCGTAGTTGATGTCGTACTGCGCCAGCGCCACGACGTCCATATAGCCTTCGACGACCAGAAGACGCGGAGGTTCCGCATTATCCTGCTGCGCCTCATAAAGACCGTACAGCTGGCGGCCCTTATGGAAAATATCGGTTTCCGGGGAGTTGAGGTATTTCGGCAGGGCATCACCCAGCACGCGACCACCAAAACCTATTACCCGGCCACGCTTGTCGCGGATCGGGAACATCACCCGTTCGCGGAAGCGGTCGTAGCTTCGTCCCTGGTCGTTAGTGACCAGCATGCCTGCATCGATGAGAGACATACGATCTTCGCTATTGCCGCCAAAACGCTTTAACACGTTGTCCCAGCCGGGCGGGGCGTAACCAATAGCGAAACGCGCAATGACATCGTCGCTCAGTCCGCGCTTGTTCAGATACTGACGCGCAGGCTCAGCCGCAGATTGCTTAAGAGACTGTTGGTAAAACGAATTCAGGCCATCCATCAGTTGATACAGCGTTTGCCGTTGATGGCGCTCGATCTGACTTGGCCCACTGCCTGCTTCATACGGCACTTCAAGGTTATGCATCGCCGCCAGCTCTTCGACGGTTTCAACGAACTCGAGCTTGTCGTAGTTCATTAAAAAATCGACGGCATTACCGTGTGCGCCACAGCCGAAGCAATGGTAGAACTGCTTTTCACCGTTTACGGTGAAGGAGGGGGTTTTTTCGTTATGGAACGGACAGCACGCATGGTAGTTCTTGCCCTGCTTTTTTAGCTTTACCCGCGCGTCGATGAGATCGACGATGTCGGTTCTGGCAAGCAGGTCATTGATGAAAACGCGTGGGATTCTTCCGGCCATATGCCCCAAAATTTTAAGCGACTTATAAACGAAAACAAGCCGCGCATTCCTTCCGGAAGCACGGCCTTACGACTATTACTCTGTCTGTCAATTGAGGGCTGAGGCCCTCAACCAATTAGTACAGACGAGTACGGCGTGCGTTTTCGCGAGCCAGTTTCTTCGCGTGACGTTTCACAGCGGAAGCTTTAGCGCGCTTACGTTCGGTCGTTGGTTTTTCATAAAACTCACGACGACGAACTTCAGCCAGAACACCTGCTTTCTCGCATGAACGTTTGAAGCGACGCAGTGCTACGTCGAACGGCTCGTTTTCACGTACTTTAATTACCGGCATGTAACTCTCACCTTTAATAAATTCGGTTTGCCGCTGGCATCAACGCCAGCTTATTTCAAAATGGTGCGGAATTTTACTGCAAATGCTGCTGCTTTGTAAAGCACCGATGCGATTTTGAAAGGGACTTTAATAAGGGTGAGGAGTATACACGAGCCTTCTTCCTGGGGCGAACAAAGTTTTACATCAACCCGCCCAGGCTCTACACTGCGCGGTATTGAAACGAGGTAAAACAAGTCATGCGTGTACTGGGTATTGAAACATCCTGCGATGAAACCGGCATCGCCATTTACGACGACGAAAAAGGGCTTCTGGCCAACCAGCTGTATAGTCAGGTGAAATTGCACGCTGACTACGGCGGCGTCGTACCTGAACTGGCCTCTCGTGACCACGTGCGTAAAACGGTTCCCCTGATCCAGGCGGCGCTGAAAGAGGCCGGGTTGAGTTCAAATGATATCGACGCTGTGGCCTATACCGCAGGCCCGGGCCTGGTCGGCGCGCTGCTGGTCGGCGCAACGGTTGGCCGTTCACTGGCGTTTGCATGGGATGTGCCGGCGATCCCGGTTCACCATATGGAAGGGCACCTTCTGGCGCCGATGCTGGAAGAGAATCCGCCTGAATTCCCGTTTGTGGCGCTGCTGGTCTCCGGCGGCCATACGCAGCTGATTAGCGTAACGGGCATTGGCAAGTATGAGCTGCTGGGCGAATCGATCGACGATGCCGCCGGTGAAGCGTTCGACAAAACCGCCAAGCTGCTGGGTCTGGATTATCCTGGCGGCCCGATGCTGTCAAAAATGGCGTCGCAGGGAACGGAAGGGCGCTTTGTCTTCCCGCGTCCGATGACCGATCGTCCGGGGCTGGATTTCAGCTTCTCCGGGCTGAAAACCTTCGCCGCGAATACGATTCGCAATAACGATGACAGCGAGCAGACCCGCGCCGATATCGCTCGCGCGTTCGAAGATGCTGTGGTGGACACGCTGATGATCAAGTGCAAGCGCGCGCTGGATCAGACCGGCTTTAAGCGTCTGGTGATGGCGGGTGGCGTCAGCGCTAACCGCACGCTGCGCGCGAAGCTCGCCGAGATGATGCAAAAGCGTCGCGGGGAAGTGTTCTATGCCCGTCCGGAATTCTGCACCGACAACGGCGCGATGATCGCTTACGCGGGAATGGTGCGCCTGAACGCGGGCGCAACGTCCGACCTGAGCGTGTCCGTGCGTCCGCGCTGGCCGCTGGCGGAACTGCCGGAGGCGTAATCCCTCACCCTAACCCTCTCCCCACAGGGAGAGGGGATCGTTTGACTACACCCGCAGCATCCCTTTCTCTTCCAGGAACGCAATAATCGTCGCTAACCCGTCACCCGCCTTCAGGTTGGTAAAGGTCCATGGACGCTCGCCGCGCATGCGGTTAGTGTCGCGCTCCATCACCTCCAGCGACGCGCCGACGTACGGCGCGAGGTCGGTTTTATTGATCACCAGAAAATCGGATTTGGTGATCCCCGGCCCGCCTTTACGCGGGATTTTTTCCCCTTCGGCCACGTCGATCACGTAGATGGTCAGATCCGCCAGCTCCGGGCTGAACGTCGCGCTCAGATTGTCTCCGCCGCTTTCAACGAAGATCAGATCCAGATTGCCGAACTTCTCGCTTAACGCTTCCACCGCCGCCAGGTTCATCGAGGCATCTTCCCGGATGGCGGTATGCGGACAGCCGCCCGTCTCTACGCCCACGATGCGCTCCGGCTCCAGCGCGCCTGCCTCGGTCAGGATGCGCTGATCCTCTTTGGTGTAGATATCGTTGGTCACCACCGCAAGATGATACGTGTCGCGCATCGCCTTGCAGAGCGCTTCCAGCAGCGCGGTTTTGCCCGACCCTACCGGGCCGCCCACGCCCACGCGCAGGGGATGTTTGTAATCAGCCATGTTGACTCCTCAGGAACGGAATAGTCGTGAATATTGGGTTTCGTGGCGCGCGGAGGCGATGGCGGACAGCGGCGTTGCTGCCCCCAGCGCGTCGTCGCTACGCAAAAATGCCTGTTCAAGCCCGGCGGCGTAATGGTCGCCCAGTTCGATAATCAGCTGCTGCGCGGCCTGTTGCCCAAACGGCACCAGCTTGACGCCCGCCATGACCGCGCTCTCCATCCAGCTGTAGCCGAGGCTCAGCGCCAGCTCGCGCGCGCTAATGCCCCAGCGCACGCCGAGCCAGGCCATGCCGCAGAGCTGGCTTTGCATAAACAGCGGCAGCCATTCGGGCGGACAGTCAGGTTCCCAGCTCTTAATCAGCCGCGTAAACGCCGCTCCACGGTTGCGCTCCTCTTCGCGCAGCTCGCGCGTTTCCCGGCAGGCGAGCAGCCAGGACGTCCAGCGTTTGGCATTGGTAAGATCGCTTTTCTTACAGGCCTGATAAAGTCGGATAAACAGCGGCAGGTCGACGCAGTAAAAGCTCTGCTCCATCTGCTGGATTTGCCAGCGTTTGAACGCGTCGGCGTCGGTGACCCAGCCTGCCTCAACGGCCCACTCCAGCCCCTGCGACCAGGTAAACGACCCGACCGGCAGGCTGCTGCTGGAGAGCTGCATCAGGCGCAGCCTCTGGCGGGCGTGCTCCATCAGCTCATCAGCGCCAGCAGGGCAGAGACGATCAGCCCGCCGCCGAAGGTTTTACGCAGGCCGTCGTGACGGCGCAGCAGCAGCCCCGCGGCAAAGCTGGCGCACAGCACCGTGGCGCTGGCGAGCATAAAGCCGCTGGTGAAGAGCCAGAAGCTGTGGCCGGACATCTCCACGCCGTGCGCCCAGCCGTGGAACATCGCCAGGGCAGGTACCGCCAGCAGCAGACGTTTTTCGGTTTTAAACATCATCACGCCGGATACCGCCAGCGAGGCGATAATCAGCATCTCCATGCCGCTGAAGCCGCCGAGCAGGCTGCCCGCAATGGCGCCGACAAGCATCATCCCGAGGGTGGCAAACGGCAGCAGGAGTTTGCGACCGCTCAGGGCCGAGAGCACGCCTGCGCCCGCCAGCATCAGCAGGTGATCGAGCCCTGTCAGCGGGTGGAGAAATCCGGCCTGGAAGCTGTCGGTGCCGTGGCCGGGATGCGCGAGCGCGGGAACGGAAAAAGCCAGCAGTAACAGCGGTAAATACTTGCGCATGATGAATCCTTAATGTGAATGAGCGTGAGAATGGCTGTGGCTGTGGGCATCGCTGGCGTACGCGCCTGCTTCCGGTTCAAACGGCAGGCTGGCGTAGGTCACGTCCAGACCGAACTGGCGCAGCATGTTGTCGAGAACGTGGTCGTGGTGATAGCGCAGCTCGCCGGGCATGACCTGTAGCGGCACGTGGCGGTTGCCCAGGTGGTAGCAGGCGCGGGCGAGCAGGAACGGATCGGCGCAGCGCACCACGGAAACCGACTCCGGGGCGGCGATCACTTCGATGACCTCGCTGCCGTCGTCGGTAGTCAGCAGGTCGCCCCCGCGCAGCAGCAGGCCGCGCGGCAGCATCAGCCCGGCTTCGCGGCCGTCGTTCAGCGCTACGCGGGCGCGGCTTTTCACCCGCACGTCAATCGGCAGCGTGACGCTGGCGGTAATCGGATGCGCATGGTCCAGGCGTTGGGTTAAATAGATCATCATCACTCCTCAAAACAGGAAATAGCGTTGCGCCATCGGCAGAACGTCAGCCGGTTCGCTGGTTATCAGTTCACCGTCGACGCGCACCTCGTAGGTTTGCGAGTCGACGGTGATATTCGGCTGCAGGCCGTTGTGGATCATGTCCGCCTTTTTCACCGTCCGGCAGCCTTTCACCACCGCGGTGGCGCTTTGCAGGTTGAGCTGCTGCGGGATGCCGTTCGCACTGGCGGCCTGCGAGATAAACGTCAGTCGGGTAGCGTGGCGCGCGGCGCCCAGCGCGCCAAACATCGGGCGGTAATGCACCGGCTGCGGCGTAGGGATCGAGGCGTTGATATCGCCCATTGGCGCGCAGGCGATCATCCCGCCCTTGACGATGGTGGCGGGTTTGACGCCGAAGAACGCCGGGGACCAGACCACCAGATCCGCCAGCTTGCCCGTCTCAATCGAACCGACTTCATGGGCGATGCCGTGGGTGAGCGCCGGGTTAATGGTGTATTTGGCGACGTAGCGCTTCACGCGGAAGTTGTCGTTCTCGCCGGTCTCTTCCGGCAGCGCGCCGCGCTGGACCTTCATGCGGTGCGCCACCTGCCAGGTGCGGATAATCACTTCTCCGACGCGGCCCATGGCCTGTGAATCTGACGACGTAAGCGAGAACGCGCCGATGTCGTGCAGCACGTCTTCCGCGGCGATGGTTTCACGACGAATGCGGGATTCGGCAAACGCCACGTCCTCGGCGATATCCGGATCGAGGTGATGGCAGACCATCAGCATGTCGAGATGCTCATCGATGGTGTTCACCGTATAGGGCAGCGTCGGGTTGGTGGAGGAGGGCAGAATATTCGGGTGCGCGCAGGCGGTGATAATATCCGGCGCGTGGCCGCCGCCCGCGCCTTCGGTGTGGAAGGTGTGGATGGTGCGCCCGGCAATGGCGGCCAGCGTGTCTTCGACAAACCCGGACTCGTTCAGCGTGTCGCTGTGCAGCGCCACCTGAATATCCATCTCGTCAGCCACCTCCAGCGAGCAATTGATGGCGGCGGGCGTTGCACCCCAGTCTTCGTGGATCTTCAGCCCGATGGCGCCCGCGGCGATTTGTTCGCGCAAGGCGTCCGGGCTGGAGCCGTTACCTTTGCCGAGCAGGCCAATATTCACCGGCAGCGTATCGGCAGCCTGCAGCATGCGGGCGATATACCACGGCCCCGGCGTACAGGTGGTGGCGTTGGTGCCCGCCGCCGGTCCGGTGCCGCCGCCGATCATGGTGGTGACGCCGGAGACCAGCGCCTCTTCCGCCTGCTGCGGGCAGATCCAGTGGATGTGGGTGTCGATCCCGCCGGCGGTGACGATCTTCCCCTCGGCGGCAATCACTTCCGTTGCCGCGCCAATCGGGATCGTCACGCCGGGCTGAATGTCCGGGTTCCCGGCTTTGCCGACGGCGAAGATCCGTCCGTTCTTGACGCCGATATCGGCTTTTACGATCCCCCAGTGATCGACGATCAGCGCGTTGGTAAGAACCAGATCCACGCAGCCGTCTGCGGTCATCTGCCCCTGACCCATACCGTCGCGGATCACCTTTCCGCCGCCGAACTTGACCTCTTCGCCGTAGACCGTGAGATCGTCTTCCACTTCGATCCACAGCTCGCTGTCGGCCAGCCGCACTTTATCTCCGGTGGTGGGGCCGAACATATCGGCATACGCCCGGCGCGAAATGTCAGCCATGTTTCACCTCGCCCATTACCTCGCCGCGAAAGCCGAAAATGCGCTGCGCCCCCGTGACCTGAACCAGCGTCACTTCCCGCTTCTGGCCGGGCTCGAAGCGCACGGCGGTGCCCGCCGGGATGTTCAGTCGGAAGCCTTTGGTGGCTTCCCGATCGAACTTCAGCGCCGGGTTGACCTCGTAAAAGTGATAGTGCGATCCAACCTGAATCGGCCTGTCGCCGTGATTTTCGACAACCACGCGTTGGGTTTCACGCCCGACGTTGAGGGCAATCGTTCCGGGCTGGATCTGGTATTCACCTGGGATCATCACGCGCTCCTTAGACGATCGGGTTGTGGACGGTGACGAGCTTCGATCCGTCCGGGAAGGTGGCTTCGACCTGAATATCCGGGATCATCTCCGGGACGCCCTCCATTACCTGGTCGCGCCTCAGGACGTGGCGGCCCGCCTCCATCAGCGAGGCGACGGTTTCGCCATCGCGCGCGCCCTCCATAATGAAGGCGCTGATCAGCGCGACCGATTCCGGGTAATTGAGCTTTACCCCGCGCGCAAGGCGGCGTTCGGCAACCAGCGCGGCGGTGAACAGCAACAGCTTGTCTTTTTCTCTGGGGGTCAGTTCCATAACGTTTCTCTTATGTCTGCCAGATACGCGGCGAACAGGCATTTTTGGTGGTGAGAAGCGGGCGAAGCGACTGCCAGATGTCGCGCATCACCCGCTGGCAAATCAGGTTGTCGTCGGAGAGAAAACGCACCGACAGCAGATCGTCAGTGAGCGTTGCACCTGCGTAATTCTCCAGCGGTGCGAGCCGTTCGCGCACCGCGTCGAGATGTTCTTCTTTGGCCGGATAGAACAGCAGCGTGCCGAGCCACGGACGTCCGGCGACGGGCGTGAGATCGCCGTCGCTAAGATGCTGACGCTCAATCAGGCGCGGCTCGTCATCTACCCACACCTCCAGGCGGCTCTCCAGCGTGCCGTGGCTGAATGTCTCACCGATCACCGGGCGGCCCAGGCAGTACAGCTCCCACGCCAGCAGCGTGCTGGAGGCCTTCAGGTGGAAGACGGAACGCAGCGCGGCATTCGCGCCGGGGAAGATAATGGTGTCCTGCGGCAGCCACTCCAGCGTGGAATTTTCATCGAGGTAAAAATGCTGGTTCAGACGGGCCTGCGGGCCGCTGCTGCGATAGAACTTGCTGGCCCCGGGCATGGTGATGAGCGAGTGGCTTTTGGCGTCCAGCCGAACGGAAATGTCCAGCGTATCGCCGCCCACAATCCCGCCTGGCGGGTGCAGCAGGTAAAGGTGGCAGGTTTCGCCTTCGGGGTAAAACGGACGTTGAACGGTGAGCGGCCCGACGTGGTGGGCGGAGTACAGGAGGGTTTTCTCAGGGGTGTGACAAAACTGCAGGGCAAGCGACGCCTGCCAGCCTTTATACGTATTATCAGTGACCTGAGCTGCTAACATGCTGCATCCATTTCCACACCATCGGGATACGTTTCAGTATGCCCTGGCGGAAATGAAGCCTGTCATATGAGTCGCTTATGGATGGCCAGGCAAGGCAGGAGAAATAAAAAAGCACGGCCGGGGCCGTGCTCTGTATTAAGAATGACGATCCTACTTCAGGTGTTCATGCAACGCTGCACCTGCCTGCTCAAGGGCAACTTTAACCGTTGGCTCCTGGCTCAGCGGGTTAAGCAGGCCGTAGTCGTGGATCATGCCGTTATAGCGCGTGACGGTCACCGGGACGCCAGCCGCATCCAGTTTACGCCCGAATGCTTCACCTTCATCCCGCAGAACGTCCAGCTCAGCCGTCTGGATCAGCGTCTCGGGGAAGCCTTTCAGCTGCGCGGTGCTGGCGCGAAGCGGAGAGGCAAGGATATTGTTGCGATCGGCAGCGCTGGTGGTGTAGTTATCCCAGAACCATTTCATCATGTTTTTCGACAGGAAATATCCATTTTCGAACTGGTTATACGAGGCAGTATCAAAGTTCGCATCGGTAACCGGCCAGAGCATGACGTTGTAGCGAATCTTTGGCCCATTGAACTGTTTGGCCTGCAGCGCCACCGAAGCCACCATGTTGCCGCCGACGCTGTTACCCACCAGACCCAGACGGCTACCGTCCACGCCAATTTCCTGACCGTGCTCGGCTACCCATTTTGTCGCTTCATAGGCCTGATTAATTGCTACCGGGAAATGGGCCTCAGGTGACGGGGTGTAATCGACGTAAACCGCAGCGGCACCCGAAGCGCGAACAAGATCGCGGATTAAGCGTTCGTGGGTAGGGAAGTCACCCAGCACCCAACCGCCGCCGTGAAAGAACATAAAGGCGGGGAGCGTACCGCTGGCGTTTTCAGGTTTCACTATTTTCAGTTTGATCGCCTGGCCATTTACCTGGATCGTTTTTTCAGAAACCTGAGCGGGCGGCAGTTTTGCGCCTTGCTGCGCGCCAATCAGTACCTGGCGGGCCTCCTGCGGGGTCATCTGTTCCATTGGCTTACCCTTGCCGGAATTCAAAACATTAAGAAATGCCTGTACGCCTGCGGTCGGGGTTGGGGTATTGGTGGTTTGAGCGGATGCCGCGGCTGACGCGAAGACGGAAGAAACCAGGATGGCGGTTAGTGTTTTCATGGTAGTGCCTCTTTAAGCGTATTTGATTGGATGAGATAACTAAATAGTGCGCTACTTAGTTGTTGGTGTAATACTTGCGCGCAAGATACTTTTAGTCAAACATTATTTATAATTTTTTTAGGCAACCGATTTGGAGTTGATAGAAAAATGAAAGAAAACAAAACGCTAGACGATTTACTTTGCTTCTCGCTGTACTCGGTCACCAACGCGTTTGTTCGCCAGTATCGCCCCTTACTGCAAGAGATGGATCTGACCTATCCGCAATTCGTTGTTTTGATGGCGCTTTATGAGAAAGACAACATCCCACTTCGCGATCTCAGCGATAAGACGTTTTTTGATTCGGGCACATTGACCCCGCTTGTACAAAAGCTTGAGGCAAAAGGATTTCTCAACCGTATCGCGGTTGTGGGTGATGAAAGGATGAAAAATGTTGTACTGGCCGACAAGGCCAAAGACCTGAAGAAACGGGTGATGGCATTGCCGGATCAGATTCGCTGCAGCATGCGGATGAATGACGATGAGCTTGAGACGCTAAAAAAACTCTCCCGAACGCTGCTCGACGATTTGTAATAACCCCTTCGGTGGGTTGAACCCACCGAAGTAATGTGTCGTTACCGGTAGTCCTCTGCATCCACATCATACCCCGACGGCTCCCAGCGGATTGCCAGCAGCGACGCCAGGCCGATAAACGGCGCCAGCGCAATCACCCAGAACACGGCGGTATCCAGCGAGGCGACCAGCAGCGGGAACAGAAACAGCGACAGCGTCGAGCTGCTGCGCATCAGCGTCTGGTTGAGGCCCGCGCCCACGCCGCGCAGCGAGGTTGGGTAGCTCAGCGAGGCAAACGTCATGGTATGCGCGCCCGGGCCGAAGCCCTGACCGAACAGGAATAGCGCCAGCATCGCCACGGCGAGCACCCCTTCAGAGGCACCGTCTGGTCTGCCAATCAGCGCCAGACCCAGTAGCGCCACAAGCTGGCAGGCATAACCCGCCAGCGACATCCGCCAGGCGCCGAAGCGCGGCACGTAGCGTACCGCCAGCAGTCCGCCGACGAAGGCAAACAGCAGGTTAAGCGCCAGAGAAATGAGAATGGTGGTGAGCATCGACTGGACGAAGAAGCTGGAGATGATCACCGGCAGGCCAAACGCCACGGCGTTATAGGCAAACGACGAGACCACGGAAAGCAGCGTGGCGAGCGTCGTGCGACGCAAGTAGATGCCGCGGAACAGGTTCAGATAATTTGACCATTTCGCTTTATTCACGACAGGGGCTGGCTGGCCGAGCGCGTCCTGCGGTACGTGGGCGTTGATGTTGTACGACTGCCGCAAAATGGACGCTGCCTCTTTCAGGTTGCCCTGATTCGCCGCCCAGACCGGAGATTCGCTCATATAGCGGCTGCGGATGGCGATAATCACCAGCGCGGGCACCGCGCCAAAGCCGAGAATCAAACGCCACAGCCAGTCGCTGTGGCTCTCCGGAAGCACGGCGTAGAAGAAAAGCACCAGCAGGTAGGAGATGCTGATGGCGGCATACCAGGTGGGGCACCACATCGCGACGCTGGAAGCCTTATTTCCGGGCCCTTTTAGCCTGGCGAACTCGCTTAAAAACGCCATCGCCACGGGAAGGTCGATCCCGACCCCCAGCCCCATCACAAAGCGGGCACCCGCGAGCACATATTCGTTCGGGGCCAGCGCACAGGCTATCGCTGCCACCACGAAGAACACCATATCAGCCATAAAAACGCGGTAGCGCCCGATTTTATCCGTGAGATAGCCGCCTAGCAGCGCCCCGACAATGGCACCAAAGGTAATCGCCGAGGCCACCATACCGGTACCGGCGGGCGTCAGGCTAAATTCGCGGGTGATGTCTTTAATGCCTAACGCCAGCGCGCCCAGATCGTAGGCATCGAGGAAAATGCCGCCCAAAGCGATACCGACCACGATACGGGCGTTTGTCCGGCCCTGAGAACCGTCATTAACGAGGCGTGATACATCCGAAGCGCTGCGCACCCACTGGATGTCGCCATCAGGGGGAATACCTGCCGTTGAAAGGGGAGTTGATTCTGTGATTTCAGCCATTTTCTTCTTATGTGGTTGTGTTGTGTCCCTAACAGTTACCACAGGCAGAAGGTGACCAAAATCACATTTGGCTATAAGGCATAACTAACCCTTTGGAGCGTCTTTTTTCTTTCTCTTGAGCTTCGTCCAGATTTTGGTCTCCTGACGACGCCACAGGCGCTGAATATTGTCGTGATGGCGCAGCAGGATAAGACAGGAGAGCATCGACACCGGGAAGGTGAACTGGGGTTTGAACCACCAGACGTAGAACGGGGCGATCAGCGCGCTGACGATTGCGCCCAGCGACGAATAGCCGCTCAGAAGAATGGTGAGCAGCCACGTCCCGGCCATTACGCCGGTGAGATCCCAGCCGATAGGTGCAATGGCACCAAAGGCGGTCGCAACGCCTTTACCGCCTTTAAAGCCGAAGAATACGGGCCAGATGTGGCCAACGCAGGCCGCAATCGCAATGAGCCCGAGCCAGAAAGGCGTAACGCCCAGCGCATAGGCGCCCCAGACGGGCAGCATCCCTTTCAGAACATCAAAAATCAAAACCGCTACGGCTGCTCCCTTGCCGCCAATTCGTAGTACGTTGGTCGCCCCCGGATTCCCGGAACCATTTTCACGCGGGTCAGGTAACCCGGCAATGCGGCAGACCAGAATGGCGCTGGAGATTGAGCCGCAAAGATAGGCGAGGAGGATCATTCCAGGCGCGATTGCACTCATAACGCTGTTCCGTTTTGAAAATGTATCTGTATTCTCAGCATCTGTGGATAATACGCATAATTCGCCGGAAGTGGTATCCGGTTTAGCCAAAAAGCAGGCAGGTCGTGATGGATATTGTATTTATAGAGCAACTTTCGGTAATCACCACAATTGGTGTTTATGACTGGGAACAGACCATCGAGCAGAAACTGGTGTTCGATATCGAAATGGGATGGGATAATCGCAAATCGGCAAAAAGCGATGACGTGAACGACTGTCTGAGCTATGCCGATATCAGTGAAACGGTCATCGCCCACGTTGAAGCGCAACGTTTTGCGCTGGTCGAACGGGTGGCGGAAGAAGTCGCGGAATTGCTGTTGAAAAAATTCAACTCACCGTGGGTGCGCATCAAGCTGAGCAAGCCGGGAGCGGTGGCGCGAGCCGCCAATGTTGGCGTCATTATTGAGCGTGGCACAAATCTGAAAGGAAAGATTTAACGTCATAATAGCTAAACCATTTTAGGTTATACCGGTCTCAAGACTGTATCTTATCGGTTGTCCGTATGGGGCACCGTTTTTTTATATCTTTTTAGGGGTTTATAGATGAGCGATATGCACTCGCTGCTGGTGGCGGCAATACTGGGTGTGGTCGAAGGATTGACGGAGTTTTTGCCGGTCTCCAGTACGGGCCATATGATTATCGTTGGCCATCTGCTGGGCTTTGAAGGCGATACCGCAAAAACGTTTGAAGTGGTGATCCAGCTGGGGTCTATTCTGGCGGTGGTCGTGATGTTCTGGCGTCGCCTGTTTGGCCTGATCGGCATCCATTTTGGTCGTCCGCCTCAGCACGAGGGGGCCGGTAAAGGTCGTCTGTCACTGATCCATATTCTGCTCGGGATGATCCCTGCGGTGGTGCTGGGCCTGGTGTTCCACGACGTCATCAAATCTCTGTTCAACCCGATTAACGTAATGTACGCGCTGGTGGTGGGGGGCTTACTGCTGATCGCCGCGGAAGTGCTGAAGCCAAAAACGCCGCGCGCGGAAGGCCTGGACGACATGACGTATCGTCAGGCGTTTATCATTGGCTGCTTCCAGTGTCTGGCGCTGTGGCCGGGCTTCTCGCGTTCAGGCGCTACCATCTCCGGCGGGATGCTGATGGGCGTAAGCCGTTACGCCGCGTCAGAGTTCTCGTTCCTGCTGGCGGTGCCGATGATGATGGGCGCCACCGTACTCGACGTCTATAAGAGCTATCACTTCCTGACGGCTGGCGACATTCCGATGTTCGCCGTTGGCTTCATCACCGCCTTTATCGTGGCGCTGATTGCCATTAAAACCTTCCTGCAGCTGATTAAGCGTATCTCGTTTATTCCATTCGCGATCTATCGCTTTATCGTGGCGGCTGCGGTGTACGTGGTCTTCTTCTGACCGATGGCCCTCAGTCTTTCGGCTGAGGGCAATGCTTTTCCTTCCAGTCCGACACCGCCTGAATTCGCCGTTTCGTGAGCTCTTCGCGAATTTCCGGTCCTTTGAATCCTGCTTCGACAACGTCCTTCGTGGGCACCGCTTTCGCTACGTCCCAGACTTTACGAAGTAAACGTCCCTGCGGATAATCGCACGCTTCAAAACCGGTACGACCGCGCACGTCAGCTTCGCTGGTGAGCGCAATTTGCTCTACGCGCTGGGGTTTGCGCCAGGCGTCGATGTTATCGAAAAGCTTAACGATGGTGGCCGGTTTCAGGATCGGGAAGGTGTGGATCAGATCGTGGAACTCGGCCACCAGTTTCGCCAGATCGCGGATCTCGTTCGGCACGCGCAGACGCTGGCACAGCCCCTCGACCAGCTTCACCCCTGCCGGGCCGTGCCCGTGGTGGCGAGGCCAGAATTCTTTTGGCGTTAGGCCTTTGCCGAGATCGTGGCACAGGGTGGAAAAGCGCACGTCCACGTCAGGGCTGAGCATGGCGGCCATGCTCAACGTCATCAGCGTGTGTACGCCGGTATCAATTTCCGGGTGCCATTTCGCCGGAGCAGGCACGCCGAACAGCGCGTCTATTTCCGGGAACAGCACCTTCAGCGCGCCGCAGTCGCGCAGGACCTGGAAAAAGACCTGCGGGTTGCGCGTGGTGAGGGCATTTTCCGTCTCTTTCCAGACGCGCTCTGGCGTCAGGTGTTCAAGCTCGCCCGCCTCGGTCATGGCGGTCATCAGCGCCATTGTTTCATCGGCAATACGGAAACTGAGATGGGCGTAACGCGCGGCAAAGCGCGCCACGCGGAGCACGCGGAGCGGATCTTCTGAAAACGCCGGGGAGACGTGACGCAAAAGGCGGTTGCGCAGATCGTCCTGACCGCCATAGGCGTCTACGATCTGCCCGTCTTCGTCCTGCGCCAGCGCGTTGATGGTGAGATCGCGGCGCAGGAGATCTTGCTCCAGCGTGACGTCCGGCGCGGCATAGCAGGTGAAGCCCGTATAGCCCGAGCCCGATTTCCGCTCGGTACGCGCCAGGGCATACTCTTCACGGCTTTTCGGGTGCAGGAACACGGGAAAATCGCGGCCTACCTGCTGGTAGCCCGCGTCGAGCATCTCTTCAGGGGTGGCGCCAACCACCACCCAGTCTTTATCTTTGACCGGCAGACCTAACAACGCATCACGTACCGCACCAC
The DNA here is from genome assembly GCF_047530595.1 of Enterobacter sp. 01-M-02-SI-ECC. Lineage (NCBI taxonomy): Bacteria > Pseudomonadati > Pseudomonadota > Gammaproteobacteria > Enterobacterales > Enterobacteriaceae > Enterobacter > Enterobacter sp. 01-M-02-SI-ECC. The sequence continues at coordinate 42,988 of NZ_JBLKCZ010000024.1, read as the reverse complement.
CGACAAGATAACTCTTCACGCCCAACTCTCCCGTTTTCTCTTTTCCAGAATGATACGTAAGTCTGGCAGAGAAGACGAATTAGTTCATCCAGCGGTCTTTACGCTTGCGGCTTGGGATCAGATGCGGCAGCACCAGACCCAGCACCAGACCCACGCCCAGCACGCCGCCGCCATACATAAACCACTGCATGATGATGGTGCGCTGTTTGTCGTCGAGCTGCAGATTAGCGGCATTCACCTTCTTCTGCGCGACAATCAGCTCGTTTTTCAGTTTCTGGTTCTCTTCTTTCAGACCGTTAATCACACCGTCGCTTTGCGCCACTTTCTGCTGCATTTCAGCGGTGCGCTGGTTCCAGGTGCCGTCGATGTTGTTCAGCTTATCGGTCAGGGTCTTCACCTGGTTTTCCAGATCCGGCACGCGGGTGCGCAGGCTTGGCACGGTGCTCAGCTCTTTCAGCGGGATCCAGGACGTACGGCCGGTACTGTCGCGAACCTGACCGTAATTGGTGTCCGCGTTGGTCTGTAACAGGGTGACTTCCTCGCCGGCATTCACCGTGCCCACGAGGCGATAATTATCTCCAGGGCCACTGCGTACCCAGGTGTTCAGTTCGTCAGAAACGTAACGCTTCTCTTCAGCGTGCACTGCGGTTGCGGCGCTAAAAGCGAGTAAAGTAAGTCCAATCAGGCGTAATTTAAGCATCATTAGTCGTTATTTTCATAAATAGTGGAACGATAGTAGTGGCAACAGTGTCTCTACGCAAAGCATTCGTCAGCAATCAGAATCATCTGTGTCACGACTCTATACATTTACGCCCGACAAATTGCTCATTGCATGGCAATTTGGCGCAAAATACTATGTACTGACAAACAAATGGCGAGGAAGTTCGCCCTCATTGACGCGTCTGTGACGCCCGCAAAAGTACAAGGCTATGGCACAAGAAATCGAATTAAAGTTTATCGTCGAAAAAGACAGCGTTGACGCACTCCGCCAGCATCTGCATACGCTTTCCGGCGAACACCATGCACCGGTACAACTGCTTAATATCTATTATGAAACGCCAGACAGCTGGCTGCGCCGCCATGATATGGGGCTGCGCATCCGCGGCGCGAGCGGGCGCTACGAGATGACGATGAAAATTGCCGGCCGCGTGGTCGGCGGTTTGCATCAGCGCCCGGAATACAATATCGACATCAGCAAGCCGGAACTTGAGCTGGAACGTTTCCCGGCGGAAGTCTGGCCGGATGGCGAGCTGCCTTCCACGCTGGCGGAACAGGTGCAGCCGCTGTTCAGCACCGATTTCTGGCGCGAGAAATGGCTGGTGACGGAAGGCAAAAGCCGCATCGAAATCGCCCTCGATCTGGGGGACGTGAAGGCGGGTGAGTTCCAGGAGCCGATTTGCGAACTCGAGCTTGAGCTGCTGGAAGGGGACGCAAATGACGTGCTGAAGCTGGCGCGCAGGCTGGTGAACCAGTCCGGACTGCGTCAGGGAAGCCTGAGTAAAGCCGCGCGGGGTTACCATCTGGCCGCCGGGAATGCGCCGCGCGTGCTGAAAGAGACGACCATCCTGCACGTTGCGCCGAAAGCCAGCGTTGAACAGGGCCTGGAAGCCGCGCTGGAGCTGGCGCTTTCTCAGTGGCAGTACCATGAAGAGCTGTGGGTGCGAAATGTGAAAAACGCGAAATCCCACGTGCTGGCGGCGATTGCCCTGGTGCGCCATACCCTTGCGCTGTTCGGCGGTATTGTTCCTCGCAAAGCGAGCGCTCACTTACGTGACCTGCTGACGCAGACCGAAACGCTGATGCTCTCCGACGTATCGGCACAAACGGCGATCTACAGCCCGCAAGCCGCTTCAGCAAAACTGGCGCTGACGGAGTTTCTGGTGACGCGCGGCTGGCGCGCCTTCCTGGATGCGAAAGCGGAGACCAAAATCGCGGAAAACTTTAAGCGTTTCGCGGATATTCATCTTTCCCGTCATGCCGCCGAGCTGAAGAGCACCTTTGCGTATCCGCTCGGCGATCGGTATGGCGATCAGCTTCCTCGTCTGTCGCGCAACATCGACAGCATGCTGCTGCTTTCCGGCGCTTATGACGGCGTTAAAACCCAGGCCTGGCTGGAAAACTGGCAGGGGCTGAAGCATGCCATTGAAACCCGCCAGCATATTGAGATTGAGCATTTCCGTAACGAGGCCATTTCGCAGGAGCCGTTCTGGCTGCACAGCGGAAAACGTTAACTCTGGCAAGGAACCCCTATAATGCCGCTTTCTTCACCGTTACAGCAGCAGTGGCAGACCGTTTGCGAACGTCTGTCTGAGTCATTACCGGCGTCATTGTTAAGCGAGCAGGCGAAGAGCGTGCTCGCCTTCAGTGATTTTGTGCAGGAAAGTATCACCGCCAACCCGGACTGGCTGGCAGAGCTTGAGAACGCGCCGCCGCAGGCGGACGAGTGGCGGCATTACGCCGGCTGGCTGCAAACCGCGCTCGAAGACGTTGCGGATGAAGCGACGCTGATGCGCGTCCTGCGCCAGTTCCGCCGTCGGGTGATGGTGCGCATTGCCTGGGCTCAGGCGCTGGAGCTGGTGAGCGAAGAGAGCACGCTGCTGCAGTTAAGCGAGCTGGCGCAAACGCTGATTGTCGCCGCGCGCGACTGGCTCTACGCCGCCTGCTGTAAAGAGTGGGGCACGCCGTGCAGCGAGGAAGGGGTCCCTCAGCCGCTGTTGATTCTGGGGATGGGCAAGCTGGGCGGCTGCGAGCTGAACTTTTCCTCCGACATCGACCTGATTTTTGCCTGGCCCGAGAACGGCTCCACGCGCGGCGGCCGTCGCGAGCTCGACAACGCCCAGTTCTTTACCCGCCTCGGCCAGCGTCTGATTAAGGCGCTGGATCAGCCGACGCAGGACGGTTTTGTTTACCGCGTGGATATGCGACTGCGCCCGTTTGGCGACAGCGGACCGCTGGTGCTGAGCTTTGCCGCGCTGGAGGATTACTACCAGGAGCAGGGGCGCGACTGGGAGCGTTATGCGATGGTTAAAGCGCGGATCATGGGCGACAGCGACGACGCTTACGCCAACGAGCTGCGCGCCATGCTGCGCCCGTTCGTATTCCGTCGCTATATCGACTTCAGCGTGATCCAGTCCCTGCGTAACATGAAAGGGATGATCGCCCGTGAGGTGCGCCGTCGTGGGCTGAAGGACAACATCAAGCTCGGCGCGGGCGGCATTCGCGAAATCGAATTTATCGTTCAGGTTTTCCAGCTGATTCGCGGCGGGCGTGAGCCGTCCCTGCAGTCCCGCTCGCTGCTGCCGACGCTGAGCGCCATCGAGCAGCTGCACCTGCTGCCGGACGGCGATGCGCAAACCCTGCGCGAGGCCTATCTGTTTCTGCGCCGTCTGGAAAACCTGCTGCAAAGCATCAATGACGAACAGACCCAGACCCTGCCGGGCGATGACCTTAACCGGGCGCGCCTGGCCTGGGGCATGCGCGTGGACGACTGGGCCGCGTTAACCGAACGGCTGGATGCCCATATGGCAGGCGTGCGCCGCATCTTCAACGAGCTGATCGGTGATGACGAAAGTGAATCACCGGACGATGCGCTTTCCGAGCACTGGCGCGAGCTGTGGCAGGACGCGCTCCAGGAAGATGACACCACGCCGGTGCTGACGCACTTAACCGACGACGCGCGCCATCGCGTGGTGGCGCTGATCGCTGATTTCCGTCTTGAGCTGAACAAACGCGCCATCGGCCCGCGCGGCCGTCAGGTGCTGGATCACCTGATGCCGCACCTCCTGAGCGAGGTCTGCTCGCGGGCGGACGCGCCGGTGCCGCTGTCGCGCATGATGCCGCTGCTGAGCGGGATTATCACGCGTACCACCTATCTGGAGCTCCTGAGCGAGTTTCCGGGGGCGCTGAAGCACCTGATTACGCTGTGCGCCGCGTCGCCGATGGTGGCCAACAAGCTGGCGCGTTACCCGCTGCTGCTGGATGAGCTGCTCGATCCGAACACGCTGTATCAGCCAACGGCGACGGATGCCTACCGGGACGAGCTGCGTCAGTATCTGCTGCGCGTGCCGGAAGAGGACGAAGAGCAACAGCTGGAGGCGCTGCGCCAGTTTAAGCAGGCGCAGATGCTGCGCGTGGCGGCGGCGGACATTGCCGGAACGCTGCCGGTGATGAAAGTGAGCGATCACTTAACCTGGCTGGCAGAGGCGATCATCGACGCGGTGGTCCATCAGGCGTGGGTGCAGATGGTGGCGCGCTACGGCCAGCCGAAACACCTGGCCGAACGTGAAGGACGCGGATTCGCGGTCGTGGGGTACGGCAAGCTTGGCGGCTGGGAGCTGGGCTATAGCTCCGATCTGGATTTAATCTTCCTGCACGACTGCCCGGTTGACGTAATGACCGACGGCGAGCGTGAAATTGACGGGCGTCAGTTCTACCTGCGCCTGGCGCAGCGCATCATGCACCTGTTCAGCACCCGCACCTCGTCGGGCACTTTGTATGAAGTGGATGCCCGTCTGCGTCCGTCCGGCGCGGCGGGCATGCTGGTGACCTCAACGGAATCCTTCGCCGATTACCAGAAGAATGAAGCCTGGACGTGGGAGCATCAGGCGCTGGTGCGCGCTCGCGTGGTGTATGGCGATCCGCAGCTCAAAACGCAGTTTGACGTCATCCGTAAGGACGTTATGACGACGGTGCGAGAGGGCGCCACATTACAAACAGAAGTGCGGGAAATGCGTGAGAAAATGCGCGCGCATCTCGGCAATAAACACCGCGATCGCTTTGATATTAAAGCCGACGAGGGCGGGATTACCGATATTGAGTTCATCACCCAATATCTGGTGCTGCTGCACGCCCACGACAAGCCGAAGCTGACGCGCTGGTCCGATAACGTGCGCATTCTGGAGCTGCTGGCGCAAAATGACATCATGGACGAGCAGGAGGCGCAGGCTTTAACCCGCGCCTACACGACGCTTCGCGATGAGCTTCATCACCTGGCGCTGCAGGAGCAGCCGGGGCACGTGGCGCTGGACTGTTTTGCTCATGAACGTGCTCAGGTAACGGCCAGCTGGCAGAAGTGGCTGGTGGAACCGTGCGTAACAAATCAAGTGTGATATTATCGCGCGCAAATTGTGAATCTTTCTGGAGTCAGGAATGAAAGTAACACTGCCAGAGTTTGAACGTGCTGGGGTAATGGTTGTTGGGGATGTGATGCTGGATCGCTACTGGTATGGGCCTACCAGCCGCATCTCTCCGGAAGCACCGGTACCGGTGGTTAAGGTCGACACCATTGAAGAGCGTCCCGGCGGCGCGGCAAACGTGGCGATGAACATTGCCTCTCTGGGCGCGCAGTCGCGTCTGGTGGGCCTGACCGGCATCGACGATGCGGCGCGCGCGCTGAGCAAGTCGCTGGCGGACGTGAACGTGAAGTGCGACTTCGTCTCTGTTCCGACCCACCCGACCATCACCAAGCTGCGCGTGCTGTCGCGCAACCAGCAGCTGATCCGCCTCGACTTTGAAGAAGGATTCGAAGGCGTTGATCCCGAGCCGCTGCACGAGCGTATCAACCAGGCGCTGGGCAATATCGGCGCGCTGGTGCTGTCCGACTACGCTAAAGGCGCGCTGGCGAGCGTGCAAACGATGATTCAGCTGGCGCGTAAAGCCAGCGTGCCGGTGCTGATCGACCCGAAAGGGACCGACTTTGAGCGCTATCGCGGCGCGACGCTGCTGACGCCAAACCTCTCCGAGTTTGAAGCTGTGGCGGGCAAGTGCAAAACCGAGGAAGAGCTGGTTGAGCGCGGCATGAAGATCATTGCTGACTTTGAGCTGTCCGCGCTGCTGGTCACCCGCTCCGAGCAGGGGATGACGCTGCTGCAGCCGGGCAAAGCGCCGCTGCATATGCCAACCCAGGCGCAGGAGGTGTACGACGTGACCGGTGCCGGTGATACGGTGATCGGCGTGCTGGCGGCGACGCTGGCAGCAGGAAACTCGCTGGAAGAGGCGTGCTACTTCGCTAACGCCGCGGCGGGCGTTGTTGTCGGTAAACTCGGTACCTCAACCGTTTCGCCAATCGAGCTGGAAAACGCGGTGCGCGGTCGTGCGGATACCGGTTTTGGCGTCATGACCGAAGACGAGCTGAAGGTGGCCGTCGCCGCCGCGCGCAAGCGTGGTGAAAAAGTGGTGATGACCAACGGCGTGTTCGACATTCTGCACGCGGGTCACGTTTCGTATCTGGCGAACGCGCGCAAGCTGGGCGATCGCCTGATTGTGGCGGTTAACAGCGATGCATCGACGAAACGCCTGAAGGGCGAAACGCGTCCGGTGAACCCGCTCGAGCAGCGCATGATTGTACTCGGCGCGCTGGAAGCCGTGGACTGGGTGGTGTCGTTTGAAGAAGATACCCCGCAGCGCCTGATTGCCGGCATTCTGCCGGACCTGCTGGTAAAAGGTGGGGATTACAAGCCGGAGCAAATCGCGGGTAGCGAAGAGGTCTGGGCGAACGGCGGCGAGGTGATGGTGCTCAACTTTGAGGACGGGTGCTCAACCACCAACATCATCAAGAAGATCCAGAAGGACAGTCAGTAAAAAAACGGGCCAGCTGGCCCGTTTTTTTATGCCGGGTGGCGGCTGCGCCTTACCCGACCTACGCGTATATGTATGCCCGGTAAGCGAAGCGCCACCGGGCGATACAACCAGCACTTACTCCTGGTCGTCCACCGGTGGAATAGCCGGTGCCGGCTTCACTTCTTCCGGCGCATTGCGGTTTTCCAGCTCGGTCAGACGCTGTTCCAGCAGCGCCAGCTTCTCGCGGGTGCGCAGCAGAACCTGGGTCTGCACGTCAAACTCTTCGCGGCTGACTAAATCAAGGCGAACCAACTGCGCCTGCAGCGTCTGGCGGATTTTCTTTTCTACGTCATCACCAAATTCACGAATGCCTTTTGGCATAGATTCATGAACCTGACGCGCGATCTGCTCAATTTTTTTCGGGTCAATCATTGGCGTTTCCCTTGATGGAAAAGTGTTAGTGTCCATTGTAGCGCGTCATGCCCGGGGTAAACAAAATTGTTTGATGCTTATGCATTGCCCAGGATAATCAATAGCGTTATAGTTATCTCGCTTATTCTCAGGGCGGGGCGAAATTCCCCACCGGCGGTAAATCAGCGTGACGCTGAAAGCCCGCGAGCGCTTTGGGTGAAAACTCAAAGGTCAGCAGATCCGGTGTAATTCCGGGGCCGACGGTTAGAGTCCGGATGGGAGAGAGTAACGATCAAGTCGGGCATGGGCCCGCTCACGTTATCTTTTTGCCGCTTATACGGCGCTCCTAAGACTGCCCTGATTCTGGTAACCATAATGTTAATGAGGTTTTTTTACCATGAATCAGACGCTACTTTCCTCTTTTGGCACTTCAACTCAACGTGTTGAACATGCACTGGATGCACTGCGCGAAGGCCGCGGTGTGATGGTGCTTGACGATGAAAACCGTGAAAACGAAGGCGACATGATTTTCGCCGCCGAAAACATGACCGTTGAACAGATGGCGCTGACCATCCGTCACGGCAGCGGCATCGTATGCCTGTGTATTACTGAAGATCGTCGTAAGCAGCTCGAGCTGCCGATGATGGTCGAAAACAACACCAGCGCCTTTGGTACCGGTTTTACCGTGACCATTGAAGCGGCGCATGGCGTGACCACCGGTGTGTCTGCGGCTGACCGTCTGACCACCGTACGTGCCGCCATTGCTGATGATGCGAAGCCATCCGATCTGCATCGTCCAGGCCACGTCTTCCCGCTGCGCGCGCAGGCGGGCGGCGTGTTGACCCGCGGTGGTCACACCGAAGCGACGATCGACCTGGTGACGCTGGCTGGCTTCAAACCTGCTGGCGTGCTGTGCGAACTGACCAACGATGACGGCACCATGGCGCGCGCGCCGGAGTGCATCACCTTTGCCCGCCTGCACAACATGCCGGTGGTCACGATTGAAGATCTGGTTGAGTATCGCCAGGCGCACGAGCGCAAAGCCAGCTGATAATAAAAACGCCGGGAAGTCCCGGCGTTTTTTTACCCGATTCCTGCGCTCTGCAGCAGAACCAGACTTAACCCCATCACCGACATTCCGCACAGCACGCCATAGCTGGGGTTGTTGTTAGGATCGATCTCCTTCGCCAGCGGCATCAGTTCATCCACCGAAAGCGCAACCATGATCCCGGCTACTGCGGCCATAATCGCCGCCATTACTACCGGAGAGACCAGGCTACCAAGGATCAGCCAGGCCAGTACGCCACCGAGGATTTCGGCCATCCCGGAAATGCCCGCCCAGAACACCGCAGTGCGTTTCGATCCCGTTGCGGCATACACGGGTCCGGCGACGGCCAGTCCTTCAGGAATATTGTGTAAGGCGACCGCCAGCGCGATGCCAAAGCCCATCTCCAGATTACTGCTGGCCGTCACGTAGGTAGCGACCCCTTCCGGGAAGTTGTGCAGGCTGATGCCAAGCGTTAACAGCACGGCGGTACGCTTGATATTGCGCGGCATGGGCGTCACGTTTTTCTGCATTAAATCCTGCGGATGCGCGTGTGGTAGCATCCGATCGAGGGCAAAGTATCCCAGCAGGCCAAAGACAAACATGCCGTAGCCCAGCAGCGGAGACATGCCTTCTGTGCCCAGCGCGGCAGGCAGCATCTCCATCAGGGAGATGAGCAGCATGATCCCGGCAGCAAAGCCCAGTGAAAAGGCCAGTACGCGGTTAGAGGGCTTTTGGCCGAGCACGCCGAGGATCGCACCGATGAAGGTCGCGGCGCCCGCCAGTATGGTCAGGATCAAGGGGACTGACATGCATTGCTCCTTATGATAATCATTCTCATTAATATAAATGATTCATTTCTGGCAAAGCGAGGGTGAAAACCCGGCTTTACACATTCCTTACATTCAAATTTCCTGATGATGATCTTCACGCTTATCTGCGTTCATCTTTGCCGGATTGCGCGTAATGTAGCACCATTAAATTGACACCTTCTGTAAGGATATCACCATGACTTCTTCCCGTATGCCAGCCCTGTTTTTAGGCCACGGTAGCCCAATGAACGTTCTGGAAGACAACGTCTATACCCGCGCCTGGCGTCATCTGGGCGAGACGTTGCCGCGTCCGAAAGCGATCGTGGTGGTGTCTGCGCACTGGTTTACCCGTGGGACAGGCGTGACCGCCATGGAAGCGCCAAAAACCATTCATGATTTTGGCGGCTTCCCACAGGCGCTGTACGACACGCATTATCCGGCCCCCGGCTCGCCTGCGCTGGCGCAAAAGCTGGTAGAGTTGCTGGCGCCTGTCCCTGTGACGCTGGATAAAGAAGCCTGGGGCTTTGACCATGGCTCCTGGGGCGTGCTGATTAAAATGTATCCTGACGCGGATATCCCGATGGTGCAGTTGAGCATCGACAGTACTAAACCGGCGGCCTGGCATCTGGAGATGGGGCGTAAGCTGGCAACCCTGCGTGATGAAGGCATCATGCTGGTGGCGAGCGGCAACGTGGTGCATAACCTGCGTACCGCACGCTGGCACGGTGAGAACACGCCGTACCCGTGGGCAACCTCTTTTAACGACTACGTCAAAGCGAACCTGACCTGGCAAGGCCCGGCTGAGGAGCATCCGCTGGTGAACTATCTGGATCACGAAGGCGGTTCGCTCTCTAACCCGACGCCGGAACACTTCCTGCCGCTGCTGTACGTTCTTGGCGCGTGGGATGGTCAGGAACCGGTGACGATCCCGGTCGACGGTATCGAGATGGGGAGTTTGAGTATGCTGTCGGTGCAGGTGGGATAATAAAAGCAAAACGGCAACCTCAGGTTGCCGTTTTTAGTGTTTGCACCCTCTCCCTGTGGGAGAGGGGCGGGGTGAGGGCATCAGGCTGCGGCCTATTCGACAAAAATGTGCGGATAAAAGCGTGACAGATCCTGCGTGATCAGCGCGCGATCTTCGCGAATGCCAATCCCGGCCGGTTGATCGTTGATGAGCCAGCTGCCAATCAGGGTATAGCTGTCGCCAAATTTCGGCAGTTGCCAGAACTCCTGGACGATCATCCCTTCTTCGCCGTATGGCCCTTCAACCGCTTCCAGCGTCTTGCCGTTTTCGATAATCGAGACGTTTGCGCCTTCGCGGGAGAAGATCGGCTTAACGACGTATTTCTCCATTTGCGGGTAATTATCTTCCGCAAAATAGGCTGGCAGCAGGTTCGGGTGGTTCGGGAACATCTCCCAGAGCATCGGCAGCAGGGCTTTGTTAGAGATGATGCTCTTCCAGGCCGGCTCTAGCCAGCGCACGCCAGCATCTTCCAGCTTGGTGGAAAACATCTCGCGCAGCATGTATTCCCACGGGTATAGCTTGAACAGGTTGCTGATCACCTGGTCCTGCATATCCGTAAACTGACCCTTTTCACCCAGGCCGATATCCTCGATATAGAGAAACTCGGTCGCCACTTCCGCTTCGGCGGCGCAGTCCTGCAGATACTGAACCGTGCCACGGTCTTCTTCCGTGTCGCGGCAGCAGGCGAGATGGAGCAGGTTAAAGCCATGCTGTTCGCGCAGCTCGGCAAAACGCTCAATCAGCTTTTCCTGCAGGCTGTTAAACTGGTCGCTGCCTTCCGGCAGGTTTCCGGCATTGGCCTGGTCTTCCAGCCAGATCCACTGGAAGAACGCCGCTTCATACAGAGAGGTTGGCGTATCGGCGTTGTTTTCCAGCAGCTTAGGCTCGCCTTTGCCGTCCCACGCCAGATCCAGGCGAGAGTAAAGCGAAGGTTGATTCGTTTTCCACGACTGGCGCACAAAGCCCCAGGTGTGCTTCGGAATGCGGAACTTTGCCATCAGCTCGTCGCTGTCGATGACCTTTTCCACGACCTTCAGGCACATCTGGTGCAGCTCGGCCGTCACCTCTTCCAGTTTTTCCACCTGAGCCAGCGTGAGCTTGTAATAGGCGTCTTCACACCAGTACGGCTCGCCGTACATGGTGTGGAAGTTAAAACCGTACTCGGTGGCTTTTTCGCGCCAGTCCGGGCGCTCGGTGATACTGACTCGTTCCATGATTAGCCGCCCATTGAGCGAGTAGAGGAGGTGCCTGTCGCACTGCGCTGCATGCTGGTCTGCTTCGCCACAGATTCACCAAACCCGCCGCGGGTGATGGTGCTGGTCGTCGCAGGCTTCGGCGCCATCGCCGTTTTCGGTACGGTCACGGTGCGGCCAGGGGTCGCTGCGCCGTAGCCTTTGCCGCTGGCATCGGTATATTGACCGTAAGCCGGGCTGGCCGGGTTTTTCGAGCTAAACAGCGGCTGCTGCTGGTAGCCCGCACCGCCACCCATCAGGCGACCCATCATGTAGCCTGCCATCAGCGGCATCCAGAAGCTGCCGCTGGACTGCGCCTGAGCCTGATTTTCAGGTGCGGTGCCGGCCTGAGCCGGTGCCTGCTGGCACTGACCTTCACCAAACTCCGCCACGCAGTCTTCGCGTGAGGCATATTTCGGCGCGGTACGTTCCGCTTCTTTCAGCGCGCTGGTGTAGGCCGTTTTACATTCGGCCGCTTTACCAGTGGCGGCAGAGCAGTCGTCCGCGTTTTGATACAGCGAAACCGTTTCGTCATTTTTCTCACAGCCTGCCAGCATAAAGACAGCCGTGACCGCCAGCGCAACAGGGGTGAGGTGACGCGCGTTCCAGCTCTTACGGAACGAAGCGTGATTTATAGATTTTGTCCGTTTCATCTTTGTCTTCCAGGACCCAGTGGTAATAACGCTCAGGATAGAGGATGAGTGGTTGAAAATGAAGCGAAGAGGGGCGGAATCAGGGGGATCTTTACGTTGGCTTACGTTCGGATGTGATTCAGATGCGCCCTCTCCCTGTGGGAGAGGGCGGGGAGAGGGCATCAGGCCGCAGTGGACCTGATGACACTCTTAGTTACGGAACGGATTATTGCCTTTGCTGGCGGATGTAGTGGTACGCGCAGCGGCCGGCTGTGCCGCAGGGGTGTTGCTGTTAGCGTTGAAGTTATCAACCGCGGCAACCTGCTCCGGATTCTCCGGTGCAACGCTGTCCGGAGAGGTGGAGACCGGTTTGCCCAGCGCGCTGTTCAGCATCTGCAGATCTTGCTCGTTCAGCGTACCCAAAGCCTGTTTGATGTTCAGCTGGTTAATCAGGTACTGGTAACGCGCGCTTGAGAGCTGCTGTTTCGCGTTGTACAGCGTGGTGGTCGCGTCGAGCACGTCCACGATAGTACGTGTACCGACCGAGTAGCCCGCTTCCATCGCATCCAGGGAGCTCTGTGCAGACACAACGGCCTGTTCATAGGCGTTGATGCTGCTGATCGAGGCGTTCACGTTGTTAAAGGAGGAACGTACGGTCTGCACCACGTTGCGGTGGGCGCTTTCCAGCTGCTCGCTCGCGCCAACAAAGTTGTACTGCGCCTGTTTCACCTGAGAGTTGACCTGGCCGCCCTGGTACAGCGGCAGGGAGAAGCTCAGACCTACTTTGTTCTGACCCATATTGCTGTCGTCATACTGGGACGTATTGGTTTTAGAGCCACTGTAGGTCGTATCAGAGACACCGGTAGACGCGCTCAGGCTCAGGGTTGGCAGATGGCCGTCCTGCGCCTGACGAATTTGCTCGCGGGCCAGGTCCTGGCTCAGACGCGCCTGCAGCAAACTCAGGTTGCGGTTTTCCGCCTCTTTCAGCAGGGCGTTAACGGCCTGCGGTTTATCCGTTTTGAAGCTGTCCACGTTCAGCGACGCCAGCTCAGGATAGTAATTCCCGGTGACCTGACGCAGGGATTCCAGCGCGTTGTCGAGGTTGTTACGCGCGGTCACTTCGTTAGCCAGCACGGTATCGTACTGTGAACGGGCGTTCTGCACGTCGGTGATCGCCACCAGGCCCACGTTGAAACGCTGGGTGGTTTGATCTAACTGGCGGTAAATCGCCTGTTTCTGCGCTTCGGTGTAGGAGAGTGCGTCAATCGCGCTCAGCACGTTGAAGTACGCCGTGGCAGTGTTCAGGATCAGCGTCTGCTGGTCGGTCTGATAGGTCACATCCTGAATACCCGCACTCTTTTCCTGCAGGGTCAGGGCGCGCCATTTGGACATATCAAACAGCGTCTGTGTCAATTGCAGTGAGGCGCTGGTAGCATTGGAGTTTACGCCGTTAGCGTCGCGGAAACCGTTGCTGTAGGTATAATCTGCACCTAAACCTAACTGTGGCAGCAAGGGGCTACGCGCTTCGTTAATCTTTTCAAACGCAGCATCACGATCGGCCGCTGATTTACGTAAATCAGGGTTGCCCAGACGTGCCTGCTGGTAGACCTGTAACAGGTTTTCCGCCTGGCTCATTGCACTGAAGCCCGTCAGGCTCAGGCCGATAAGGATGGGGAGCAATTTCTTCATTTGCATTCCTTGTTGTGAAGCAGTATTAGCGCTGATCTAATTAAAAAATAATTGCCGATTCTAACAGAATCTTCCATACCAAAAGGTTGGCGTAACGTGCCATCTGGCGGTAATTTGCACCAATCTACCATATAGCCTTACAAACGGCAGCCAAACAGCCTTGAAATTCACAATTTCATCACCATTGCTACCAGGACTCGACTCATGCAAAAACCAGAAAAGTTGCCCGTGACATTCGCCAAAAACGATGTAGAAATTATTGCACGAGAAACGCTTTATAGCGGTTTTTTTTCAATGGATCTTTACCGTTTCAGGCATCGCCTGTTTAACGGGGAAATGAGCGGCGAAATCAGACGCGAAATTTTTGAGCGCGGGCATGCAGCAGTCTTGCTACCCTTTGACCCAGTGCGTGACGAAGTTGTGCTGGTGGAGCAGATCCGCATCGCCGCTTATGACGTCAGTGAGAGCCCGTGGCTGCTGGAGATGGTGGCCGGGATGATCGAAGAAGGCGAAACGGTTGAAGACGTCGCCCGGCGCGAGGCGCTGGAAGAGGCCGGACTGGTGGTGGGTCGCACCAGGCCGGTGCTGAGCTATCTGGCGAGCCCGGGCGGTACCAGCGAGCGCTTGTCCATTATGGTGGGCGAAGTGGACGCCACGACGGCGGAAGGGATCCACGGTCTGGCAGATGAAAACGAAGATATTCGGGTTCATGTGGTGAGCCGGGAACAGGCTTATCAGTGGGTAGAAGAGGGGAAAATCGACAACGCAGCGTCTGTCATCGCCCTGCAATGGCTACAGCTGCATTATCAGACATTACGAAACGAGTGGAAAAAATGAAGCGCTATACGCCTGACTTCCCAGAAATGATGCGCCTGTGCGAAACCAATTTCGCACAGCTGCGCCGCCTGCTGCCGCGAAACGACGCACCCGGCGAAACGGTAAGCTATCAGGTGAGCAACGCGCAGTATCGGTTAACGATAACAGAATCAACGCGCTACACTACGCTGGTGGAGATTGAGCAAACGGCACCCAGCATTAGCTACTGGAGCCTGCCGTCGATGACGGTGCGCCTCTATCACGACGCGATGGTCGCTGAAGTGTGTTCAAGCCAGCAGATCTTTCGCTTCAAGGCGCGGTATGATTACCCGAATAAAAAGTTGCATCAACGCGACGAAAAGCATCAAATTAACCAGTTTTTAGCCGACTGGCTAAGATATTGTTTAGCACATGGAGCAATGGCGATTCCGGTTTGTTAGCGTCATAAACCTACCTAAGGACACCATTTGGAAAGCCTGTTGAACCTGACTGTTGCTGGTGGGGCGCCAGTCAGGATATTACAAATCACCGATACCCACCTTTTTGCCGAAAAGCATGAGACGCTACTGGGGGTTAACACCTGGGAGAGTTATCAGGCGGTGCTTAGCGCCATTCACGCTGAAAACCGTGCATGCGATCTGATTGTCGCAACGGGCGATCTGGCGCAGGATCAGTCCTCCGCGGCCTACCAGCATTTTGCTGAAGGCATCGCGAGCTTTAGCGTGCCTTGCGTCTGGCTGCCAGGAAACCATGACTTCCAGCCCGCTATGTACAGTTCTCTTCAGGATGCGGGCATTTCGCCGGCGAAATGTGTTTTTGCGGGTGAACAGTGGCAGATCCTGCTGCTGGACAGCCAGGTGTTTGGCGTCCCGCACGGTGAGTTAAGCGAGTTTCAGCTCGACTGGCTTGAGACCAAACTGGCTGCTGAACCTGAACGCCACACGCTGCTGTTGCTGCATCATCATCCTCTGCCGGCGGGCTGCAGCTGGCTCGATCAGCACAGCCTGCGCAACTCCGCAGCGCTGGATCGCGTGCTGGCCAAGTTCCCGCGGGTGAAAAATCTGCTGTGTGGGCATATTCACCAGGAACAGGATCTCGACTGGAACGGACGCCGCATGCTGGCGACGCCATCGACCTGCGTTCAGTTTAAGCCGCACTGCGCCAACTTTACGCTGGATACCATCGCGCCAGGCTGGCGCTGGCTGGAACTGCATGCCGACGGCTCGCTGACCACGGAAGTCTGCCGTTTGACCGGTGCAAAATTCCGCCCGGATACCGCTTCAGAAGGCTATTGATGTCTACGCTCCTTTATCTGCACGGATTCAACAGCTCGCCGCGCTCCGCAAAAGCGACACAGTTTCGCCAGTGGCTGAGCGAGCATCACCCCGACGTTGAGATGATTATCCCGCAGCTGCCGCCTTACCCGGCAGAGGCCGCTGAGATGCTGGAATCTATTGTGCTTGCGCACGGCGGCGAAACCTTCGGTGTGGTCGGTTCATCCCTGGGCGGGTACTACGCTACCTGGCTCTCACAATGCTTCATGCTGCCCGCCGTTGTGGTTAATCCGGCGGTTCGGCCATTTGAGCTGCTGAGGGACTTTCTTGGCGAAAACGAGAACCCCTACACCGGCCAGCAATATGTGCTAGAGTCACGCCATATTTACGATCTCAAAGTTATGCAGGTCGACCCGCTTGAGGCGCCGGATCTCATCTGGCTGCTGCAACAGACGGGTGATGAAGTGCTGGATTACCGCCAGGCAGTGGCGTATTACGCCTCCTGCCGCCAGACTATAGAAGAGGGCGGAAACCATGCTTTCACGGGCTTTGAGAATCATTTCACCCAGATTGTCGATTTTCTTGGACTGCACAGCCACTGACAATCAATGCGAATTGCTAGTTTAAATCATGACGCAAACCTATAACGCTGATGCCATTGAGGTCCTCACCGGGCTTGAGCCGGTTCGCCGCCGCCCGGGGATGTACACCGATACGACGCGCCCAAACCATCTGGGCCAGGAAGTTATTGATAACAGTGTGGACGAAGCGCTGGCGGGCCATGCCAAACGCGTCGACGTTATCCTGCACGCCGATCAGTCGCTGGAAGTCATCGACGACGGGCGCGGCATGCCGGTGGATATCCACCCGGAAGAGGGCGTGCCTGCCGTTGAGCTGATCCTCTGTCGTCTGCACGCGGGCGGTAAGTTCTCCAACAAGAACTACCAGTTCTCCGGTGGTTTGCACGGCGTGGGCATTTCCGTCGTGAACGCCTTGTCCAAACGCGTGGAAGTGAACGTTCGTCGCGACGGTCAGGTCTATAACATCGCGTTTGAAAATGGCGATAAGGTGCAGGATCTGCAGGTTGTCGGCACGTGCGGCAAACGCAATACCGGCACCAGCGTCCACTTCTGGCCTGACGAAAGCTTCTTCGACAGCCCGCGCTTTTCCGTTTCTCGCCTGACGCACCTGCTGAAAGCCAAAGCGGTGCTGTGTCCGGGCGTGGAAATCACCTTTACCGATCATGTTAACAATACCGCACAAACCTGGTGCTACGCCGACGGTCTAAACGACTACCTGTGCGAAGCGGTAAACGGCCTGCCAACGCTGCCGGAAAAACCGTTTGTCGGTAACTTTAGCGGCGATACCGAAGCCGTGGACTGGGCGCTGCTGTGGCTGCCGGAAGGCGGCGAGCTGCTGACGGAAAGCTACGTTAACCTGATCCCGACCATGCTCGGCGGTACGCACGTCAACGGCCTGCGTCAGGGGCTGCTGGACGCGATGCGTGAGTTCTGCGAATACCGCAATATTCTGCCACGCGGCGTGAAGCTGTCGGCGGAAGATATCTGGGATCGCTGCGCCTACGTGCTCTCCGTGAAGATGCAGGATCCGCAGTTTGCCGGCCAGACCAAAGAGCGCCTGTCGTCACGTCAGTGCGCGGCATTCGTCTCCGGCGTGGTGAAAGATGCGTTTACCCTGTGGCTGAACCAGAACGTGCAGGCGGCAGAGATGCTGGCCGAAATGGCGATTTCCAGCGCCCAGCGTCGTCTGCGTGCCGCGAAGAAAGTGGTGCGTAAAAAGCTGACCAGCGGCCCTGCGCTGCCGGGCAAGCTTGCGGACTGTACCGCGCAGGATCTCAACCGTACCGAGCTTTTCCTCGTGGAAGGGGACTCGGCGGGCGGATCGGCCAAGCAGGCGCGCGATCGTGAATATCAGGCGATCATGCCGCTCAAGGGTAAGATCCTGAATACATGGGAGGTCTCTTCTGATGAAGTGCTGGCCTCGCAGGAAGTGCACGATATCTCGGTAGCGATCGGTATCGATCCGGACAGCGACGATCTGAGCCAGCTGCGCTACGGCAAGATCTGTATCCTCGCGGATGCGGACTCCGATGGTCTGCACATCGCCACGCTGCTGTGCGCGCTCTTCGTGAAGCATTTCAAAACGCTGGTGAAAAACGGTCACGTCCACGTGGCGCTGCCGCCGCTGTACCGTATCGACCTTGGCAAAGAGGTTTACTACGCGCTGACGGAAGAAGAGAAAGCGGGCGTGCTGGAACAGCTGAAGCGCAAGAAGGGCAAACCGAACGTGCAGCGATTTAAAGGGCTGGGCGAGATGAACCCGATGCAGCTACGCGAAACGACGCTGGATCCGAACACGCGCCGTCTGGTGCAGCTGACGATCAGCGACGAAGACGAACAGCAAACCAACGCCATGATGGATATGCTCCTTGCCAAGAAACGTTCGGAAGACCGACGCAACTGGCTGCAGGAGAAAGGCGATATGGCGGATATTGAGGCCTGATGCCCTCACCCTAACCCTCTCCCACAGGGAGAGGGAATGGATCGTAGGCCTGGTAAGCGTTAGCGCCACCGGGCTTTTTTACGTCAAAACTCCATCTTCACCGTAAACTGCACTTCGCGTGGATCGCCAATCTGGTTGCCCAGGTTGTTGGTCGCAATGGACGACGTGTAGTAGGTCTTATCAAACAGATTTTTCACGTTCACCTGCAGCGTCACCGGATACTGTAGCTTCATTTTGTACGCCGCAAACGCATCCGCCACGAAATAGCCCGGCAGATAATAATCCGCGCCGTTGGTTGCGGAACGACGGCTTACGCCGTGCCCGCCGCCGCCCAGCGTCAGGGTATTCCCGGCAAACGCATTGTGAATATCGTAGGTCAGGAACAGGGAGCCGGTATGGCGCGGCACGTTTGGCAGCGGTTTGCCCGCATAGTCCGGGTCTTCCAGCACCTTCGCGTCGGTATAGCCGTAGCTGGCGATAATGTTGGTGTTCTCGGTCAGCGAGCCGGCAAGATCCACCTCCACGCCCTGGGAGCGCACGCGGCCCGCGGTTTTGGCGACGGTTTCATCACCAATGCTTTCGGTGTAAAGCACGTTGCGCTTGTGGATATCAAACAGCGCGATATTGGCAGTAATGCCGTCGAACAGGTCAAACTTAGCGCCGATTTCATACGCGTTAGACGTTTCCGGCGGCAGGTCGCCGATGTAGCTCGCAATGGACGACTGCGGCATAAACGTCTGGGAATAGTTGGCAAACAGCGAGACCGCTGGGGTGAGCTTATAAACAAGACCCAGCTTCGGCGTCCACTGGTCGTCGCGGCTGTCGGTGTTCACGTTAAACGGACGGCCTTTCCCCGCATACTGGGTGTAATACTGATAGCGCATTCCGGCGACGACGATCCACTTATCGGTCAGGTACAGCGCGTCCTGCGCGTAGGCGGAGTAGCTCTCCTGCTTGATGGTTTGATCGCTGTCGGATGCCGAGACGGTGGTGCACTTGCCGAGGCTGCCGTAGCTCGGGTTGTAAATATTGAAATCCTTAACGTTCTTACAGCGGATCATGTCCGTACGCAGCAGATCGTAATTCTCATACGACACGCCGGTCAGGATCTCATTGTAAAAGCCCGCGATGTCCACGTTTCCCTGTAGATCCGCGCGCGTCGTGTGCATACGCTGGGTCGAGCCCTGGGTCGCATCCACGCGGCGGGTCAGGTTGCCGGTTTTTGAATCGTAGGCCATCACGCGGGCCTGGTTATCGCTGTATTTATCCTGGCTGTAGCTGTAGTCGAACTTCGCGGTCCACTGGCTGTTGAGGCGATACTCCGCGTTGAGCTGAGCGAGATCGGACTGGCCGTCGGTCACGTTAAACGGTTCGTCGAAGCGGGTTTTACGATCGACGTCGACGGCTTTTTTAGTGTTGAGATCGAAGATCGTTCCGCGATCGAACGGCGTTTTATAGTCGCGATGCGAATAGAGCACGGTCACAGTGGCATCGTCGCCGAACCAGGTCAGCGACGGGGCGATAAAGGTGCTGCGTTCGTTGCCGAAATTACGCCAGTAATCCTCGTCCTGATATTCGCCCGTCAGGCGATACGCCAGACGCGTGCCGTCAATCGGGCCGGTAACATCAACCTGTCCGGTGCCGCCGCCAAAGCTGGACGAGGTAGCGGAAAGTGAGCCGCCGAAGGTCTTCTCCGGGCGTTTGGTGACGACGTTGATCAGGCCGCCGGGGTCGAGAATACCGTATAGGGTCGAGGCCGGGCCTTTCAGCACCTCCACGCGCTCGGTTGCGGCATTAAAGCTGCGCGGCAGCACGGTGCGCAGGCCGTTGGTCATGATCGAGCCGTCGCGGTTCGCGCCAAATCCGCGGCGCACGAAGGCATCCTGCGTACCGCCCAGGGTGTTGGTCTGCACCACGTTGCTGACGTTATAGAGCGCTTCATCCAGCGTGGTGGCATGCTGATCCTCCAGCACTTTGTCGCTGACGGTATTGACCACCTGCGGGATGTCCAGCATCGGCATGTTGGTTAACGTCGCGGTGGAGGTATTCAACGGCTGATAGCCATTCGTGGCCTCCGCCGTCGTATTTGGATCGGCGGTGACGGTAAGCGTTTCGCCGTCTTTAGTCGCGGTGTTATCTGCTGCCTGCACCAGCGGCGCCATGAACAGCAGTGAAAAGAGCGCGCGCCCTTTTACCCCAGAGAGTGAAGGTGTGAACGTAGCCATTACATCTGTTATCCCGAAATATCCCGCGAATGACGTTTCGCGGAAAAATGTGTGAGTCATTGCCCTTTACGGTCTGTCCGTTAGCCACGGCGGGCATCGGACATGTAATTGAGAATCATTCAATCATGCGCGAATGTAGTAGTAAATGGAAAAAAGCAAAAATCGGCTACAACGTTTATCCGGGCGTATAAGCGCAGCGGGATAATTATTAACTTATTGAATTAAATGCTTTTGAAAGTCCTTTCTTGTTCATTCACCCTTAGACTTACCCCTGGTTTTATTAGGGTGTTTCTTCTCTTGACTACTACATGGCGCAGCGTCAAACTTTCAAAAGAGAATGATTTTTATTTATATTTGTTGCGCTTTTTTATTACGTTGGCATTCACGTGGCTCACAACACAAAAAAACCGGGACTGGTTCTGGAGAACCTCTCTGCGGGCTATCAGAAAAAAATCATCGTTGATGATATCTCCCTTTCGATCCCACAGCAGAAAATGACGGTGCTGGTAGGGGCGAACGGCTGCGGAAAATCCACGCTGCTGAGCACCATTGCGCGTTTGCTTCAGCCGCTTGGCGGCGCGGCAGTTCTCGACGGCAAGGCGATCCACGAGCAGCCGACCAAAGCCGTCGCCCGCGAGCTGGGTATCCTGCCGCAGTCTCCGCTGCTGCCGGAAGGGTTAACCGTCTTTGAGCTGGTCTCGCGCGGGCGTTTTCCCTGGCAAAACTTTATGCGCCAGTGGAGCGACGAGGACGAGCTGGCGGTGGAAGAGGCCCTGCGTCTGACCGGAACGGCGGAGTTTGCCCATATGCCGGTGGAAAGCTTATCCGGCGGCCAGCGTCAGCGCTGCTGGATCGCCATGGCGCTGGCGCAGCAAACGCCGTATATCCTGCTTGACGAGCCCACGACGTTTCTCGATCTTCGCTATCAGGTGGAGATCCTGGAACTGCTGCACACCCTGACCCGCCAGCACGGACGTACCGTCGTGGTGGTGCTGCACGATCTCAACTTCGCCGTGAACTACGGCGATTCGCTGGTCTTTTTACGCCAGGGGAAAGTTGAAGGCGTATTGCATGAGGGCGATGCCTGCACGCCGGAGCTGATCAAAGCGGTGTTTGATGTCGACGTGCATATGTCCATAAATCCGTTGACCGGCAAGCCGTTCTTTATGCCGTTTCGCCAGAGCACCGTTCAGCCATGATGCGCTCCTCTCTGGCCTTTCCGATCTTCGCACTGCTGCTAGTGCTGGGCGCGATTATGCACCTGGGCATCGGCGCACGCTTCATCGCCCCGCAGACGGTGGTGGAGGCATTCTTCCATTTCGATCCGCGCAATTTCGACCATAACGTCATTATCAAATTAAGACTGCTGCGCCTCTGCGCCGCGATGGTGACGGGCGCCGCGCTCGGCGTGGCGGGCGTGCTGCTGCAGTCCGTGATCCGCAACCCGCTCGGCGAGCCGCATATTCTGGGGCTCAACGCCGGGGCCGCGCTGGCGGTAGTGATTACCAGCGCGCTTGGGCTGTCGCTGCCGTTTGGTCGCCCGCTCGTTGCCGCCGCCGGTGCCGCCGCGCTGTTTTTACTGGTGCTGATGTTCTCCTCGTCCGGTCGCACCGGGCTTACGCCGATGAAGGTCACGCTGTGCGGCGTGGCGATGTCGGCGTTTGCCTCGTCGATTACCGCCGCGGTGTTAATTCTCGATGAACAGACGCTGCTCGCCATGCGCACCTGGCTGGCAGGGGACCTGGCCGGGATCAACGTGCAGACGCTCCGGAGCGCCCTTTGGGCCGCAGCAGCCGGTTTTGTTCTCGCCATCGGTCTGTCGCCCTCGCTCAACATGCTTGCGCTGGGAGACCGAATGGCGCAGGGGCTTGGCGTGTCGCTGCTGAAAACCCGCCTGCTCGCCCTGCTGGCCATCGCGCTGCTCTGCGGCGCGGCCGTCTCAATTGCCGGGCCGATTGGCTTTATCGGCCTGGTCGTGCCGCAGCTCATTCGCCGTCTGGTGTCGGTCGATTTACGCGTGATGGTGCCGCTGTCAGCCCTGTGCGGCGCGCTGGTTCTGCTGCTGGCGGATATCGCCGCCCGCTCGCTGTTTACGCCCTGGGAGCTGGCAACCGGCATCATGACGGCCCTGGTCGGCGCACCCGTATTCATCTTTATGGCGTCGAGGATGTTCAAATGAACCGGGCCGGATTCCGCGCGATCCGTATTGGCCGTGTATCGGCGCTGGTTCGCCCGCGGGCGCTGGCGTGCCTGACGCTTTTGGCGCTGGTGGCGTTAAGCCTGCTGGGCTTTGGCCTGACGCACGGATCTCTTCCTGTTCCCACCTCCGCCATCGGGCGCGCGCTGTTTTCTCCTGAGAGTCTGACGGCGGAGACGCGCTACATCGTGATGGATATCCGCCTGCCGCGCCTGCTGATGGCGGTGCTGTGCGGCGCGATGCTCGGCATGGCGGGGGCGGCAATGCAGTCCATCACCCGCAATGGTCTGGCCGATCCCGGGCTTATCGGCGTGAAGGAGGGCTGTAGCGCGGCGGTACTGCTGCTGATTTTTCAGTTCCCGGCGCTGGGCCTGGCCTGGCGTCCTCTGGTCGGCATGGCCGGTGGACTGCTTACCGCGCTGCTGGTTATCGCCCTGGCGCGCGATATCTCGCGCCCGCGGTTCATCCTGATCGGCATCGGCGTGTCGTGGGCGTTTGCCGCCGCAATGGGCGTCTTTATCACCACCGCCGACGTGCGGGACGTGCAGACGGCGATGCTGTGGCTGGCGGGAAGCCTGCATGCGGCAAACTGGACGCTGGTGGGGTTAGCCGCGCTCTGGGCTGCCCCCGCGTTTGCGCTGCTGCTTTTTACCGCACGGGCTGCGGACGTGGCGTTGCTCGGCAATCAGGCCGCAGCGGGCCTTGGCGTTCGCATAACCCGGCTGGCGCTGCTGCGGGTTCTCGCCCCGGTGGTGCTGACGGCGGCCTGCGTCTCGTGCGTTGGCAGTATAGGCTTCGTGGGGCTTATTGCCCCGCATATGGCGCGCCTGCTGCTGCGCGGTGGGCAAACCGCGCTCCTGACTGGAAGCGCCGTGCTGGGCGCGCTGCTGGTGCTGCTGGCGGATAACGTCGGACGTCTGGCATTCCTCCCGCTGCAGCTGCCGGCGGGAATTGTGATTTCATTGATTGGCGGACCGTTTTTCCTGCTGCTGCTCTGGCAGCGTCGGGACAGATTTTAGGGGACTAGGATGCGCGTACTGTTTTCGATGCTGTTGCTGGTGGGGTTCGCGGTGGGTGCGGCGGAGCCGACGCAGACGTTTACTGACGATCTGAACCGAAAAGTGGTGGTGCCGGTTCATCCGAAACGGATTGTCTCTTTACACGATCTGGATATCACCATTCCGCTGATTGAGCTTGGCGTGCCGCCGGTGGCAAGCCATGGCCGCACGCGGCCGGACGGCAGCCACTTTCTGCGCTCCAGCGGCATGTTGACCGGCGTCGACTTCGATAATTCCGACATTAAATTTATCGGCACGGCCGATATCGACATTGAAGCCATCGCCGCCGCAAAGCCTGACCTGATCGTTACCGAGCCGACCCGCAACACCCCGGTGGAACAGCTGGCGAAAATTGCCCCGACGGTGAGCATCGATCATCTCGACGGCGGCGCGCCGGAGATCTACCGCAAGCTGGCTCAACTGACGGGAACGCAGGCGCGGCTTAAGGTTCTGGAGCGGCGCTATCAGGAGCAGATTAAGGCGCTGAAGGCGATTATTGATACCCGCAAGGTGACCGTGTCCGTGATTCAGGCGAATCAGGGAAAGATTAACGCCATGCACAGCTACCACTCGCTGGGCCGCGTGCTGCGCGACGCCGGGTTCACCTTCCCGCCGCTGATTGAGAGCATCCCGGAAGGAGGGCGCATCGACGTCAGCGCCGAGCGCCTGCCGGAGCTGGATGCCGATTTCGTCTTCGCCACCTGGCGCGGGGATACGGGCGGAAAACCGCAGGACGAGCTGGCGGCGATGGATGCGGTCATGCCGGGCTGGTGTCAGTTCCTGAATGCCTGCCGAACCGGGCATTACGTACTGATCTCGCGTGAAGAGGCCATCTCGAATTCGTACGCCTCGTTAGGGCTGATGGCCGCGCAGGTGCAGTCGCAGATTGCCGGACGTCCGCAGCCGGAGGCGACACGGTGATCCGCAAAGAGAAAGGGCGCGTGGATGTCTATGGCGACCGCTTTCGCGCGCGCGCGCATCAGCTGACGCCGCGTCTGCTGCAGGTTGCACGCTATATTCATGACAACCGAGAAGCGGTGATGGAACAGACCGCGATGGAGATCGCGACGCTGTTGAAAACCTCAGACGCCACGGTGGTCCGCGCCATTCAGGCGCTGGGTTTCGCCGGGCTGCGCGATCTCAAGCAAACGCTGGAGCAGTGGTTTGGTCCGGTGGTCACCTCCAGCGAAAAGATGTCCACCACGGTGAATACGCTCGCCAGCGACGTCAACGCGAGCATTGATTTCGTGCTGGAGGGGCATCAGCACACCTGCGAAGTGTTATCCGAGCCCCACAACCGCTACGCGATGGCCCAGGCCGTCTCTCTGCTGGCGCAGGCGAGGCAGGTCGCCATATTTGGCATTGGCGCCTCCGGCATTCTGGCCGAGTACACCACCAGGCTGTTCAGCCGAATGGGGTTACCCGCCACGCCGCTTAACCGTACCGGAATAGGGCTTGCCGAGCAGCTGATTGCGCTTCAGCGCGGCGACGTGCTGGTGATGATGGCGCAGAAATCCGCGCACCGGGAGGGGCAAACCACGCTGCGTGAAGCGAAGCGTCTGGGCATTCCAACCATCCTGCTGACCAACGCCCTCGACTCACGCTTCAGCAAGGAGGCCAGCGTGGTGATTCACGTTCCGCGCGGCGGCGAAAAAGGCAAAATTCCGCTCCACGGCACGGTGCTGCTGTGTCTGGAGATGATTATTTTATCCGTGGCCTCCACCGAGCCGCAGCGCACCATCAAGTCGATGAAGCGCATCAACGAGTTACATCGTGGGTTAAAACCGGGGAAGAAAAGCAGCTGATTTCCCCGGCTCGCGGATCACGCCTTAGGAATACGCAGCGTCTGGCCAGGATAGATTTTATCCGGGCTGGAGAGCATCGGGCGGTTAGCCTCAAAAATCTTATTGTACTTGTTGGCATCGCCGTAGACGGTTTTGGAGATAGCGCTCAGGGTATCGCCGGATTTCACCGTATAGTAGGTGGCTTCATCTTTGGCATCGGTCGCGGTGATGTTGTTCTCCACCTCGCTGACGCCCGCGATGTTCCCGACGGCGACCTGGATTTTTTCTTTCTGCTCCTGGGTCAGCCCGTCACCCGTCACGCTGGCTTTGCCGTCGGTAACGTTAACCTGAACCTTATCTGAACCGGGAATATTGAGTTTTTTGAGATGCTCGATGATTTTGTCACTCTGGCCTTTATGATCGGTCAGGTTATCCCATAGCTTTTCGCCTGCTTCTTTCACGAAGTTAAAAAGACCCATTCCATCCTCCTGTTAATCATGAAGTCAGAATAAGCATAGCAGTTGAGTTTTAAGCTGATAAAAAACCCGGTAGCGCTGACGCTCACCGGGCCTGGATCTGTTCGCCCTCTCCCTGTGGGAGAGGGCGGGGTGAGGGGAAACTTAAACCCCTTGCTCCAGAATGCGGATGTGGGTTTCCAGCACGTCACCCTTCACCGCGTCACTCCACGCTTTCATGTGAGGGGTCTGCAGGTGCGCTTCAAGGTGCGCGACGGTTTCCCACTGCTCAACCATGATGATTGAGTCTGGCGCGGTCGCCTGGAAGCTGGCGTCAGTGGCGGCATCCACCATCGGCGCGTAGCCGTGGCAGCCTTCTTCTTTCAGTACGGTCGGGATAATTTTCACGAACTGATCCAGCACCGCCTGACGGTGATGTTGACCTGGACGAGTACGGATTTCTGCGATTACGGTAAGCATGTTTACTACTCCTTTAATTCCAGGCTACCAGTTAAGCAAAAATTTTCGCGAGATGCTTGCGATATTCTGCGATATAGCTCGGGACGTCAGACATTTTAATCACGTCGTTGACGATAAAGGTCGGCAGCGGATCCATGCCCAGGAACTGGTTAGCCTTGTGGAACGGCAGGTACGCGCCGTCGACGCCCACGCCTTCGAAGAACTGATCTTTATCGGTGAAGGCTTCCAGCGGGGCGTTCCAGGTCAGCGAGAGCATATATTTTTTGCCCTGAATCAGGCCGCCCGAGCCGTATTTTTTGGAGGCGTCAGAGCGGGTGCGGCCATCGCTGGCATACAGTGAACCGTGACCTTCGGTGAACACGTCGTCCATGTATTTTTTTACGGTCCACGGCGCGCCCATCCACCAGCCTGGCATCTGCCAGATCACCACGTCAGCCCACAGGAAGTTCTGCACTTCGGCCTTCACGTCATAATTGCTGTCCGCGCGCACGACCTTAACATCATGCCCGGCGTCGCGCAGGAAACCGTCCGCGACCTCGGTCAGGGTGTCATTCAGCTGGCCTTTAGAATGCGCAAATTCTTTTGCACCGTTGATAATCAGGATGTTGCTCATTATTTGTCCTCGATGATGAGAGTTTGGTCAGTATTCTACGCGCGAGGACGGTGCGGTAAAATGAGCAAAATGTGCAAAGTCTTTTGCGTTAAACGCAATAATCCCTACCAGCTGACCTTCACTTCAAAACCGCCTTCAGGCGCATTGCTCAGCGAAACGCGCATCCCGTGCAGGGTGGCGATGCGTTTTACAATGGATAACCCCAGCCCGCTGCCCGTGGCATCCTGACCCGGCGGACGATAAAAGCGCTCGCCGACGCGCGCCAGCGCGTCAGGTGAAATGCCTGGGCCGTTGTCGCGCACGGTAAAGCCACGCGCGTCCAGCGTCACGTCCACCACGCTGCCGCGCGGACTGTAGCGAATCGCGTTATCCAGCAGGTTGCGCACCAGCAGGCTCATGAGGATCTGCTGGCCCGTGCGTGTAACCTCTGGTGCATGGATGTTCAGGCGAAGATCAATGCCCGCCTGCTGCGCCGGATGCCAGATATCCAGCACGGCTGACTGCAGCAAGTCGGCCAGGGGAATCGGTTCGACATCGTCAAGGTTATCCAGCGAGTCCAGGCGCGACAGCGTGAGGAGTTGATCCACCAGCCGGGAGGCGCGGTCGATACCTGCATGTAGCTGCGAAAGGGCTTTGGACTGCGCCTCGGGATCGTCCTGATACAGCTGCGCCACGTCAGTTTGCACCTTCAGGGCCGCCAGCGGGCTGCGTAGCTCGTGGGCGGCATCGGACGTAAAGCGGCGCTCGCGGGTCATCATCTCCTGGGTGCGCGCGAAGAGATGATTCAGCGCGTCGAGCAGGGGGCGCACTTCCGTAGGAAGGCCCTCCGTCGTCAGTTTATCGGTGGCATCCGGCGAGCGGGAGCGCAGGGTCTGCGCCAGCTTTTTCAGCGGCTTCAGCTCCCGACTCAGGAGGACGATCAGCAGCAGCAACATCACGGGCAGCGCCACCAGCCAGGGGGTCAGCTGCGAGCTGACCACGTCCAGCGCCATCTCCTCGCGGTACTCCCACTCCTGGCCGACCACCACGCGGTATTTTCCGTCAGGTGAGGTCAGCCATAAAAAACGCCACTCGTCGTTGTCGCCCTGTAGCTGCCCGTTATCGAACCCGTCGCGGCGATAGTGGTACGGAATATCGCGTCCGTTTTCACCGTCGTTGAGGAGCATTTTGCCGTCGACGGCGTAAATGGCGAAAGCCAGCGCGTCGTCGTCCAGACGACCGTGCTTCACTTTTTTCGGGATCTCGCGTATGCGTTCGGGGGCGCGGATCTCGTCCAGATCCATCGTCAGCAGCCGTTTAGCAAACAGCATCTGCTGGGTATCGAACAGCTTGTCGAGCTTGTGGGTCGTCTGCTGCCAGGCGACCAGGCTGGCGGCAAACCAGGCCGTCAGAGAGAGCAGCAGGAAGAGAAGCGTCAGGCGCAGCTTCAGGCTCAGGCGTTGCGTCAGTTTCATGCGTTACCCAGGGTGTAGCCGATGCCGTGCACGGTGCGGATAAACTCGCTCCCAAGCTTGCGGCGCAAATGATGGACGTGAACCTCGATGGCGTTGCTGGAGACGTCGTCGTCCCAGGTATAGAGTTTTTCCTCGATCAGCTTTCGCGGCAGCACCCGACCGGCGTTACGCATTAACAGCTCCAGCAGCGCGAACTCTTTCGGCTTGAGCGTCAGCGGCTCACCGTCCAGCGTGGCGATGAGACGGGTCGGATCGAGCGTGACCTTCCCGTGACGCAGTTCGCTACGCGCCTGTCCGTGGCTGCGGCGGACCAGCGCTTCGAGGCGGGCACCCACTTCGATCAGCGCGAACGGCTTACAGAGATAATCATCCGCCCCAAGACGCAGCCCTTCGACGCGCTGGTTAAGCGCATCCCGCGCCGTCAGAATTAATACCGGCTCGCTGCGCCCGCTTTCGCGCCACGCGCGCAGAATGTCCAGACCGTCAATTTCCGGCAGCGTCAGATCCAGCACCACGGCATCATAGGGTGCAGAGGAGAGCGCGGCCTGGCCGGTTTTACCGTCGGTAAACCAGTCCACGCTAAAGCCCATTTTGCTTAACCCCGCCTTGATACCGTCGCCGATTAACCTGTCGTCTTCTACCAGTAAAATGCGCATGTTCCCTCCTTGATGTCGTCAGTAAACCCTCTGTAAGCGCCTGCTGTACAGCAATAATAAATAAATTTTTCCCTTAAGAAGTTGTTAAGGATTACCCTGTTAAATGGATTGCGAAACGACATTAAAGGGAGAGATGAAGATGAAAAAATTCGCTGCAATTGCTGCCATCATGATGATGACCACCGCGCCGGTCTTTGCTGCTCAGGGCGGTTTTACTGGCCCATCGGCCACACAGACCCAGACGCAAACTCAGCAGGGCGGTTTTGTCGATAACAACGCCAACCTCACCACCGCGGCAAAAGTGAAAGACCTGAAGGACGATGCCTGGGTGAAGCTGCGCGGGAACATTACCGAGCGCCTGTCCGATGACCGCTACACCTTCCGCGATGAGTCCGGCACGGTCGTAGTTGAGATTGACCACAAGCGCTGGAACGGCGTGACCGTCACTCCGCAGGATAAAGTTGAACTGCAGGGTAAAGTCGATAAAGACTGGAACGAGTTTGAAATCGACGTGAAGCAGGTTATTAAGCTGAACAAATAACCCGAAAAGGGCCGCCTGTGCGGCCCTTTTTCTTTGTGACTCAATTCATCAGATGAGGTAGTATCTGCGGCAATATTGCCTGAAACCCTTCGGTTTCTGAGTTGAGGAATCACACGTAATGAGCGATATGGCAGAGCGCCTCGCGCTACATGAATTCACGGAAAACGCCTACCTGAACTACTCCATGTACGTCATCATGGACAGGGCGTTGCCGTTTATCGGGGATGGCCTGAAGCCCGTTCAGCGCCGCATCGTCTATGCGATGTCCGAACTGGGGCTGAACGCCACCGCCAAGTTCAAGAAATCCGCCCGTACCGTCGGTGACGTACTGGGTAAATACCATCCGCACGGCGACAGCGCCTGTTATGAAGCGATGGTGCTGATGGCGCAGCCGTTCTCTTACCGCTACCCGCTGGTGGACGGGCAGGGGAACTGGGGTGCGCCGGACGATCCGAAATCCTTCGCGGCGATGCGTTATACCGAATCCCGTCTCTCTAAATATGCCGAAGTGCTGCTGGGCGAGCTGGGTCAGGGAACCGTTGACTGGGTGCCAAACTTCGACGGTACGATGCAGGAGCCGAAGATGCTGCCCGCGCGTCTGCCGAACATCCTGCTGAACGGTACCACCGGTATCGCGGTCGGTATGGCGACGGACATTCCGCCGCACAACCTGCGTGAAGTGGCGAAAGCCGCTATTACCCTCATCGAGCAGCCGAAAGCGACGCTCGACGAGCTGCTGGATATCGTGCAGGGGCCAGATTTCCCGACCGAAGCTGAGATCATCACCTCGCGCGCGGAAATCCGCAAAATCTACCAGAACGGTCGCGGCTCCGTGCGCATGCGCGCGGTGTGGAATAAAGAGGACGGCGCCGTGGTGATCACCGCGCTGCCGCATCAGGTTTCCGGTGCCAAAGTGCTGGAGCAGATCGCCTCCCAGATGCGCAATAAAAAGCTGCCGATGGTGGACGACCTGCGCGACGAATCGGATCATGAGAACCCGACCCGTCTGGTGATCGTGCCGCGCTCCAACCGCGTGGACATGGAGCAGGTGATGAACCACCTGTTCGCCACCACCGATCTGGAAAAAAGCTACCGCATCAACCTGAACATGATTGGCCTCGACGGACGCCCGGCGGTGAAAAACCTGCTGGAGATCCTCACCGAATGGCTGACCTTCCGCCGCGATACTGTCCGTCGTCGTCTGAACCATCGTCTGGAGAAAGTGCTTAAGCGCCTGCATATCCTCGAAGGTTTGCTGGTGGCGTTCCTCAATATCGATGAAGTGATTGAGATCATCCGTACCGAGGACGAGCCGAAGCCGGCGCTGATGTCGCGCTTTGGCATCAGCGAAACCCAGGCCGAAGCGATCCTCGAACTGAAGCTGCGCCATCTCGCCAAACTGGAAGAGATGAAGATCCGCGGCGAGCAGAACGAGCTGGAAAAAGAGCGCGATCAGCTGCAGGCGATCCTCGCGTCCGAGCGCAAGATGAACACCCTGCTGAAGAAAGAGCTGCAGGCCGATGCAGACGCCTTCGGCGACGACCGTCGTTCTCCGCTGCACGAGCGCGAAGAAGCGAAGGCGATGAACGAGCATGACATGCAGCCGTCCGAGCCGGTCACCATTGTTCTGTCGCAGAGCGGCTGGGTGCGTAGCGCCAAAGGCCACGATATCGACGCGCCTGGGCTGAGCTACAAAGCGGGCGACAGCTTCAAAGCGGCGGTGAAAGGCAAGAGCAACCAGCCGGTGGCGTTTATCGACTCCACCGGCCGCAGCTACGCCATCGACCCGATTACGCTGCCTTCCGCGCGCGGGCAGGGCGAGCCGCTCACCGGCAAGCTGACGCTGCCGCCGGGTGCGACGGTTGACCATATGCTAATGGAAGCCGATGACCAGAAGCTGCTCCTGGCGTCCGATGCGGGCTACGGCTTTATCTGTACCTTCAACGATCTGGTCTCCCGTAACCGTGCCGGTAAGGCGCTGATTAGCCTGCCGGACAACGCCCACGTGATGGCGCCGCTGGTGATCGAGAACGAAAGCGACATGCTGCTGGCGATCACCACCGCCGGACGTATGCTGATGTTCCCGGTCAGCGATCTGCCGGAGCTGTCTAAAGGCAAGGGCAATAAGATCATCAACATCCCGTCGGCGGAAGCCGCAAAAGGCGAAGATGGCCTGGCGCACCTCTTCCTCCTGCCGCCGCAGAGCACGCTGACCATTCACGTCGGCAAGCGTAAGATCAAGCTGCGTCCGGAAGAGCTGCAGAAAGTAGTGGGTGAGCGCGGTCGCCGCGGCTCGCTGATGCGCGGCCTGCAGCGCATCGACCGCGTGGAGATTGACTCTCCTGCACGCAGCACCGCGGGTGACAGCGAAGAGTAATGTCGTGATATCCCCCTCTGTCCGGAGGGGGAATTTCAATAAAATTTCCCGTAAAATCGTTGTTAATTCGTGCGTTGCGATTAACAATACGCGCTCGTAATAAAGTCCTTACCTGGCCACAGGTGAAGTATAATTGTCAGCTGTTGGGGCTTCAGAGGTCGCTATGCTATATATTGTTCGTCTTATTCTTACCGTTATCTACTGCATTCTGGTCTGTATTTTCGGCTCTATTTATTGCCTGTTCAGCCCGCGTAATCCGAAGCATGTCGCCACCTTTGGCCATATGTTCGGGCGTCTTGCGCCGCTGTTTGGTCTGAAAGTTGAAAAACGTCTGCCGGAAGGGGCGGAGAATTTCGGTAACGCCATCTATATCGCCAACCATCAGAACAACTACGATATGGTGACGGCCTCTAATATCGTGCTTCCACCGACCGTGACGGTGGGCAAAAAAAGCCTGCTATGGATCCCGTTTTTTGGTCAGCTTTACTGGCTTACCGGTAACCTGCTGATCGACCGTAATAACCGTGCAAAAGCGCACAGCACCATTGCGGAAGTGGTGAATCATTTTAAAAAGCGCAAAATTTCAATCTGGATGTTCCCGGAAGGGACGCGTAGCCGCGGCCGCGGCCTGCTGCCGTTTAAAACCGGGGCGTTTCATGCCGCAATTGCGGCAGGTGTTCCAATTATTCCTGTGTGCGTTTCCAATACTTCGAATAAGATTAATCTTAACCGCCTGAATAACGGGCTGGTGATTGTCGAAATGCTGCCACCCGTCGATACCAGCAAATACGGTAAAGACCAGGTGCGCGAGCTGGCAGCGCACTGCCGTGAGCTGATGGCTCAGCATATTGCGCAGCTCGACAAAGAAGTCGCAGAGAGAGAAGCCGCCGGGAAGATTTAATCCGGCGTTGAAGGGAAAACGAATTCCCGCGTTGTTAGTCGTTTCAGATGGAGCTTATATGTCACTCAGTCGGCGTCAGTTTATTCAGGCTTCCGGGATCGCCCTTTGTGCGGGTGCGATGCCGCTGACAGCCAGCGCCGCCGGGCAGCAACAGCCGCTGCCTATTCCGCCATTAATTGAATCTCGTCGCGGTCAGCCGCTTTTCCTGACGCTGCAGCGCAGCCACTGGTCCTTCACCCAGGGGACGCGCGCGCCGGTCTGGGGCATTAACGGACGTTACCTTGGGCCGACCATACGCGTGTGGAATGGCGATGACGTAAAGCTCATCTACAGTAACCGCACCCCTGAAAATGTCGCCATGACCATCAGCGGCCTACAGGTGCCCGGCCCGTTGATTGGCGGCGCGGCGCGAATGATGTCACCCAGCGCCGACTGGGCGCCGGTTCTGCCGATTCGCCAGAGTGCGGCCACCCTGTGGTATCACGCCAACACGCCTAACCGTACGGCGCAGCAGGTTTATAACGGCCTGGCAGGAATGTGGCTGGTGGAAGATGAGGTCAGCAAATCCCTGCCGATCCCGAACCACTACGGCGTGGATGACTTCCCGATTATCATCCAGGACAAGCGTCTGGATAATTTCGGTACGCCGGAATACAGCGAGCCGGGCAGCGGTGGCTTCGTCGGCGATACGCTGTTGGTCAACGGCGCGCAAAGCCCGTATGTCGAGGTCTCGCGCGGCTGGGTGCGCCTGCGCCTGCTCAACGCGTCCAACTCGCGCCGCTATCAGCTGCAAATGAGCGATGGCCGTCCGCTGCACGTGATCTCCGGCGACCAGGGCTTTTTACCGGCCCCGGTGTCCGTCAAACAGCTGGCGCTCTCGCCGGGAGAACGTCGCGAAGTTCTCATTGATATGACCAATGGGGATGAAGTGTCGGTCACCTGCGGTGAAGCGGCCAGCATTGTGGACCGCATTCGCGGTTTCTTTGAACCGTCGAGCATTCTTGTCTCGACCCTGGTGCTGACCCTGCGCCCGACCGGTCTGCTGCCGCTGGTGACCGATAGCCTGCCAATGCGCCTGCTGCCGCAGGAGATCATGAGCGGCTCGCCGGTGCGCAGCCGTGATATCAGCCTGGGCGATGACCCGGGCATCAACGGCGCGCTGTGGGACGTCAACCGCATCGACATTACCGCTCAGCAGGGCACCTGGGAGCGCTGGACGGTCCGTTCAGATTTGCCGCAGTCGTTCCATATTGAAGGGGTGGCATTCCTGATCCGCAACGTCAACGGTGCGATGCCGTTCCCGGAAGACCGCGGCTGGAAAGATACCGTCTGGGTGGACGGTCAGGTTGAACTGCTTGTCTACTATGGTCAGCCTTCGTGGCCGCACTTCCCGTTCCTGTTCCACAGCCAGACGCTGGAGATGATGGACAGGGGCTCCGTGGGGCAGATGCTGATCAACCCTGCGCCATAATTCTGACATTCCCGGTTCGCCGGGAATGTTTTATGCCCGCCAGAAAAAGCGCGAGAACAGAATCAGCACCGGGTAAATTTCCAGACGCCCTAAGATCATCGCCGCGCACATCAGCAGTTTTGCCCCCTCTGTTAACGTGCCAAACGTCGACGCCGTCTCGCCAAACCCCAGCCCCATGTTGTTGATGCAGGCGGCGACCGTTGCGAATGCGGTGAACAGGTCGTAGTCCATCAGATTGAGCGACCAGACAAAAAAGCCCGTGATCATGACGTAGAGAAAAAAGAAGCTCCATACCGAGCGCAGGACGCGTTCATTCACCACGCTTTTGCCCACCTTGATGCTCAGCAGCGCTCTCGGATGCGCCAGCTGATTCATCTCCTGAATACTCTGCTTGAACATAATGAGAAAACGCAGGGCTTTGATCCCGCCGCAGGTCGAGCCTACGCAGCCGCCAAAAAAGCTGGCGCTCAACAGCAGGAAAATGGTGTGTGCGGGCCATTGGGCATAGTCGGCGGTCGAAAGGCCGTTATCGGTCATCATCGAACTGGCAAGGAAGAAGGCGTGCACCAGGCTATCCGTGGCGTTGTACATCCCGGCATGCCAGACCTGCCAGGCGGTGATGACAATAATCACCGCGGCGGCGCTCAGAAAGAATTTAACCTCCGGGCTGCGGCGAATCGGTTTCAGGGTGCGTCTGACAATGGCGACGTACCAGAGGGTGAAGTTGAACGCGGAGAGCAGTGAAAACGCCCCGGCGACCAGCTCAATCGCTTGGCTGTCATAAAACCCAATGCTCTCGCTGCGGGTGGAGAACCCGCCCAGCGACACG
The DNA here is from genome assembly GCF_047530595.1 of Enterobacter sp. 01-M-02-SI-ECC. Taxonomy (NCBI): domain Bacteria; kingdom Pseudomonadati; phylum Pseudomonadota; class Gammaproteobacteria; order Enterobacterales; family Enterobacteriaceae; genus Enterobacter; species Enterobacter sp. 01-M-02-SI-ECC. Next base: position 7,931 of record NZ_JBLKCZ010000024.1, on the reverse strand, counting down.
GTCGACAGCCCGTGACAGAGGGCGTCAAAAAATGACATTCCCGCCAGCCAGTAGGCCAGGGTGCAGGCCACGCCCAGCGCGAAGTAGGTCACCCACAGCGTGCGCGCGGTATCGGCAAGGCGGGGAGTCAGACGCTCCTCCTTGAACGGCCCCGGCATCTCTGACTGATAGAGCTTCATGCCACCAATGCCCAGCAGCGGCAGGACCGCGACGGCCAGCACGATGACGCCTAACCCGCCAATGAAATTCAGCTGTGCGCGGTAATAAAGGTACGACTTAGGCAGGGCGCTGACGTCCCCGATCACCGTTGCCCCAGTGGTGGTGATCCCGGAAACCCCTTCAAAGAGCGCGTCGGCAAAGGAGAGCCGTAGCCCGTCATCCATCCAGAGCGGCATGGCGCTAATGAATGAAAACAGCAGCCAGAACAGCACGATAATCACAAACCCGTCGCGGGTGCGCAGCTGTATGCCGGCGTGACGGGTTGCCCGCCAGGTTAACCCTCCGAGAGTAAAAAAGGTTAAAAAGGTGGTCAGAAAGGCAAAGTAGGTCCGCTCTTTATTCAGCAGGGCGATAACCATCGGCGGCAGCATGGAAAGGCTGTACAGCAGAACCAGAAAACCGCAGAGGTGAAGGACAACCCGCAGCTGGGATACATGTAACGAATCGTTGGGCTTCACGACAGAGCTCCGCGCAATAACACGTTCCGGGGCAAATCACCGGAAAATATAGTGAATATTATGATTCAAAATTATCAGGGCGCCGTATTTTAACGACTTCCCCGAATATCTGCCTGCTTCATGCATCCTTTTCTTCAAATCTGGCGGATGAACAGCGTATAATCCCGCTCCTTTTGTCTATTTTTTCTTCGGAAGCATTATGAGCGCAATTTCCCTGATCCAGCCGGATCGTGACCTCTTCTCCTGGCCCCAGTACTGGGCGGCCTGCTTTGGACCGGCGCCATTCCTGCCGATGTCCCGGGAAGAGATGGACCAACTGGGCTGGGACAGCTGCGACATCATTCTGGTCACGGGCGATGCCTACGTTGACCATCCGAGCTTCGGTATGGCCATCTGTGGCCGTATGCTTGAGGCGCAGGGCTTCCGCGTGGGGATCATCTCCCAGCCTGACTGGAACAGCAAAGACGACTTTATGCGTCTGGGTAAACCCAACCTGTTCTTCGGCGTGACCGCAGGCAACATGGACTCGATGATCAACCGCTATACCGCCGACCGCAAGCTGCGTCATGACGACGCCTACACGCCGGATAACGTGGCGGGTAAACGCCCTGACCGCGCAACCCTGGTCTATACCCAGCGCTGTAAAGAAGCCTGGAAAGACGTGCCGGTGATCCTGGGCGGCATCGAGGCGAGCCTGCGCCGCACCGCCCATTACGACTACTGGTCAGATACCGTTCGCCGCTCGGTGCTGGTGGATTCCAAAGCCGATATGCTGATTTACGGTAACGGCGAGCGTCCGCTGGTGGAAGTGGCGCACCGTCTGTCGCAGGGTGAGCCGGTGAGCAGCATCCGCGACGTGCGCAATACCGCCATTATGGTGAAAGAGGCGCTGCCGGGCTGGAGCGGGGTGGATTCCCGCATCATTGATATGCCGGGCAAAATCGACCCGATCCCGCACCCGTACGGCGAAGATCTGCCGTGTGCCGATAACAAGCCGGTTGAGCCGAAAAAAGCGGAAGCGAAGGCTATCGTTGTGCAGCCGCCGCGCCCGAAACCGTGGGAAAAGACCTACGTGCTGCTGCCTTCCTACGAGAAGGTGAAAGCCGACAAGGTGCTTTACGCACACGCGTCCCGTATTCTGCACCATGAAACCAACCCGGGCTGCGCCCGCGCGCTGATGCAGAAGCACGGCGAGCGCTTTATCTGGATCAACCCGCCGGCGATCCCGCTCTCCACCGAAGAGATGGACAGCGTCTTTGCGCTGCCGTACAAGCGCGTTCCGCACCCGGCGTACGGCAACGCCCGTATCCCGGCGTATGAGATGATCCGCTTTTCGATCAACATCATGCGCGGCTGCTTCGGCGGCTGTTCGTTTACTCTTGTTTTTATGTATTTAGAGTTAAACTCTACTTTTCTATTTTTAGAATTCAAGCTATTCATCGTAATTGAGAGATATCCTTTTAATGTTCAGCAAGCCTGTTAAAAGCACTTTATCTGAACCGCGTTTTGCCTAAATCCTGCTCAATATATACTCTCCCTGAGTTCTGAAATCCTCAAATTCCCCAATCTTAAAGCATTGATACATAGATGATGTCAGATAATGCGCAATCATCTCACCGCCAATATGGATCCGTTCCGGGTGTGGGTATGTCGCCTGTATAGCCCTTTGTTCATTCATCATTACAGGAATTGTCTGCAACAAATCCCCATCCAAGATTTGGCACTCAGGTTTTACTCCTGTTCCGTATTGTAATTGCTCTGATTCGAAATCATGGACTGAGCGATAGGCGAACGAAACGATATTTCCTGTTTCCTCGCAAATTGCGAACTGATAAACACTGGTTGTCACCGTTGAAGAAGAGGGAATTGCATGGTCATGCTTGTATTGTTTCCACAGCCTCCTTAGACAGGCCGATGTATGATAATTGAGATTTTGTATACCTGATACGACCATTCTGGTTGATGCTTCAAGCAACCAGGTGTTAGAAAATCCACCTGCCCCCGTTCCTGCTATGATGGTTCTTAGCTGGGGGATGTAACCTGCTTTGGAAACAAAAGATAACGGCTCCCCATTATCGGTGACGGCAAGGGTATCTGTTACAATCAGTGCTTGTGCTTCGTCTGTATAAAATATCAGTGATGACATATTTTCCTCATCCAGAAAAGACATTACATGAATCACAGAACAGGTCACTACAACCACGTGAAAGGGAGTCAGACCATTTTCCAGAGGTAAATATATTCTTGTGTTTGGACGCGTTGCGGTTCTCTGTAAAAAATATATAGCACAAACAAAAGTCCCCGCAGGGATAAATATAGTTATATGCGCTTTTTCTGCTGGCTTTTACAATTGAAAGTGACAGGTAAACGAAATGTGTTACAGGTTTCTTTTGCTTTTCGTTGGGTTCTGTATATGCGAATTTACCCTGTGTGTTATTTTTGCAATGGACTCAGGCTGTATTCAATCAATTAAGGTTTACTTCTGGCATTAAGATGTATCCGTTGCCTGTTTTTTAAGGGCACGGTTTGTGCCGGGAAATGAAAATCACATCTTAAGTTCTTCACTCAAAGGATTTGTGATGTTTATCACGTATGGTCCGGGTAACGTGTTGAGGTCAATGTATTGCATCGTGATGGTGTCGTTACATCTTTTACTTTCCTCCTGATTTGCATATTCACTCCCGGCAACCTGGTTGTTTGTTTTTTCTTCTTCCGGATTTATAGTGTAGGCATGAGGTGGCGTTTCAGGGCGACAGACTGTGAGGATAATCACTAACATTCATGCGCGTTATGGGCGTGTCAGCAAACTGGATGCAACAGAGCCGAAACTGAAATTTGAACCCGGATTTCTGTATGCTGAAATACCTTATATTAGCGGCATCCAGAATCGAAAACTGAGCCGATATGTACACTTTTATCTTATGGATAAAGCTATCCTGCAGGCCAGGGATTTAAAGCCTTTAGCCCGGGCATTTTTACGCTGGATAAGGTGGCTGGAGGATAACGGACTTGACCCTTTCACCCCGGGAACGTTGAAATACCAAAGCCCTACATATGGCTTCAGGGAGTATCTTCTGGGGGCCGTAAGGCAGGGGCGCATCGCCTCATCCACCGCGGCGGTGTACATCAGCGTTATCCGACGGTTTTACGTATTTCTGGGCAAGTGTGGTGAGCTGGCTGCCAGCTCATTTTTTACGTTGGTCGAAAAAGTCGTTGACGGGCGACGCAAGGTGATAAGTTCGGATCTTGCCATCAGGATAACCAGCACAACAAAAAGGACAATCAACCCACTGAATGATGCAGAGGTTCATATCCTGGATGAGGCACTGAAATCTGAGTCCGGGTTGTTCAGTTTAATGATTGTGCTGATGAAAAATTGTGGGCTACGGCTGGATGAAATGCTGACCCTGCCGTCGTCACTCTTTACTGAAGAGTACCTTGCCAGTGTCCCTGTATCTGAGTTGACCATCAGGGGGCTTCATATTGGTCCGAGATGCGGAGTTCATACGAAGTTTGGGATGACGCGAGAACTCTTCATCACCAGACGATTGTACGAGCAGGTTCTGGATTATCTGGCGGATGAGGAGTATGAAAAGAAGATCCAAAAATGGCGTGCACGACAGGGTGGGGAAGGGCGGCACGAGCCTTTATTTTTAATGGCAAACGGGAAACGGATGTCTGAAAAAGCCTTTTACTCCCGCTGGTACAGTTTTCGCCATCGCCTGGCCCGGTCTGCTCCGGGAAATGTGTTCAGACATAAACCCCATGATTTGCGGGCAACGTTTGCGACCCATTTTTTACGCTCGGCACTGAGTTGCTATCCCGATCAGGCCGCAAATGCGCTGGGTACAGTAAAATACTGGATGGGCCATAAAAGCGAAAATACGACGATGAAATACATCGTCTTTCTTCAGCAAAACCAGATTTCTGATGCAGTCGCCGGGGTCATGGACGCATTGATTGACGGTGCTGCAGGTCGCGATGGAGCCATATATGAGCCGGAGTGAAACGCAGATAACGTGGATGGCCGAAAATGTGCTGTCATGGGAGACGGTCAGCGGACACATCACTCAGCGGGATCTGAACCGATATTATTTACTTGACGTTTATCTTCAGGCTCATTTTTCAGATTATGTGTTGCTCCCCGGATGGTTTAGTGAACATTCGCATCTTGCCCGCCCTGAAAAACGCGATTTTATTGCCTCTCTGAAACGATTTCTTCTGTCTTACCGTCCCGCCGGAAGGTTAACCATTTTCCGTTATCTCAATATGTTTTTTATATGGCAGTCAGTCAATCAGTATGACTATGGCACGGCTGAAGGCGTTGAAATGTATATTAAACATCTCATGAACGATATTCGTCGGCGAAAAATTTCAGTCAGGATGGCAAGACACTACTTGTCCGTGGTCAACCGGTTTTTGCTTACGGGCGGGCAGATTCAGAGGCGGTATGAATATGAATTCTTACCGAAAGGAACGTATCAGCAGCAGGGAAGGGATAGCTATACCAGGAATGAACTTTCCGAGATCCTGAGGCAGTTGTCATCCATGAATGAGTTCCTTGCGGGATGTATCCGGGAGCATATCGCTAAATCGGAAAAAGGGGTGCGGCATTTCTCACCGTCTTTGCTGGCACCTGTTTATGAAGCGTATTTCCGGTATCCGGGAGAGAACGGGGTCAGCAGGGCAGAGATCATCATCAGGGACGTTCTGGAAAATTACTTTCTTACTTCTTTTTTTCTGTTCTGTTACCACACATGGGGAAACACCTCTCAGGTTCTGGGTCTGACGCGGGATGATATACATCTGGATGAAAAGGGTATCAGCACTGATTATGTTTATAAGGGGAGAGCGAATAAGTATATACGTCTGACGATAGGTAAATCGGAGTATGTGACCAAACGTGCGGGCTATTACTGGTTTCTGTCTTTTATCAGGCTCAGGGACGACATCGTTAACTATCTGGTTTCCGCAGATAACTTCCCTCCGGTACAGGCGCTGTTTCTGAGTGAGCCGCAGGTGAAATTCCGTAAGCTTTATTCTCTTAATCCCAGTCATCTGACTAAATTTTCTAACTCTGAGGGGGCGTGGGCCACGATGCGGCAGCTTAATCCCTCGCTTCCATCAATTACCGTTTCTGGCTTGCGCAAAACGTCTGAGCAGTATACGGACAGAACATTAAAGAATGGTCTGATTACGGCGGAAAAAGCACAGCATAACTGGGGCACTTACAGGCGGAATTATGCTGCAGGTAACCCACAGGGGGCGAAGGAAAACTTCAGTGCTGCACTTGATACGCTTATGAATCAGGGGATTGCGACACGTGCGTTATCCGAGCGGGTAAAAGTTGCTGATGAGCTGGGGATCGATCTGCGTGGAAGCGATGAGGGTGTGGATCTTTTATTGAATGGCCTGGGATGTCGATCGCAGGAGCCGCCTACAGATATTGAATTGCGCTTTATAAAAAAGCAAAAACGATTTGGCCGGACACCAAAGGCTTGTGCGGATTTTTCTCATTGTGTCGAATGTTCAAAAAGTTGCGTTGTGGAAACGCTGGAGTCTGTATGGCTCCTGCTGTCATTCAGGCATGCTATCGAGTATGGAAAACCGTTGTACATCGGTTCGGTCAATGCTGTGGAGCGTTATGAAACGTTACTCCTGAAGATTGATTTACGGCTTGGGCTGGTAGATGAGGCGACCCTGAAAAAAGCGCGCGTTAAACTTCAGCGAGAAGGTGTGGCTCCGGTATGGCAGATTTGAAGAAAAAAGAGGTAAGCCGTAGTCGAATGGCGGAGTTTCCTGCCGGAACGCCGCTTCGTTCAGGGGATGAGTTTCCGACTGAGGATATCATCTGTGAGGCACTAGAAAACAAAAGCTTTGAACGTCTGAATAACTGCCTGGTTATCGCCAGCTCAGATGAACATGATATGCGTTTTATCAATGAGGAGACGCTGAATATTTATTTCAGGGATGATGTCTGGACCAATCGCTATGTCAGAACCCATATTGGTGAAACGTTAAGAACCGTTAATTTTTCAGGCATACGGGATCCTGAACTGCGTCTTGAAGCCAAAATCATCTCAGCCAGCCTGCTCTGGATTGTCGGCAGGACCGCGAAGACGCAGTCACTGATCCGGAAATGTGCAAACATTGTGGCGGGAGCCCGTATTATTGAGTCTATGGGGTATCGCAGTCTGTTTCAGCTTCGTTTTCCGCTTGTCCGGAATGCTTTCATTGTAAAGATGAAGGAGGAGGATGAGCACGGCAGGAAGCGTTCTGAAAGAACATTACGTAATTACTTTATGGACCTGGCGGATATCTCGCTGACAGGTCATACCCGTCTTCGAAAATACGGTTACTTTCCTGATATTAGCTTCGACAGTTACAACAGTGTGGATGATTCAAACCAGACATATTGTATGCCTTTCAGTCTTATGATGTCTGTCTGGGAAGGGCTGATTACTGAACTGGATGCTGAAATCAGTGATTTCGATTTTGACGGGTTTTCCCGGCTGTGCGCTATCATAAACGGTTTTTATGATTCGCCTTACTATACGTCGATGCTGGAAGCCCGTAAAAGAGGGACAGCAAAAAGCATACCGGATTACCGGGCCGCGTATTACTACAATATTGTTGCCGGGGAAATTCGGGCGCTTTTCGCGACACTTGGCCCCGGGATGCAGGGCTGGTTCTCGGTACATAAAAATAAGCGCTGGAGATCTGATTTTATTGGCGTTGATCACATAAAGCTGAACACCTGGCATTTTGAGCTGACGTTAAAAGTCATGAATGTGATACAGGCCATGTCGGGGATGAGACACAGCGAAGTGCTTGGCGTGATGCACGGTTCACTGATTTATGATGGTGATATCCTGGGACTTCGTTCGGTGTTGCATAAGTTCGCCCCGGAAGGTGGAAGTCACGAAGACTGGGTTGTTTGTCGCTATGTGGAAAAGCCTTTTCAGCATTTACGCAGAATTAATCAAATCATGACAGGCCTGGACGGGAAGACGCTGGACAATGTTCCATTGTCTTTAAATATCAGGTCGTGGTTCTCGGAGCAAAAACTCTCTTTTATGGGGACGCAGCGCCAGACTGAGTGGGCAAAGAAATTTGTGAAAAGACACCATCTGTTCATCCGACGTGACCATATTGGTAAGCGTCGTCTGAGTACCGTCTGGTCCCGAATCCAGGATCCTGTAACTTAAGCACCCACTTATTTTGCAGGTGGACACCTCATGCGCGCTAAAGAAA
>NZ_JBLKCZ010000023.1:0-67868 GCF_047530595.1 Enterobacter sp. 01-M-02-SI-ECC | reverse complement strand
AGAATTAGCCTGAAATTAAAAGGTCTGAGTCCAATTGAATATCGAACCCAGACCTATGTGCCTCGTGTTTAACTGTCCAACTTTTTGGGGTCAGTACAAACCCGAGGCCCCTGATGCTAGTCACATTAAAGGTTAGCCTCTTACCTGCAAAAATGCAAGGAGAAGAAGCCATGTGTTAACACCAAGCTGTAATGTCCCCTTTGAACCATTCTAAAATGTCCCCAGACAATTCTCTGGGGGATTTTTCATGATCAAAGAGACTGTTACGATGAGTCATAAGGAACTCGACCGACTTCACATTATTCAGGAGTCACTTAATCGCCATATTACTCAGGAACAAGCTGCGGCACGCATTGGCATTTCTATTCGGCAGGTTAAACGTCTGGTGCAACGGTATAGAAATGAAGGGCCTTCTGGTCTAGTTTCCCGCCGACGTGGAAAGCGTCCCAATAATTCCTTTTCTACCGAATTCAGAGCAACAGTAATTTCACTCCTCAAAGGCCGCTACGCTGATTTTGGACCTACGCTTGCGTGCGAAAAATTGCGCGAGATACACGGCTTGTGTTTATCCATTGAAACTCTCAGGAAGTGGATGGTAGAGGAGGGCATATGGCGCGAACGTCGTCGTAAGTTTGCCCGAATTTATCAGCGCCGGATGCGGCGCCCATCCTACGGTGAACTCATCCAGATTGATGGCTCGCCTCATGACTGGTTTGAAGGTCGGGGCCCCAAATGCACACTGATAGTCTTTATCGATGATGCTACCAGCGCTCTGATGGCGCTACGATTCGCTCCTGCAGAAACAACCCGGGCTTACATGGAAACCCTCCGGGGTTACCTTAATGATCATGGCGTACCACTGGCTCTCTATTCTGACAGACACAGTATATTCAGAGTAAATAACCCGGAGCGGGAAGGAGAGTTGACTCAGTTCACACGTGCGATAAAGACACTGGGCATCGAGCCAATCCATGCCAACAGCCCGCAGGCAAAAGGGCGGGTAGAGCGTGCCAATCAGACACTGCAGGACAGGCTGGTCAAAGAAATGCGGCTTCAGGGTATCAGTGATATTGAAACAGCAAACGCATGGTTGCCGACCTTTATTGAAGCCTATAACAACCGGTTTGCTACGCCGCCTCGTATTGCTGATAACGCCCATCTTGATGTACACCATTCTGAAGAGGAACTGGGTTATATCTTCAGCCTCCAGGCGAAGCGCGTTCTCTCCAAAAATCTCACTTTCCAGTACAAAAGCAGTGCGTTTCAGATTCGCAGTGAAGGCCGGGGATATCGACTTCGGCATTCGGTTGTCACGGTATGCGAAAGCTTTAACGGTGAAATTAAGGTTCTGTATGATGGGAAAGCGTTGGGATGGGAAAAATATGTTGATGGCCCGGAGCCTATACCACTGGATGATGAAAAAAGTGTCCATGAACGTGTGGATAATGCCCGTTTTGATTTACGCTCAAAATTCTACGTAAAACCTAAAGCTGACCATCCTTGGCTCACGCGCCGCACGCAAAGTAATCAGCAAGTGAAGCCCCCTAAATTACCCAGAAAGAAGGCTGATCCCGATAAAATGGACTGAAACCAGGCGTTATTCAGTTGAGTGCATATCCAGTCATAGGATAGATTCTTACGTAGCGTTTCTGGCGTGCATTTTCGGGTGGTTTGTTACTGTTTTTAACGGGGACACGTCAGAAACGCGCTCAGGCCGTCTGAGCGGTACGCGTAATGCGGCGTTATGGTAAATAGCCTATGCTAATGTCCGCTAAGAGCGAGATATAGTCATTCGCACCCTGAGAATTACACTTTAAGTGATTCAGGGTATGCGCTTACTGGTTACGAATATTGAGCGAGAATCACGTGATGATCGCCGCTTTTCTTTCGAGCCAGTGGGTGCTCCACGTTCGCTAACGAATACTCAGGGCATGCAGATAAACTGCTGGCTATATTTCTTTCGAAGAGCGTGGAATGCATACCAATCCCCGATAAAAAGGAGTTGGTGATGACTGCGACTAATCAATTTGCTGCGCACGTTGGTCTGGACTGGGCAGATAAAAAGCACGATGTCTGTGTTCAGTTTAAAAACGGTGAACGCACATTCCATGTGATTGAACATACGCCGGAAGCACTTGATGTCTGGCTTACCGAGTTACACCAGAAGGTAAAAGGCAGGATCGCTATCGCCGTTGAGCTGAAGAAAGGTCCCGTGGTGTATGCTCTTCAGAAATATCCATTTATCACCGTTTTCCCCGTCCACGCTTTGTCCCTGGCTCGTTACCGGCAGGCCTTCTCGCCCAGCGGCGCTAAAGATGACCCGCAGGATGCCGAGCTGGCATTAGAGTTAATGCTGCGTTATCCCCAAAAGATAAAAGCCATTGAACCCGACAATGCGGATATCCGGTTACTCCAGCAACTGGTTGAGCAGCGCCGTCAGCTGGTTGAAGATAAACGCCGTTTTGTGAACCGGATAATCAACACACTTAAACAGTATTATCCTCAGCCACTGGAGTGGTTCTCACATCGGGGTAGCTTACTATTGTGTGAGCTGATTATCCGGTGGCCCAGTCTGCAACAACTGAAACGAGCGAGGCGCGACACGATCCGCAACTTTCTGAATGCCAAAGGTGGCCGCGCAATGGCTCTTACCGAGCAACGTGTTGCGAGTATTGATAACGCGATCCCATTGACTACAGACCCGAGCGTTATAGAGGCTAATGCTTTGATGGCAACAGCACTGGCGACACAAATTAAAGTCGTGAGTGAAATCATCAAAACCTATGACGAACGAATCGAAGCGTTGTTTGACACATTGCCAGATGCGGAGCTGTTCAAATCACTTCCGGGCATGGGGCCGTGTATGGGCCCACGAATGCTTGCTGCACTTGGTGATAACCGTGACCGGTTTAACAGCGCTGAAGAAATTCAAAACTACGCAGGTATTGCACCGGTGACAGAACGAAGTGGCCAGAAATCCTGGGTTCACTGGCGATGGCAGTGTGCCAAGTTCGTCAGGCAAACCTTTGTTGAATGGGCTGCCAAGACGGTTAATTCATCATACTGGGCCAGACTGTATTATCAGGGCCTCAGAGAGAAGGGCAAATCTCATCAGTCTGCGATCCGGGCACTGGCGTTCAAATGGATAAGGATCATTTACCGCTGCTGGAAGGCCAGAACCCAGTACGATGAAGCAAAATATTTGCTGGCTCTCGAAGCGCGCCACTCGCCCTTACTGAAGCCATAAAAAGCTTGTCGAATGTCTCAGGGCGTGAAGCGGACATTGCAGACTGCCCAGTAGAAAAAGTGCTATCAGAATTATCTAAAGGAAGATCGTATTTACCATGTCTCATTCTAACTGTTTAATAAATTACAAAAATTAAAATTTCCATTTAATATCATCGCGTTAAGCAAGAGAATTAAACCTCTCATTTAATTTATGATTCTTATTTAATTCATGAGTTGGTGTAAAAATAGGTTGCCGCACTATAGAAAGACACATATTTAAACCCAGCAGGAAATCATATTTGAAAGTAATGTGTTTAAGGGGCTGCGTAACAAGAACAGCAAGTAAACACATAGTAATAACAGTTACCATTCCCATTTCGCAAGTGGCCATATCAGAGGTGAACTAATGCCTGCTGCAATTTTAAGAATTAAGGTTATCCTAATAATTCTTTTGTATGATTAAGATCATCGATAAATTTACTAAGGACTCATTAATGAAATTGCGACTCTGGAATCTATTACCCCATGATTACGCTCCTTTTTTTCGTATTCTTCACATCATTGTGGCATTTCTAATATTATCACAAATTATTAACTCTAATCTGACAGAGACCGAAGCAATTGGTGAACATAGTCTTGAAGGAGTTATAACCTGGATGCACATTATTTCAGGGTTAGGACTGATTATTTGTGGTTTTATTATGTTAAGTTGGATGCTTACTCAAAGAGGTTTTACTTATTATTTTTCATGGGTAGGGCTTGACTTTAGTGGTATTAAGCAAGATATAAAAACGTTGACTAGTTTCCGACTGCCCGATGCACATTCGGGAGGTATTGCCAGTACAATCCAAGGATTTGGAGTTCTAGCATTGCTAATTGTAGCACTTTCAGGTGGCCTATGGTTCTTGTTGAATACCATGCAGTCAAATCTGGCTGAAACAGTAATCCACTGGCATAAGTTCTTTACTACTTTCATTGAGGTCTATTTTTATGCACATGGTGCAATGGGAGTTTTGCATATTTTAATTGAAAAATATAAAAGCCGCTCAGTTAACCTAAGTGACTAATCTGTTGTGAGATAATATTACTTCAAGTTGAAGAAAACCCTAAAAATAAAATTTAGTTTACTAGAAGATGAAACAGCACTTGCAGAGACTTTTTAATTAAATTTAATAAAAACGAAAAAATATTCATGGCGAAATGATTGTTTAATTATCTATCATGGATAGAAATGTGAGTTAGTCGTCCTATTTTAGGAAGTTAATAATGACTAAAACAAAAGGGTTACCTCGTCCGCTGACGCACTACGCTTGGCTTTCCATTGCCACGGCTATTGCCACTATCGGACTCAAAGGTGTGGCGTGGAAAATGACCGGTTCGGTCGGTCTGCTATCTGATGCCATCGAATCCGTAGTTAACCTCGCAGGAGCCCTAATGGCGCTCTGGATGCTGACCTTGGCTGCGCTTCCGGCCGATGAGAACCATGCATATGGGCACGGCAAAGCCGAATATTTCTCGAGTGCTTTCGAAGGATTTCTGATCCTATTGGCGGCAGCCAGTATCGCCTATACCGCAGTTGAGCGGATGTTAACTCCACAGCCGCTTGAGGAGATTGGTCTCGGATTACTGGTTTCAACAGTCGCATCAATCCTTAATTTTGTGACGGCTCGCATTTTGTTAAGGGCTGGCAGGCAGCACAACTCTATCACTCTTGAGGCAGATGCTCATCACCTGCTGACCGATGTCTGGACGTCGGTCGGTGTCATTTTTGGTGTCGGACTGGTTTATCTGACCGGCTGGTTTTGGGTCGATCCGATCGTTGCATTGCTGGTCGCAGCCAACATCGTTTGGACTGGTTATCAGCTTATGAGTCGTTCAGCTGCAGGTCTGATGGACGTATCGCTACCCACGGAAGAACTCAAAAAAATCGAGTCACTGCTGGCAGGATATCGTGAACAGGGGCTTGATTTCCATGCACTACGTACACGCCAGGCTGGCGGGCGGGCGTTTATGACAATGCACATCCTAGTTCCTGGGCGATGGACTGTTCAATATGGGCACGACTGGGCCGAGCGTATAGAGAATGATATCCGCACCGCACTGCCTTTTATCCATATCACCACTCATGTGGAACCGTTGGAAGATCCCGCGTCAATGAACGACCAAACGCTCGACATTTCTGATCACTAAACTAACCACATGTCGCTGGTCGGGCAGGGTAACAAACCTCGCTCTACAAAAATTTCAGGTATTCTCTATAATTCTGAGGGTACTTGATGTGACCTGCGCCCAATTGTTGGGCACGCAATATTTTTAAAAAGTCCGCTTCTGGCACAAAGCGGACAGTGATCACCGTTCTTACGACTACTTTCTGACTTACTTCGTGACTTGCCCTAAGCATGTTGTAGTGCGATACTTGTAATGACATTTGTAATTACAAGGGGTGTAAGACATGGGTAGCATTAACCTACGTATTGACGATGAACTTAAAGCGCGTTCTTACGCCGCGCTTGAAAAAATGGGCGTAACTCCTTCTGAAGCGCTTCGTCTCATGCTCGAGTATATCGCTGACAATGAACGCTTGCCGTTCAAACAGACACTCCTGAGTGATGAAGATGCTGAACTTGTGGAGATAGTGAAAGAACGACTTCGTAATCCTAAGCCAGTACGTGTGACGCTGGATGAACTCTGATGGCGTATTTTCTGGATTTTGACGAGCGGGCACTAAAGGAATGGCGAAAGCTGGGCTCGACGGTACGTGAACAGTTGAAAAAGAAGCTGGTTGAAGTACTTGAGTCACCCCGGATTGAAGCAAACAAGCTCCGTGGTATGCCTGATTGTTACAAGATTAAGCTCCGGTCTTCAGGCTATCGCCTTGTATACCAGGTTATAGACGAGAAAGTTGTCGTTTTCGTGATTTCTGTTGGGAAAAGAGAACGCTCGGAAGTATATAGCGAGGCGGTCAAACGCATTCTCTGAACCAAAGCATGACATCTCTGTTTCGCACCGATGGTGACACTTCTGCTTTGCGTTGACAGGAGAAGAAGCCATGAAACTGCCGAACCAACCCGTTGTTTTGTGCGTATTGATAGTATGTCTTACGCTGTTGATATTCACCTGGCTTACGCGCAATTCGCTCTGCGAACTGCGGCTGAAAGACTGTACGCGGGAAGTGTCGGCTGTGATGGACTACGAATCCGGTAAGTAGCTGAAAGAGGGGGGGTAACCCCCCTCGATTCAGATGTGGCCAGCAAGCCAATAGCACCTTTAGAAAAGGGTTTCTCCGGTCGGGGAAACCCTTTTTTCCTTCCGTTCGGTGGCAGACCGCCACTCAATTACCCAAGGCATTCAACAGTCTCAGTGGAATACCGTCGGATTAAAATTCTCCCCAGAACGGCTGCGGCTCGCACTGGGTACCTCCTCCTGCGTCCTGTTTAATTCTCAACGCCTCAATTTTTCGAGGACCCGCCGCAATTTCCGAACCTGGCTGGTCGTGGAGAGAGTACTGGTTTGTGGATGACATGCACTGGTCTTCTCATTGGGCTGTAGCTCATAGGACATAGCCAGTGCGGTCAGTGCTTCTTCAGCATCCAGCAGAGCTTTAATGGCCGTCTGGCGCATCTCTGCACGGCGTTCAATTATGGTCATGTTTGTCCTTGCTGCATCCGGTAAAATGACGCCGGGTATTCAGTCTTTCACGTTTTTCAGAATGGCCTGGCGGCAGGCATTCCAGATCGTCTGGGCATTCGCATCGCAGTCCACGAACCCGCCGCATTCCTGATAGATGACCTGGTAGACGCTGTCTGGGATCTTCTCCGGTACAACCGGGGAAAAGATGCTGACGGATGCCTTTCCTTCGGCGGCGTCACAGACGGCGTCCAGATGATTCGCCATCCATTCGGTTAAATTCAGATCCTCCTGAATTGCCTGCGCCTTATAGCGTTCTTTTCTTGTTACAGTGGCACGCATCTGAATTTGTACGCTCGCAGGCTCTTCGCCCTTCATCGCATTCTGAAGTGCAGATTTGGGCTGTTTCATCTTCGTTTTCATTTTCAATCGCACTATTTGGAAAGCGGCTTGTCTTCAGTGGGCTGAACCGGGGCTGTCTCCCCCGGCGTAACCAGCACACCAGCTTCACTCAGCACATGTCTCCACTGCTCATCCCGGTAGGCCGTTGCGGCGTCGGCAGAATCAAAGCATTGGTCGCAGGGCGGACAATTTACGGTAACCAGGCTCACTACCGGCTTAACGTAGTACGCTCTTCCCCGTGGATAATCTTTTCCACAAGGGGCATAGAGCTCCTCGTCCCCACCAACACGGCGGAGGTGGAATTCTGGTTGCTGGCTGGCCTGCTCGGACAGCTTCACGGATGCCGTCTGCCAAGCTGCGATAGCCCGGGTCATGTCGCTTTCATGCCTGGCAAGATCTGCATCCCGGCGAGCCAGTAGGTGCGCGATAATATTGGCTTCATCGTAATTGATGACCGCCATTAGTTGACGGGTCGCTTCATCCCAGTCCTGTACTGCGGAGCCATCCAGTGGATTAGCGAGGTGCGCCTGGTATGTCGTACGGTAATTTGCGGCAGCACCTTCCAGCTGGTGCAGTTTTTCATCCGATAGTTGTTCGGTCATTGCACAGTTCCTTTTAGATGCAGGCTCAACGCTTGCATTAAAATTCATGCCGTCTGTTTGGCTGCGGCTTTACGCTGGGCGGCGATATGGGCGGCAATCTGCTTTTTGAGGCGCTTATAGTCAGCCCTGAAGCGTGCCACGTCATCGATCTCAATCATGTACCCGCAGCTGTAACCGGCATGCCCAAACGCATCGTCATCTTCGTAGTTTGGACAGTGATCGCTTTCCCAACCCGCTGCATCCAGCAATTCATCAATAGCGACGAGGTGTGCCCTGGGCGCATTCTCAATGATGAAGTAGAGCGAGCGACCCCAGAAGTGGCTGCGGGTACCTTCGATAACAGCAGTGTCGTTCGTGGTCTGGCGGGAAAGTTTCATTGGATACTCCTTTGCCCGGAGCCGCCGGGGCGGGGGTGTGATGTTCACACCTTGTGTTTGCAGTATGCGGTCCTTTTCAGGCAACCGGGAAAGTAACTTTTCGCTGCTGCTGGTGGACTGTCGCCTATTGCTCGCCAGCCTTTTTCTTTAGATAGTTTACGTCTGACTCATCACATACCTGATCCATATGACGCTGAATCCATGCCGAGATAGTCAGGCCATTACGCTTCGCCTCACGGACATAGCGTGATTTTTTCTCCGGGGTCATACGCATCTGGACCAGTGCCGTTGCTTTGTCGGCCTCATCTTTTTTCGCGTTATCGTTGCCCTTCATATGGATCGCGTTAACGTGCTTTTCATTGTTATCGGTCATAGTGTTCTCGGTCAAACAGAGCCGCGTAGTGCGGCTCCCAGGGGGAGAGTGCAGCCGTGTCATGTCGCTGTTGAAACCGTCGGGTCAGGGGCCAGTCCTGTGGCGAGGTTTACGGAAACGTTCTGCACGTTAGAATGAATTGTCTGGTCAGGCTGTTGGTCTGTATTATGGACGACGGTGTCTGATGGATTGTCAGCCATTCGAACAAGATCACCGGCCATAACTTCGTGCCGATGATCAAGCATGACTACGCCAGTCCGTGCCTGGGCACGGGGTGTGCCGTTAGCGCTGCGGATGAATGCACTTCGAAATCCCGTCACGGTACGAACAGTACCCTTGTCCAGGACCCGCTGGCCCGACTCCAGAGTCTCAGCTGCGGCCGCATGAAATTCCGCCACGGCAGCAGCAAACCACTTTTCGAAACGGGGAGCAATGGTCTTCACGGCAAGCGAGGTACAGGAATAGACCTGTTCAACCTGCTTAGAACCGTTTTTATCGGTAAAGGCGATAATGCCGATTCGGCCACAGTTAACGGTGTAGAAGGTTGGTCTGAAGCCGTTGGTGAGGAGTGATTTAACAGCTGAGAAGAAAGCGGATTTAAGCATCGGTTTCATGGGGTTATCCTGTATGCCCGGAAACGCCGGGGCGTGCGGCCAGAGTGCCGCTGTGTGATTAAATATACAGAATCAGAGTTGTTTTGTCAATACAAAACAACGGGTGCTTTTTCCACCTGATAGCTGTATTTATTTTTTAAATCAGACTGTTAAAGTTGTAATGCGCAGTGCAGCAGCGGGCTGAGTCAGCCCACCGAGATCACCGCCGTTGTGGCTAACTCCTGCCCACGCCCGGTCAGCCGTACGCGATAGAAACAGCTCTGTTCTAACCCACTTTTCAGAGTGAACTCAATCAGGCCCAGCCGGAAGAGGGGCGGCAGACTGGGGGCATTAACCGGAAAATATCCCAGCGTACTGAGGCAATCTGGACGCTGCTCCATCCCTTTCTTTCCGTTGCCCTGCATCAGGTAGCGGGTTCCGGTATTCAGCCGACGCAGAGTATAAATTTGGGCGTTAGTCAGCGTCATGATCATCGCCCTCTTCAGTGGAAGAGCTGACCGGCTGTTTCCAGCCGCAGTGACAGTCCTGTAGCGTTCCATCCCCCCCTTCAAGGTACGCCAGGCACTCGGGGCAATACAGCTTCATTACCACGGGACCACCTCGACATGTTCACCCAGCCAGGCCAGCTTCTCGCGAAGCAGTTCGGCGGCATTCATCTGGTCTTCGGCCCAGAATGGAGCGAGTCCCATAAATTCGCACCAGTACGCCAGACCGGATTTTCCGTCGTCCCGGTAAGTCCAGACCGCCTGGCCGTGACCCACGCCGGAGTCGACGGTTACATACAGCCCGGGCATGCATTCACAGGGCTCCTCGCAGTCGCAGGTGCCACTCTGGACCACGCGTACTCGTCTCAGCTTCACTGCGGTACGCAGGCGCAGGAGCTCCTCCAGCGCATCAGCGTCGAATTTCGTCGTGCTGACAAGGGTGTTTGCACTGGTTTTACGCAGCGCCTGAATACGGGTGCGAAGCGCATCGTTGCTGATAGTAGCCTTAATCATCATTATTCCCCCATCTCACCCAGCTGCTTGCGGATTGAAACGCTTTCCGCACGGAGTTCATCTTGTTTTGCCAGCAGGAAACGTTTTACAAGCGCCATCGCGTCCAGAAATTCAGTGGGCTCACATTCAACCCGTTCGCACACGCTCTGAACGGCTTCCGTCACCAGCGGCATTACGTCCAGCGCTGTCTGCATTTCCGAAATCACAGAGGAGTTGCCTGCGTAACGGGTTGCCAGTGACAGAGTCTCTTTGCTCATGGATCGCTCCTTATGCCGAGACCGGACGGACAAACAAGTCATGCGCCCCATCTGCCAGCGGCTCGCAGTAATCACCGAAACCGTCTGGCACAATGCTGCCATCGGCCACGATGCAGGAAGCCACCGGTTTCTGTGCCCGGTACGCTGCCAGTTCGGCTGCGTCGACTTTCGCGCCATCGGTCAGGTCAAAATGCAGATCGTCATACGCAGAGCCGTTCAGCTCTTCTTCCAGACTGATAGCCGCATTCAAGGTAGCCAGCGCATCAGCGACGTCACGTGAGTTGATTTTTGCGTCGCGCAGCTCTAGCTCAAAGGCCAGTTGCAGGCGGCGTACAGCGACGATGTGGGACTTATGCTGGGACAGACGAATGAGGGTGTCGATATCGTGGGTCATGATGCTTACCTTATGCCCGGAAACGCCGGGGCGTTGGTGCGGATGCCGCGCCATGGGATTACTATGATCTTCTGAACTTCTATTGTCAATACAATAGAAAACAACGTTTTGAGGATTTTTTATACAGGACGGATGCTGCGGTAAATTCAGTTGCACACAGTCATTAGCCCCTGCATTTACAGAAGATGGAGGCGGTTTAATCCAGGAGCTGACATCTTGATATGGACGCCAGCCGTCACAGCATGATTCTGCCCGGGGACACCGCGCCGAGTGTGACCTCCCGCAGACGGAAGAAGAGCGGGGGAGAATGTGCCCCTTCTCCCTGCGGTGGTCGCTGGGTTCAATATAGGATTGAAATTCCCCGCTTATCGACCAGATGTGGCATGCGAACAGGGTAGAATACTATTCCGGATTCACGAATTATCAGCGCCAGCCGGTGACCCGCTGACGTACCCGCTGCAACCTGTGCCGAAGGTGTCGACATGATTAAAAAGGAATGTATGAAAGAACGTACACAATCCCCGGGTGAGTCGTTTGCTCACGCTGAGTTTATGGAGAAAGTCTTTACCAACTTACGGATGTTTTGTGACGCCGAATACCGACGGTTAGCCACAGGTGAGAAAGAAACCCAACAGTCGCAACCGGAAAAGACCATACATTCGCATTATCTCGTGTAAGACCCATGCCGCCGTATCCTTTCCCGATGGCCGGGCAGATTTAGCCTGGCCCGATTTTAATTCCCTCATTCTACCTGCCCCGCGTTGAGATGTTCGACAGTGATCCCGGTTATTCTTTTATAGCGATAGATAGATTGCCATTCCATATTTTGGAAAAGTAACTTTAGATGCCTTGTGACGCCGCAGTTCCCCTCTTACTCATCTTCCCTTCAGCGCATGTAACACCTTTCATGCTGACGGTTCTGCATTATTGTGGGTTCTTGCAGACGGAAAAGTAACTTTTTCGATAAATTCCGGCTTTTTGGTACCCGATTTCACACTAAAGTTAAATTTGGCCTCCTTAGCGAAAAATTAAAACGGACGGATCACGTACTATTACCACGGGAAAAAAAGTTACTTTTTTTTTCGCCTCAGGTTATTAGGAAATGAATCGAACCTGGTATTGTTGTGTTGTAGCGAACAACCACCCTAAACGAAAATTTAAAAGGAAGGCCACAATGTCCACTATCGAAAATGATGTAAAAACCGCTAACAACGATATCAGCCTGCGCACTTACCTGGAGCGTTCCGGTAACGGCGCACGCAAAAGCAATGGTCTGGTCATCAACCCGGCAGTGGTCGAAGAGGAAGAAGGTTTTAACACCCGTACCGCTGGCATGGGAGAAAGCTACTACTCCTTACCCCACGTGGTAGCCCACCTGAACAGTCTTAAAGAGTCCTATAAGTCTGAGCCTTTAAGCGTACCAGCTATCGTCGTGCAGGTTCTGAATGGTCGTCCTGTTCTGCGTCAGGGGGCATGTCGTATCCGCGCCGCCGCTATGGCAAACATCGAGCTGGCAGAGGAAGGGCGTGAACTGATTTCGTTAATTCGCTGCGAGGAGTTTCGCGGTAGCCGCGCCAGTGCCGAACAGTTTACGCTGGACGGTAACTCTAATCTGGCTCTGTCTGTCGTGGCTGAGGCGCTCTCCATCAAACGGATGGTCGAAGATGCTGAAGAACCTAAAACGTTCGCAGAACTGGCCAAGCGTCGCGGTAAAACAGAACAGCACCTGCGTCAGATGGTTCGCGTCCTGGACCTGCCTGAAGCCCTCCAGGTTATGCTGGTGACAGGGGAAGTGAGCATGTATGTCGCGCTGGATGAATATCTCTACAGCGGCGATAAGGCCGTGAATAATATCACCAAAGCCATCGACGTCTATGGCAAGGCTACGGCCAAAACCCTTAAATTCGTCAAAGCTGGCAACATTGATGCAGCCATGCAGCCGAAAGCGCCGGTCGTGCAGGAAACGAACGCAAACACCCCTGAAACCACCGTGACGGAACAAACATCCGTCGAAGGTACTACGGATGAGACCACCCCGCCGCAGCTGGTGGACGGGAATGTTGGGACCAACCCGGAGCCAACTCCGGAAAACACCCCGGAGCCGAAGGCGAAAGATCCGATCAAAACGCCAGAGCCTAAAACTGTATCGGTCTCCAGCGTACTCAACAAAAAGACCGTGACGACGATTGCGGACACGGCAATCCCGCTTTTTTCGCGTATTGCGGAAGAAGCAGAACAACGTGCCGCTAAGAACCTCAGCGACGATACGTACACCTTAGTGCTGACCAATGATGAGATGAATGCCATCTGTGAAGCCCACGGCAATCTCACGCAGTACCTGCGTAAGCATGCCGAAAAGCAGCAACAGGGCCAGGCATGATTTTCTGACCGACCCTCCACCCGGTAGGGTCGGTTACCACCACAGGTCAAGGAGAAACAGGGTAATGAAGAATATCGCGATCAACGTCAGCACGAAGGCACCATTGCAGACAGTTAAGGACCCTGTGACCCGGGTCAGCATTCAGTGTACGGCGAAGGATGAGAAGGGCGAAGACGTGGAAGTGAATATTCTCGATCTGGAGCAGCACCACACCACCAACGAAATTAAAGTGACTTTTGGCGGCTCCCCCTCCCAGGCGCTGACCATGCTCAGCCGGGTGATGGACGTGCTGCAACAGCAGGCGGACGCAGAGCTGCAACTGAATTCTTACGCTCGTTTGCAGTAAACGTAAAAGGTGAATGATCCGTTTTAATAAGTACCTGCAAACCCCATGGATACCGATTTGACGAATGGCACACCCATTTATAAATCTTAACCGCCACTGAACAGGCAATAAACAGAGTTATTGTGAACTTACATCCGAGGGAAAATAGGTGGCTACCAGCTTTTAGGATGGTGATATTCAAATAACTGCAAAATTACGAATTAGCAAGCGTATTGTAGGGAATACATAATGGTAGAATAAGATATGGTTTTAATAATTTACAACGCTTAAATCCACATTCGTCCATATTTAATATTTATGGGAATTTAAAAATATATTCAGTGTAGGTTATTAGCTAGCAGGTCGAATTTTATATAATACCAAAAAACAGGAGGTATTATGAAAACCAGTCTGGCTTACGCATCTAATTGTTCCGACGCTCTCTATTCCTTTATTTACAAGGCACTGCAACAACGCTCAGGTGCCGAAAATGAAAGTCTCTATCAGCAGGCTATTTCAGCGTGCCGTACTCCGAAGCAAAAAAAGAAAATGGCCGGTTACTACGCCGGTCCGTGGCAGATGCTGTTTAACGCCTGGTGTTACAACCGCCTACCCAACATTGCCGTACTGCCCGTGTTGGCACAGCAGTGCTTATCCTTTTTGCAGTGCGAAGAACTGATCGCCGACTGGCACTAATCACATTATGTCCTGCTGGTGGATGCTGGCAGGTCTGGAGTACCTTTAAATGTACAGATATGACAGGAACCGGCAGTCGTTCAACCTGGTCAATGCGCTTCAGCCGGTCTATCGCAACAACGGTGGCGGTTTGTTTGAGTTCGACCGCAGGAAGCAACATGAAACGGCTGATCTCATCTTCGAGGCACTGACGTTTTCCCAGGCGCCCGAACTGGAGCTGGCGAAATTTGTCCGTCTTAAATCTGTGCGCCGAATTGCACAGTTTGACGACGGTGAAGTGCGCTATGGCGTTCACGTTGAACTGGCCGACGCTGTTGATAATAATTCCTTCAGAATTTTCAAAGATGATAATACAGGTGGATTTGATTTTTATTTATTTTCTACTTCAAATAATGAAGCAGAGCTTGTCCGCTTTAATCTGGATGTCTGTGGTATTCATTTACAGGACATTTTTGAACGGTCAACCGGCTTGTGTCTGTCGTACTGAATTATTTATTAAATATTTCACTTCAGGTTATTAGCCACGAAACCGGTTGTGGAATAATAATAAAAAACGACGAGGTGAAATATGAAAAATCTTAATATTCAGATTAACGACATCGCAGCAATTAACACACTTGGTGGATCAATGCTGGCGGATATCATCGCCACCCAATATAAAGTAATTGGTGATAACAAAGACACTGCGGAAATGCCTATGCCGTGTATTGCTTACGGGCAGACCCCTGCAAATATCGACCCAGGCGTCTTCATCAACCGTGTGTACTGCTTGGACAGTCAATCGCTAAGTGCCAGCCTGCGTTACGAGCTGTTTAACGGACTTGCGAACCAGGCGTTTACCTTCTTCTGCCAGTCGGGCTGGTACGGTGCATTCCGGGTGGTGTCTTTCCGTGATAACGGACCTGCCGGACTCCTTAATATCGGCATTGTCCATGAGAAGGTGTTAAACGAATTTTGCGCCGATTTTCCCCGGGCTAATGTCAGCGAAACCGGCTTTAACTGCGGCATGACATTTGACCAGATCCGGATGTTTATTTCAGACCGGGCCTATCAGATGCCGCTCTACAACAACCAAGATCACTTCGTTAAACTCGCGAAACGCCTTGTGGCCTGACACCCAGTGCCAGGCTCAGGCCTGGCCATTATGAAGGAAATGCCCATGAGCGGATTTTTCAGCAACGAATCACCGTTATCACTGGCTCAAGCCCGCGCCGTTGCCGCCGGTTACCAGAACGTCTTTATCGAAAACCTCCAGCCAGCAGGCCATTTCCAGATTGCCATCCGTAATCATCGCGACCACGATCGCCAGCTGATCTGGCGTAACTGGAATTATGAACCCGATGCCTATGATGCGCTCAATAGCCACCTGCAAAGCCACGGACTGAAGGCCAGCTGATCAGCACAAGAACCCGGTAACTCCGGGTTTCTTTTTATGGACTCAGCTGTCAGTGCTGGCAAACGGGGAAGGGAGTCTGGGTCTGCCCGGGGCCCACAGCTGGTGGTATAAGTCTGACCCGCATGCAGATGGTTTCGCCCGGTGCCGAGATGGCGCCGGGGAACTGAAAAGGTATCTTGCATCCGGAAAGAAATCGTCGTGACCTCCCGACCTGCGTGTAGATATGCCTGGCGGATGCCTGCGGTGTGTCGTCTGTAACTGAACTGAGCCATCTTAATTCGCGATCGAGAGAAAAGGGACGTGCTAGCAAAAATTAAGCGCGAGGGACTTTGATATAAATACTCAGACAATTAACGATGACTCACAGGATTTCACTGGTGCTTATGATTCTCCATATTGTTTTAACCCTCTATGTGGTTGTATGTCTTTTCTGCTGTCTATTTTTGAGAGCCCGTAATAAAAAGGCACTTTGCCATTCCCAGACCGAAGGGCGTCGGTATACGCAGGATAGTAAGAGAGGGGGGATTGCCGACGGAAATGGTTCCTTCTTTACCCCCGATACCTCAGGCGGTGATGGTGGATGTGGGGGTGGTGGTGACGCTGGTGGCGGATGTGGGGGTGGTGGTGATTGATGCTGTTCGCAGGCGTCCGCTGGTGGGGAGCTATCGACATTGGTAATTTTGACGGTTTTTTTCGTAAAGGTTGCGGCCGTGGGCTCTGGCTGGTGGGGCGTGAAGTCAGAGAATCTAAATTAAATCCGTCGTGCAGAAAAGTACCTTTTCTGAATCTGTCAGACGCATCCGGAAAGAAAATATCTCTCGGGGCAGCAAAGGCACGCCGGAGGTGATTTGCAGATTCAAGCGGGAAAGTCTATTTTTCATGCACCGAACCTATTTGGGCTGGGACGGAACCTGGTATAATGGACACATACAAAGGAGGGCATTATGAATACTTTTCTTTACGTACTGGTAGGCTGGATTGTCGTGCTGTATCTGGTTAATAAAGTGCGCGAAAAACGCAGCAAAGCGAAAGCGGTTAAAATCCTGGTGAAACGCAATGGCGTTTATCAAGAAGTGGATGCCGTAATGTTGCCCAAATACCAAGGCAGCGATGTGAGTACAGTTAAGACAGGCAATGAATCAGCCTCGCAATGGTTGAATAAAGAGGATGATATTACTGAACCGGAGTACTACAGTGGCGCTTCATTATTGAAGGCAACGAGAGATTTTGAAGCTCAACAAATGGAACAAAAATTCTAGCTACACTAGCCAGTTTTCACGACTAGGAACTGTTAGTTGAACCCTATTCATTCAGATTTAATAGGGTTGGACGGGAGGAGTTTAATAATGACAACGGCCAACGTAACCACCACTACTATCTACCGCTCCGATGATATTGTGCCTTTTCGTCGGCCACAGGGCGTTCTGGATAATCGTTATATGCCGCAGGCTTATGCTCTGGTACGGAACTGGGCCAGCAAACCAGCGGAGTACGGTTCTGGTGTTCTGGCAACCTACAGACAGGCGGTAGTTAATCTTGCGTATCAGGTTAAAGGGACTCGTGTGATTTTAATTCTGGTTCCCATTGAATGTGAGCCGGTTGGCGTAATCATGACTGACACAGTCTTATGGCCGTCGCTACCCATTGGGGAGGTCATGCAAATTATGCAGGAAGCATGGCAAAATATTCCGGTGTTGAATCCATAAAAAAGCCCCGCATAAATTAGCAGGGCTTTTTTTTACTTTGTCGAACCGAATATTTTACCCGGTAGATTCCGAAGAAAGCGCAAAAGGTTATAGGTAATACGCTGCTCCAATCGCATAGTTGTTTTGTATCTGGTGGTAACGTTGTGGATATGGTCCAGATCAGTATAAAGGCCAGGAGGCTTTCTCTTTAACTTCAGCTCCCCACGGATATAACTTACTGCCTCAGGCTTGAATACAGTTAACTGGCGCCGCTCAGTGACTTTCCGAACAAAATCACCCATACCCATGCAAAGCCAGTCTGGCTTCTCACCTTCAAACTTGCAGGGCCCGTTAATGATGACAACATTGATACACTCCAGTTCGCTGGCGCGTAATGTAGACTGAATGGCCTTGATGTGACCGTAGTTTTGCCTGAACGGGTTTTGTAACTTTAGTGTCCCTGACGATTTCCATTTTCGCCAGTGGCTTTCATCCAGCTTCCCATAGAGCTTTCCAGCATAGTTCTTCTGCTCGATGACGTAGAGCCCATGAGAGGCGATAAGGACGTGATCAATCTGCGTGGTGCCAGTGGCACTAACCGGCAGAGTTAAATCGCTCAGAAGGCCTTCTGCATCATCAGGAAGGTACGCTTCAATTTGCTTGGCCGTCCTGCGTTCAGCAATGGCTGACGATACGAATCCCATCAAGCAATAAAGCACAATGAGTACCAGGGCAATAATACTTATTGCTATCACCCGCCACGCCATCAGGATCACGTCCATCTTATTTCACCGTCGGATAGCTGGTGGCCTGAACAGAATCAAGTAACCGGGAGGTTGTGCCCGCCAGCGTTTCGATGTTGGTTGACAGGCTCATTAACATACCGAGCGCGGAGCGAAGCGATCGTTGCGGCTCGTTGTACGTTTTGAATGTAGTGGTCGAATACATTTGAGACAGACGCGAACGGACCTCGACTGGTGTCAGGTCACCGTCGATGAGACCGTACTGGATTGCTTGCTGCGTTGTCCATACCCGGCCGGAATACAGAGCGACAGCATTTGCCTCCGGGCGGCTAATTAGTTTGTTACCCCGGCCTTGCTCAACGTCCGAAATAAATTTTTCATGCATGGAATCCAGGATTTGCTTCTGCATAAAATCCCGGGTGGCCTCGGAAAGCGGATGATAAGGGTCGAGTGCAGCTTTAAATTCCCCTGCTGTGAGCGGCTCATTTTTAACACCGACCGTATCCATGACGCGGGACAGGTTCCAGTGATCCATTCGTATGCCGATCGAGCCGGTCAGAGCGCTGCTATCTGCATAAATGGCGTCAGCAGGGGACACGGCGTAGTAGCACGCTGAAGCACAAATGCCTTTGACGCTAACGATAATAGGCTTATAGCTGGTTTCCATATCGGCAATGAAACGGCCACTCCCGGCGGAGAGGACCTCCAGGGTATTGCGTTTCGATTGTTCGGCATTGATATCGTCCTGCGAGCGTGAAGCACTGGTATCACCCGTATTACGGGTCTTGCTTGCGGATTCCGCATGTGAAATACGTTCAATCTTCTGCTGGTGGCTTCGAAGTGCATTAATCTGGCGATAAATAATAATCGCGTCTGAAGGTCCGCCACCACCTGACTCCGCCTCGATAATGACAGCTTTGGCATGCGGGTTGTTGTACGCTTTTGCCAGTGCTGCGGCTATCACAGAACCGTCACCGGCCTCTGACCCGGTGCCCATTTCTCCCGATATGCGCACGACGGCAATATGATCCATTCGTCCTTCTGATTCCTGATACTTATCGTAAATATTAAAGGCCGAAACCCCTGCTGCTGCTAATGCCAGAAGGGAAATAACCACTTTTGAGGTGGTATGGATTCGGAACATCTTATAAAAACGGTCAGCGTTCTCATCAAGCGATTCTTTGATATTGGCAGGTGACTTCTTATTTTTACGGTTAAACATCTGACCACCTTATTACATAAGTTTTTGAAAGTTAGACCACAAGCGGTTGAGTGCAATTCCCAATATCAGCAATGCGACAGGGGGGAACAGTTGAGCGATATTGTTAAAAAGAGACATATTAGGCATTGAGAGGTAAACAAAGGTTAATGCACCAATTATCCAGAAGGCTCTGAACCAGATCCTGTAAAACTGAACGGTTACATTACCGAAAACGTAACGTTTTAATTTCCATTGATACATGCCGTCAGCGAGCATAGCAATTAAGTAAGGTGAAAACACAATCAGCCAGCCGAGTATCAGATTCCAGCGGAAAATGGACTGATAAATGAGCAAGGGGAGATTCTTTGCCACAGTGTAGTTTACCGATGACATCTTCTCTGCAACGTAATTCAGCCCACGCGCAGGTTTCGTCGTTTCCGGGATCAGTATCGTATTCAGATATTCGATCAGCTTATAGTCATTAATCAGAGTCGACAAAGTAGCTTCACTATTTGCAATAACCGACAACCACCGGTCATTAGAAATGAGGCTACGACTGGCGTTCACCTCCTGAGTGATTTGTTGCTTTAGATCGTCAGTATTCTGGAAGCCCAGACTATAAATAAGATAAAGCATCATCCCTAAAAAAAGCAGTCCTCTGATGAATACTGCCCGTGCAGAATTATCCGCAGCCATTTGCGTCCCTCCACTCCCTGAATAAGTCTAATCGGTCGCCATGGTCACGGTAGTGGCTTCGCCAGATTGTTGGCACACCCAGCAACCAGTGGTATTGCTGCGGGATTATGTGGTTGATCAGGCTGAACTCAGCCAGTTCCTTATGCTCCGGACTTTTCCAATGAATTTGACCGGGTTCAGGAACATAGACACAGGCTTTTTCCTTTGCAGCCTGACGGCTAAACTCAACAAAATTAATCCCCCAGGGCGTCCAGTGTCGGTATCTCCCGGTGATCCCTGTATTAAATACCGGGAGCGTTAGCATGGTGTCTGCGTAGGTTGAGATGACCTTTTTGCACACACAAGGGCTATCAATTTGCTCCCGGTCGAGGTGTGTTAATAGTGCCCGGTCCATAATGTGGTTGAACATATTGGCATACAGCCCGGTCGGGTCGGGCAGGCGGTCAATCGCCGAGATTAGTTTAAATTTGATACGAGAGAGAAACGCCGAGTCTTCTATGGTAAGAATGTGACTTAATGTGGTTTCAGGGTGAATGAGTGGCTTATTGCGTTGTACTTGTTTAAACGTGACGCTGTCAGGCAGCGTAATAAACGCCGATGCAGCACTCGTAAAATTGACAAAATAGGGAAGTAAATAACTCCCCAGCATTTTTGAATTTTTATCAACAAGGCGGCGGCGCTCTTCAGAATTGTCGAATGTAATGCGAAAACCAATAAATTTTCGCTGTCCGTCTTCGCTCGTAAGAAGAGACTGAACCCATTCATCACAAGGTCCCTGAGCTACGGACCAGTAACTTGTTTCATGGTCACCGTATTCATTGCTGGTGGACAGTTCCCCTTGGAGCAGAAAAAGCTCGGAAAGGATAATAGCCAGCGCTGATAAAGACTCAGCATCGTTGTCATGGCAAAATTGCCCCACAGATTTCAAAGCACCTTTTTCAATCCCTGCCAGACGGTCACGAACATCCTGCGAATCGGCAAACTTCAGGCCTAATGACTGCATACGCCGTTTAACAAGCGAACGGCTTTTACTGACTTTCAGAGATGAACTGAAAATTTGATTTTGTGTCAGAGTAATTTGCTCGTCCATCAATGCAATTTCCTTAGATGTTTATTTAAATAGTCTAAACCCACATTCTGACGCAAAGTTACTTTTCCGGCTGGTTTCAGGAACATCTCCAATAATGTTGTATTGGGTCTCATCGAGTTTTCACTTACGGCAATCGGGATCTGCCCGACGACTTTACGACCATCCTGAAGTCTGGCCACAATATGAAATTTTGGAACCTGGCCTAAAAGCTCTTTCGGAATACTTTCTTCCAGCGTTGTTTGCTTTCTTTCTGATATCGAACCAGAGAAGTTATTATGCGGCAAAGTGGTTTCTGATCCTGTCGTATACGTGACCATATTTGTACTAATTGGACTTTTACCAAAGTTTTCTACAACCAGCGTTTGCGTTGGGGTGTCGTTTACCCGCAGGCTAATGTAATTGTTACACAGACCCGTAATACGATTTGCAGTCTCAACGTTTGCTGCTGCAATAAAATCGGAAATGGTTTGCGTGCAAATAAACAATGCAATTTGTGCGGCACGACCCTGAGCGAGTAAGTTTATCATTGAATTGTTGATTGCGGAGTGTGCTTCGTCGACGAAAATACTGATCCTTGAATGTGAGGACATATCACCATCATCAGAGTTATAGCGACTACCCGCGCAGGACGTCAGGTCTGACATTATCAACTGCGAAATAGCCCGGGCGGATTCCGGGTTGGAAAGACCATCGAGCGAGATATAGAGAACACCTCCGGTACTGAATATTCCATCTGAAGTGACTATTTCACGCGAAGTGAGTGAATTAGGTGACGGCGAAAGCAATTCATTCAGTGGTTGTTCGGTCAGACGACTGAACAGCGGCATAATACCCGCTGTCATTTTTGACATGTGCTCAGGATCAGACAAAGAATAATCTACTAACCGGCCGACGGTATCAATCCAATCAATGGGCTCGGCACCTTCATAATTCAAGAAGTGGGCAGAAAACCATTCAACAAGGCGCTTAAAGCGGACTTGTAGAGTATCATTCGAAGAATATTTCACCTTTTCCATCCATACATCGGGCCCGTAGTGCCGTGCATAACAGCATTCCAGAACTTTTACGGTGAGGTTCAGGATTGCCATGTGGCTTTTCATGTTTTTATGAATGAGATATATCGACGGTTTTTTATCCGTGTAAGACAGACCGGTGATCACAGTTGAAACGAGAGCCTCGGCATATTGTACGAATGGGTTAACTTCCCCGGGAACCGAAACCAGACTAAGAAGGCGTGAGGTGAGGTCCGAAACATTGGTATAAGCGTTGCAGACATCAATACACACTGAAGAAGAAGGCTGGGCAGGGTGAAACTTATAAAATGGCAACCCAAGTTCCGCCGCTTCATCCATAAGTGACTGCCGCCAATCTGCGTCGTTCTTTGGATCAATAACCACAATGACGTGGCCTAAATGCAGCATACTGATGCTCAATAACCGCTGAAGGACTGTTTTACCGGTACCGACGTTTCCGGTAATGAGGGTATGGCCGAACCAGTTATCTTCGGTAACAAAAATTGGCGCCCGTTTATCAACAGCAAAAATGGCGTTACTGCCACCCATGGATCTGGCCATCGCCTCAAAATGCCGCGCTATGGGGTTTAGGGCAAATGGCAGGGCTATCTCTCTTTTATCGCTTGAGAGATTGGCAATTTGATACGCGCGATCTGCATGCTCGGGACCCCATTCAAAGCCGTTACAGAAGTAGGTTTTTCTGTCCGGTACCTGACGGTTGGATTTTTTATACTCTTGTACCAGCTGGCGGTACTTTCGCTCGTTAGAGAAAAAGTTACTTTTGTTGATCGACCTGAGCGATTTAAGGCTAATAAACATAATCTGGCGCTGAAACACGCGCCAGTGCGCCATCAAATAAGGGTATGCCGTTTTACAGCGGTACAAACAAACCAAAAGCATGAAGGCAGCGGTATACAAAATGATGGGGGCAATATTCAACCCATCTGATCGAAACCCCATAAACAGCATTATTATGGCGCAAATTAAAAGTACTGAGGCACTTCTGTACTCCAATATCGGCCTGTAAAAGTTTTCCTGGGCGTGCAGGTTGGTCCTTTTTGATTTTGCCATTATAGATTCCCTACATCTTTAAGTGTGTTAATGATTAACTCAATATCGACCTTTGCCCGGTCGGATGCGGCTACCAGAGTTGGCATGTTGAATGCGAAACATTTTGTATTGACTATGGCGCCGGAGGTGACCTGGTATTGAGGAAGCTGGTTAAAAAGCTCAGGCGCATTTAACTGCGTCCCGTATTTTTCAACACATGACTGGGTCAGAAAAAAGGTGTTCTGGGTCAAAACCATGAATCGGTTTTTCCGCTTTCTTTTAAACGACCCAGATAACTTAGTCAGAATGTGGTGAAGCATTGTGGCAATTTCGACGTATTCAAGTTCTGTAACTTCACCGCCACTTAGCAGGGTAAAATCTTCCAGTGTCTCCTTTTCTTCTGCACCAGGTTGGTCAACGGCAATAGGAGCCTGAACTGTGGCAGAGTTGGATCGATTAAAGGCTTCTTTCACTGGAGTCGTGACCGGCGGATTTTCATGCTTCTTCTCTGCTTGAGTGTTTACCGCAAACAGACGAGCCAGGGCCGGAGATAGATGGTTCGCTTTCTCCCCGGCGGGTTCCGATTTTATAGGGTCCTGTGATGACACAGGACTTGTTAAAATTACTTCTTTCCCGGTTGTATTGGGAGCTGGTGGCTCTCTGGTATCCTCAGGATCATTCAATTTACCGGGCGCAACGACCTGGTCTGTTTCATCATGGAATTCGGCGACATCGCTATTTTTCGCCTCAGGCTGGGGGGGTTCAACCACAGAGTTGTCGGCGACTATAAAGTCAGAATATGCCTCACTATCGCTATCTAGGGTTTCTTCCAGCAGGTGGCCATATTGCTCATACTCAGAAGCAGTGACGGTCTCCGGTTCGGAGTGGGCGTTAATCTGTTCAGCTACCGAATTGGCCTCTACAGCCTGGGGGGTATTCAGTCGCGCCGGAGGGAGATCAAGCGGTGTTTGTGGGGGCGAAACCGCTTCGTTTAATGATGGACTTTCAGGGATATCCAACGGCTGGTACATTGACGTATCAAAAAGCGACTTCAGCGTAGAAGTGGTTCGGGGTTCCGAGGTGCTCACCTGAATACCAGCACAGTTATCCCCCAGTTGTATCAGGCGTAGATTGTTTACGTCACGGACTATCCACATACCATCCAGTGATCCATCACGGTACGTCAGCTGGAAAAAGGGCCCATCACAAAATGCCGCCTCATCAATACCAGGGATTAACGCAATAGCAGCATCGAGATTAAGGTAAGGTACGGAATCAATATTAATGACTGCGTTGTGGGGCAGTGGGGCGCTCAGAAGCATTTCATGCAGCTGCTCGACCAGACGCATCTGACTCTGCTCTTCATGTTCCTCTACCCGTTCCTTTTCATCCAAGCCGCCTGTTCCGGCTGTATCTGTTGGCGTAGTAACCTGCGGATCAATAATATCGGTTGCTTTATCCGTGCCAGCCGCCTCCACACTTTCTGTGATGGCTTCAGTATTTTCACTGCTTTTACCGTTGACACTGTCGGCATCAGGGCCGTTCACGAGTTTGAGTCCGTATTGTGGAGTATCTTCAATGGCGTCGCTTACGGTGTCCGTTACTCTGGTAACAGACTCACGACCCGGGACCGGCCTTCTGTATTCTGTTACAGTTTTCTGTTCATCAATATAGATGAAATCTTTATTTGCATTAACGCTGAAGAGGCCCGGAACAGAATCCGGGATTTTATATGAGTCAAAAATTAACCCGATCCAGCGAAGTTTCAGGAGATTATAAAATTCCAGCTTACCGATACCGTTTCGGAAGATGCTGGCTATTTCATTTTCCGAGTATGTCCCGGGAATAAAATAATGAACCACACGCTCATCATCGTAAGGCTCAACATAACCCCGTTGAACCAGCGACTCTACTAGTACAGTTTTACCTGCATCCCCCTGTGGGAAGTTGAACTTGTGGGCCGCAAAATCACTAAGTACAAAGTCGAGGAAGGCGTTTTCATTGAGGTAAACTTCACCGTTTACAATAATGATGTGCATGGGTTTGGATTTATAGTTATTAATATTAATACTGGTGAAGTTATGCTTAATGGTACCTATTGCTCTTGCCGCAGCATCATTCGACCGCAGACCCATTATCGGGTTCCTCAATACATTAAGGTCAGTTCCCGT
The DNA here is from genome assembly GCF_047530595.1 of Enterobacter sp. 01-M-02-SI-ECC. NCBI lineage: Bacteria > Pseudomonadati > Pseudomonadota > Gammaproteobacteria > Enterobacterales > Enterobacteriaceae > Enterobacter > Enterobacter sp. 01-M-02-SI-ECC. The sequence continues at coordinate 42,550 of NZ_JBLKCZ010000023.1, read as the reverse complement.
TGAATAATAATCTGAGGTTCTTACACATTTGGACAGAAAGTCATTGCCATCGTTATAGACATTCAGTGCCGTAACCATTTTTGCATAGACGCGCTCCTTTTTGACACGGTCGAGGAATGACATACAGACCGGATCTAATATTCTCTCAAGGAAAACGCTTGACCATATATTATGTTGGTTATGAATGCGTTTTCGCCAATGTATTTCATATTCGACAACATTGTTTTCACGTGCCCAGTCAAGCAGGCTTTGCGAGCTTGGCGCCCATGTTAAAGTTTCATTCAGATTCAGACTTACTATATCGAGGTCATATACCTTTCCGGCATCATGCACAAGGCCACAGATAAAAGCGGCATAGAGATATACTTTTCGGCGAATGACTTCTTCATCCTGATACCCAATTGGGCGCAATTCAGAATGATTGGCATTTTTTAAAGAAATCATTGCAACTTCCAGGCTATGTGACAACAATCCGCCAATACCATTATGGTGGTGGTTTTCTGAAGCAGGAAGTAAATGAATCCAACGGATGTATTCAATCAATGGTTTTAAAACCAGATTGGTGAAGGTAAAGGCATCCTCACGGATGTCTCCATCACTTATTGCCAGCATCATAGAGATTGAGTGCAGTTTATCTCTGTAAAGAGAAAGAATAGACTGCTCATTAAACGTTTGTATCCCAGCTGGCCGAGTTGGGTACTCAATGAATTTCAGGACTTCAAGATTCGGGTGATCCGGTACAGTGTATTTCTGATCCCCTATAATCTGAGCAAATGGTGAAAGACTCGAAACATCCTTCATCATTAACTCAGCCACATCATTCTCCCTACTGGAGAAGATGCCTAAAACTCTTTGTATACTTAGGAATAGCGCCCTGAAATTCATCAAATAATCCTTATTGGCGTTTACCAGATAGTTCCGCAGCAATATATGCCTGCACGCTTTTGTACTGTTTTACCTTTTCGATAAACTCATCAGGACTGTAAGAACCTTTTACACGGCGCGACACGTTAAGTGTTTTTTTGACCCGTTCGATATACATGTTGAGACTTCGGATAATATTGTGCGCCATTACGTTGTAATCGCTAACCGGCAGCTGACCCAGAGAGTTGAATTTATACATCTGGGTCAGAAGGTTGTTCATTTCAAAGATGTGCTTATAAAATCGCATCGTGTTCTGGTTGTTGAAGTTTAACTGGACAGATTCAAATCTGAACGGAGAAAACTCAGTTGATGAGAAGAATGGATCACTTTCATCAACCTTAATAGTGGCGATGTGGGCCTCCAGATTCTGCTTCATCAAATTGTTTTCGTCGTGCAATTCATTAAACCAGTCCTGAATTGCCTGCACCAATTCAGGGTGTTTTACCGCATTAACCGTCCTGAATAATGATGAAATAGCAATGCTAACATCATTAAAGCCTCTTATTACGGAACGATTCCGTGCCGTAAGAAATCGGTTAAAGTCTGGCGTGCCTGGAGTAATAGTTACTGTTGCCATGCCGTAATGTTCATTTTTACTTTGCGTGGCTCTTCGGCTATCTTCAGGAGTCTGAGAGGAGCGGGCATTTACATCAGGTGTCTTCTGCTTGCTTTCATTAATTGTTACGTCGGTCATTGTGCCACCTCTGATTTTGAGTATTTACGGATTTTGCGTCCCAGTTCGATATACGCAGTATGATAGAACTCAAGTAATTCTCTGTAGGGTTCTAGTACTCCCTCCGTTTTTTCGATCATTTCATATTCCCAGAAGGCATGATTAACAAAGCAGCTTTTCGAATATTTTCCGCTTTTCATCGCAGAAATCCGTTTCGACATATGACTGGGAGACCTGGTTTTAAACGGGCTGAACTTATGCCAGGTGATTGTAACTTTTTTGGCATTACCGATTAATTCAATTTTCGGCGCATACGAACCCAGATACTCACGCTTTAGCGTATTGTTAGGCCGGGGTAAATTAATCTCCAGATGATTCCGTTCTTTCCACTCGATCCAGTAATTTGTGCAAAGGTCTTCAGCTGCCTCCCGCAGAACCTCGATTTGTGAACGCATCAAACTGCGTGATAATTCTAGTGACTTTATTAGTTTCGAATTAGACATGTGACCTCCTGATGTGAAATCACTATACCGAAGTGGTTTTTATTTTTTTTTCACAAACAGGACTTTTTTCCGTGATTTTTATCGAGAATTTTGAGGTGGGGCTTCGGAGGCGTGAGGAATACAGATAGTGCGCAGCTCCAGATGAACACGGGAACGGCTGAGATGGGCGCATTTAAGCGCGGCAGAAAAGTAACTTTTTCTGCCATGGGTATTTTGAGACCGTGATCTGAAAAGTGCTGTTTTACTTACTAAGTTATACATATATCTAGTGCCACTTTTTAAACAAAAGTGACCCTATGTTTTTTGCGCATAGTGCCACTTTTAAAAAAAGTGACCCTATGTCTTGGCTACATAGGGTCACTTTTCACAAAGAAGTGACCCTATGTCGAGGCTTCATAGGACCACTTTTCGGCAAGAAGTGACCCTATGTAGTAGTCATGTTAATCAATCGGAAAAATATTCATCCTGAATCGCTTTTTTCGCTAATGTTATTGCCGCTTAATGCCGATAACGATTCGGGCTTTGCTATTTTTTTAAGCGATTAAAATTTCGTTAGCAAGCGCAGGGTTTTTTGATAAAATTCTGGTTAGTTTGGTCAAAAAGTGTTACAAGTAAGGCCAATGGATGAATGGTTAGTTTTAAGACTCAAATAGGCAGTATTAAAATTCCAAAAGTTACTTTTCATCATTCAAAAACCAAACTTTAATTTCATGTAGAAGATTAGTACAATTGTATTGACGCAAGGACAATCCGCACATGTCAGAATCAGATAACATAACGCGTAACCTACTCGGTAAACTATTACGTACCGAGATTTCGATTATTCGTAGTTACCGTGCATTCCTAATGTTATTGCCTATTCACGGATCTTCTATGTATCAAACAGGGTCTCCACTCCTGCAACGCCGTCTATTTGGAACCGGGTTTGGGGCAATGGCTGATAATGCATTCGAAGTTGAAACACGTCCCGGAAGTTTCCTCGTTCCACGTTCTTTAGGTAAAGAGATCTCGTGGGATAAATTTTTTATGGCCGTTGTTGATGGTGACACTAACGTTATCCGTGAATATGACAGTGACGATACTGACTTCGGCATTTACAATGCAGGGGAAAAAGTTACTTTGTTGAATGGGCAGGAAGATTGTTATAATCCGAGCAAAATTCAGCAGTTACGCTCCAAGTGTGTAGACATACAAAATGATTATTTTATGCAGATCTTCTTTATGTCAATGCTTGCACCTGAGTTTGTCAGTATATTTTTTGGATTAAAGCCTGCTACCGTAGATGCAATAAAAGATGTTGGTGTGTCATCACTCAAAGCAATTAACGATGTCGTTCTATTCCCACGAATAATTGCCTTTACACCGGGGTTGGGGGATGATAGTGCAACATTAAAATCTAAGGTGTTTGCCTGGGCATACGAATTATCTGCCGACATTCGTTTGGGTAAAGTTAGTGACGACTTAATGGAACTATTGCGTTACGACACTATGTTTACATGCCACCGTCAGGATGTGTTCAACTCTTTGGCAAATAAAGTGCTCTTGAAGGATTAATAAAAATGGCTAAAGTCGATCAAACTAAAGCTAACATGTTGTTGAGCGCTACAAAAACGATGTCACTTGGTGCGAATAAAAACTCAATAAGAATTCTTTATGGAAGCCATGTTGCAGAAAATATTGATTTCAGATCGGAACCTCAACAAAACGTTAAAAAAGGTATTCGAGGGTGGAGTCGTCGTTCGGATAACCGCAGAGCATTTTCTGCGGTTATTGATGTCGCGGTAAATTACTTCGGTTTTGATCCTATTCATCCGGAATCCAGCTTCCGCAATATTGACTTCAACCGAATCATGAGCGTGCTGCATAACCTTGGGTATTTCGTCTGCGCCCCTGAGGTCAATAAAATCATTGAGATCCTCACGTCAATGAAAGAAATAGAGGAACTCGAAACTTGTGCGAAATGCAAGCGGCCTTACATTGTCCCGTATACCAATGATACTCATTGCCCTCGGTGCAGATTGTCGTCAACGGTCTCTGCAATAGCGAGATATTCTCAGGAGGAGTTAGATTAGCTATTACTTTATGTGAGTGGTTTTAAGCTGAGACCAAAAATCTAAAGACTGCGTCGTCTTTATCTATTAAATCTTTGGCTTGCATACCGTTACACATGGTTCCTCATGTTGCTGTTTATTTTCAGACGGCTTCCGTTCTGACGTATCTAAAACATACTGTGTTAAATATTACTACCATCCGTATTTTTTTGTCTGCTCTATCCTTCCAACGTTCATTTTCTGTAAGTATAACTAACATGAATTGCCATTCTTTGATTCATTACGGTCTTTGAAAAGTCCAGATTTTATGATGCGCCTGCCAATTTCGTTTCTTATAGGTATTCAATTAAGTATAAATTCCCTTATGCGTTAACCAGCAAAGTACGGGGATCGTTCATAATCTGGATAGTGTTGTCTGAATGACAACGCGAATTTGCATTACTGTACCGTCATATAATTAATCCATTTCTCTCTTACAGACCATGTCTTTACCGGGACACTGTGTTGAACTGTCGTTTTTGGGGCTTTGTCGGCGTCACATTTCTGGTTTTTTAACGCATGAAATCTACTCCGTTATCGAACTCCCGGTGATTTTTTTTATGCCATCATACCTCTATTCCATGAGGAGATCGGTGAATGACTCGATTAACGTTACTGCCTTCAAAGATGTTAGTGCTGATGTCTTTGTTTATAACTGGCGTCCATGCAAATGAAGACCAGACCCTTATCAAAGACACCCCATTTGTGTCAGGACAAGCCTTTAAGAAAGGTTTTTTCTGGTATGACGACCCAGCCCGGAAAACTGAGGAAGAAATTAATGAGACTACGCCTCCTGTTGCATCTTCGTCCCAGCCAGTACAAGAAGAAAAGATTGATCTTAATTCAAAGTGGCTAAAGGACAATATGCCCCGGCTTTTGACTCAGGCAATGGATAATCCGACCCCTGAAAACTTATCGAGGTTTTATACAGCGCAACGTTTAATGTTGGATATCGGTACGCGATTTTCGGATAAGTCGAAAGATTATTTTCTTAAAAATCCAATGATGTCTGAAAAACGAAGACAGCCGGTTGAGAAGGTTGCCTTGGATGCACATCGTACGGTTGTGGAAAAAAACCAGCAGACGGTAATGAAAGATATTTTCACAAGATCCGGGCTCTTTTTCTTTTTCCAGAGTACCTGTGAGTTCTGCCACGAAGAAAGTCAAATCCTCCAGTTTATGCAGAATTACTATTCGGTCGACATTCTCCCTGTCAGCATGGATGGCAGACCATTACAAAATGGGTTGTTCCAGGATTTCTCTGTCCCTAATGCGCAGATTATTGATCAATTCAAAATCCGCGAAGTGCCAACTATTTTCCTTGTGTCGAAAGACGGGTCATCAGCGCAACGAATTAGCGAAGGTATGATCACTGCTGAGGAGCTCAAGAATACTATTATTCTGGCTGCAAAGGGCATGAACCTGATTGATGATGCCTCATTCCAATCCACGTTAGATATTAAGCGCCAATATACCATTGGTGAGGATGGCGTAATTACAGTGAATAAATCAGAAATGGAATCTGACCCGTTCTTATTGCAACGAATAATGGACCAGAAGTTGGAAGGGTACGATATGCCTACAGCGGACCCTGTGAACTACTTGAATGTTGGTGGCAGTTTAGGAGGCCCATATGCGCGCTAACCTCCATGTTTGTGCAAAAAAGTTACTTTTGTCGTTAGCCGTTTGCACGGCGATGATTGCACCAAATGCCGGTGCCGATAACGCCATGCGTAATATTTTTAATGGAATGATGACGACAACCAGCCCGGCCAGTTTTGAAACGGCCACCCGTACCGGTGTGGTTGGCGGCTCTTTTTCCTACCGCACAACAAACGTGAATACCAATTTAGTTTCAATGTCTTTCCCCAAAGCTTCCGTCGGCTGTAACGGCATCGATGTTTTCCTCGGTTCATTCAGTATGATTAACGGAGATCAGTTGGTGCAGGTTGCTCGCGGTATCGCGCAGGGGGCCGCGATTTATGCATTTAATGTCGCGGTATCGGCAATCTGTGCTGACTGTGCTGCGACTATTAATGATATCCAGAACAAATTGCAGGCGTTGAACAAATTTGCCAAAGATTCCTGCAACGCTACTTACTCGTTTCTTTCTGAAAATGTTGGACCACCCAGCCAGTATGCGAATGCGGTCAGTTCCGGCCCAGCTTCAATGCTTGGTACTCTTAATGGATTGTTGCCTGATTTCGGTTCATCAATGACCAAGTCGCCAGAAACTGTGACCTCCCAGGTAAAAGCAAAAGACCCTGAAGAGTTTGCTGAAAAATTCAGTGGAAACCTTTTCTATATGTCATTTATGGACATCGATAAAGGTTCTATGAATATCGGTGGCGTGACTGAATTATCTGGCTACAAACTCGCAGAGCAGCTGATGTCGCTTGTCGGCACTGTGATTATCAACTGGGATGCTAAAGGTGAAAAAGCGGGGATGGAAGTTCGTCCATCGACGATGACGGTATCGGATTTCATCATGGGTCCTCCGGCTGGTGGCTCCATAAAAATGCTCAAATGTTCGCCTGTACCCGATCCTGCTTCAGCGAGAAAGTCGCAATGCCTGGTTATGTCTGAAGTGATGGATGGTGGTTTCAAAGGACTGAAGGATACGATTTCAGACCTCCTAATTCAGGTTCAAACAAAGGCAATCAGCGATGTCAGGATCTCTGATGATGAATTACGCATTATTTCTTATATCGGCATCCCAACAATTCTTGATTCTCTTCAGACTTTTGATGTCCCTGAAGGCTATGCCTATATCCAGGATATCAGTGCAATAGCGGCCACCAGCCTTGTCATTAACATGCTTCGGCAAGTTGAAGCAAAGATCAGCGCTATGAATATCCCCAGTGAATCACTTTCCGGACGGCGGCAGGACCTGACTCGGTTATCTGAAAACCTTAGCAATCAGGTAAAAGCAGCTTACGAGCTCACCCGTAGCCAGGTAGGTAACAGCTCTGATGTCATTTCAGCATGGGATGATCGCCGATTAAAGAGGAAGGCGTTCATGGAAAGTCTTCGTGGCACAGGTAACTGAGGTCTGATATGGATTACAACATCTATACAGTAGGTGATATCGAGTTCGTGTGGTCCGCCCTTAACGGGATTGCCCTGATTTTCTCACAATATACCGGTGTAAAAGCATTTCTCACCACGGCAGCGGTGCTGGCTGGAGCCAGCCTGTTTTATAAAACATGGCTTTGGCTGTTGAACCCGACAAAAGCAGAGGTGCCGATATTTTCATGGATTCTTGGGCTGATTCTTTTTTCGATGGCAATAGTACGCGTGGATGTGACTATTGAATCGGTTAAGTCTGGTGAAGTGAGAAATGTCGATGGTATTCCTGTTTTTATCGCGGCGATGGGAACTGTAACCACTAACCTTAGCCAGGGCCTACTCAAAGACTATAAAACGGCGTTTGATCCGCTGGCGCCGATCGACTTTGCCGCAACCACGCTTGATGATGACATTACTCTTGGCCCGATGATTCGCTTCGTTAAATTCTTACAATGGGGCGGGGACAGCCAGGGGTATTGTTCAGCGTTCCCCGAACCAGTTAGCGGATTAGGTGCGATGAACGTGTGTGCGACAGTGCAATCACTGGCCTATAACTGCCTCAAGGGAACACAAAACTCAAGCGCGAAAATCGCTGGGAAAGAAACCATTTTTAACGATATTTTCTCTTCAAATGTCGCGGAAAGCATGGAACGCATTAATCAGGCGATGAAAGGTTCGCTGAAGAACGCATCTGCTAACATCGTGGGTGTGAATAGTTCAAAGTCAGCGACTTGTGAAGAGGTCTGGTCGACCGTTAAACAGGTAACGAGCACCCCGGAGGCTCGACAGACGATTGCTTTGATTGGGCAAACAAACGGTATTCTTACCCCAGAAGAGGCGGGCGGTGCCGCATCCGGATCGAGCTTCACGGATGTAATGGCGTCGGCGAACGGCATGTATGGCAAGGCGATTGGCGCTTATGACGCGACGCTTTCTTTGTTCATCATGAATGAGCTACGTAATGGTGCCAGTAAATACAAAACCCCACTTGGTCTGGCCTCGGATATGCAACTGTTTGAGGCATCATTAAAACGTACGAATACCATGGCATCTCAGGGGCAGCTCTGGCTGCAATTATCTGGTGCGGCAATTGCGTTTCTTGAAATGTTTGCGTACATGGTTGCTCCGTTTGCATTGCTCATGCTGCTTGCACTCGGCGGAAACGGTGTTGCCGCAGCGGCAAAATATCTTCAGTTGATTCTCTTCGTTAATATGTGGCCGATTACTGCGGTGATGGTCAATGCCTACGTGAAGAAGGTGGCAACAGCGGATCTTGATACATGGAGCACACTGAATAGTCAGAGTAACGCGGTGACTTGGATGGGCTTACCAGGGCTTGCCGAAACATATAGTTCTTACTTATCAGTTGCATCAGCGCTCTATGCTCTTATCCCAGTCCTGACGCTGTTCCTGATGACGCAATCCATTCATCCAATGATGAATGCGATGAAAGGAGTTACGCCACCCGCACCTGTGGACTCCAGCCACCTCACGCCGAAAGTGTGGGATGCGCCAAATAGCGGAAAATCATCATTTGGGGATGTTAATCGTACAGCACTGACAAGCACCGGGCAGGGGTTCAGCGGTGGCGGGGCCATGGACTCCAGTAACTTCCGACTCGGTACGTGGAATGCAGGTTCAAGTATCGCGTCAAGCCAGGGACAAGGGGCGGCAATGACCTCATCAGTCATGAGTGCAGCAAGTAATTCATTCCAGCAGGCCTACAATCAGATGAGTGAAGTTGGTCGTTCGGGGCAATCGGGCCAGCAATTTTCCTCGAATCTGCAAAACTTGAAATCATATACAGACCAGGCCGGTGCAAACGTCGCTAATAGCGTAGGGGCGAAGCACGGAATTAATTCGCAGCAATTAGCTGGTGTGGTGTCAAACCTTCTCCTCAATGGAAGTTTGGGACTTGGTGGCGAGGAAAAACTTGGAAAAGGGGGGGCTGGGGGCATAGGTCAGAAAGTGATGGATTCACTAGGTCTGAAAGCATCGGGTACCGTTGGTTCAGGGATCTCAAAATCGAATTCAGGCAGTGATAGCCTCTTAACTGATTTGAATAAAGCTATTACGACTCAATTGTCAGAAAACTCAGGACTTTCTGAACAAATGAGTAAAGCGGCTTCTCAGGTAAACAGTGATCAGTTTGCACAGACCAATGCATTCAAAGAAGCTGCATCAAAAATGAACCAGGCAACACAGACAATGGCCGAAAATCTGTCGACGTCACTTTCAACGAACGCCAGCGCTAATACCGGCATGACACTCGACTCAAGACAGTCTGTCAACCTAGACAGATTCTCCGATTCTATTCGTAATAAAAACTTCAGCGATGATGATGTGCGTAATTTTGCACGGAAAAATGGTCTTGATGAGAATGCGTTTATGGATAAATTCAATTCTTACAATGACACATTTAAGGCCAGCACTCAGTTGGGATCACAACTCCAGCGAACTGATGCGCTGGTGGCAACGACACGCGACTTTAGTGAGCAAAAAATTGCGATTGATACTGCCAGGGGTGAAACGGCTGAGAGCAATAAGCAGGATCTGCGTGAGACCTCCAGCCTGCTTAAAGGGCTGGTTGCTGACTTCGGCGGTAACGCTCAACAGATGCTGCCAATTACCAATCAACTTGACCGAATCACTGGTGATGCATCGGGTATTAATACCATTGCACAGGCGCAGGAGCGCACACCAGACCATGTAGATACCTCCGGCGTAATGAGTGCCGATCGTGTTGCTGACGTAGGGCAAGGTCTGGATGCTCAGGCGAAAGCTGGATTGGCACAGAACCAGCAGAATGCTAATCAACATATTGGCGGACAAACCGAATCAGGTGTTACGCCGTACAATGTGGGCTCGGTCAGTAAAGAAGATATTCAGGGCATTCATAAAGGTAATGTAGCTAACTCCTATAGCGAAGAAAACCAAAGTGTTCTCTCGTCGTTGGATAAGAATACCCCTGTAGTGACTAATGAGACCGTGGGAAGAATTCAGGGGGCTGGGCAGGACGTTAAGAACGCCAACCAAACTTTCGACCAGCTTCAAACTGGTATAGGCGGCAAGCATGCTACTTCAGGCATGGGTAATACCAGCGAAAAACTGAATTCTATGTACGGAGATAGCCAGATACGCGGGATATCAAACAACCTCCCGAATTATTTTGACAGGGTTGCAAATGACCCAACCAAAAAGCCGGATGACAAACGGGCGGAGCTGGCCGCACAAGCCGTGTTTACCTATGGGGCCAGTACAATGGCAACCGGCGCTGAGAAAGAACAACTGAAAGCGGATACTCAAAGCCTCCTCACCGAGCTGGGTCACTACAACGTTAGCTGGGGGATGAATGATCTCCAGAGTATCCATGAAGGTTTCAACATGCACAACAAGGCTTCAGGCTCTCTTGATTCAGCAATAAGGGCGAATCTTGGTGAAGGCGGCTCTGGCGGCGGGATCGTTGGCCAACGAACCCAAACCACGATTGATACCCTTGCTGGTAATAAAATTGAGTCCAATACAGAACGTAGTGTGATTGGCAGTACGCTTTTATCGGGCCAGGAGAGTGTTGCCAGAGGGCTTGACGTTATCGGAGCAAAACCCGTAAACGACATGCTCTCAGGTATTGGGGTCCTGACTACGCCCGCATCTTTGGCAAACGATGCAACGAATCCGGTAAATATGCCGAGTTCGTTATTGGGCAAGGTTGGCAACCACCTGCAAATGTCAGATGGTCTGAGCGCGGTGACCAGCCGTTATAAGGATATGGGAAGTGATGGGATCAAGACGTATGAGAGTGCATCACAAAACTCAGAGCGTGCGATTCGTCAGCAACTGACCGATGATCCACGCTTCGGGTCGGATAAAGCAGATGCGTTCGTTAACTTTATGAAGTCAGACCTTAACAATACAAACGAACCGTATCAGTCGAGAATAGAGAGAGCTGAAAACTGGCTGAATGATAATAAGAAGTAGGAGTGAATACTGACTGATAAAAGCCGTGCTCTTTTTGGGCACGGCTTTTTTATGCCTGCATCCGGGGAAAATAACTATTCACGGCAGTGCTATTCAAGGTAAACCACGAATCTGAGAAAAGTACACCGGCTAACTGAGCATTGGATAAGGTTTGTTCAGTTTTAAAACAATGGTCAAACAGGATACTATCTTAATCACGATTCAAATTCTCTTTCCAAATCCAGTTCACTCGCCACCCTAAGAAACGTGAATGCTTACTGGCCTAAATTAAAGTTGAGGAAAAAGTTACTTTTCTGATCGACTGATGCAGTGTTTTTGGTAGATGGCGAATCATGGTTTTTTTTGACGGAGTGTGTGGAAAAGTTACTTTTTTAATAAAAACGGGCCATCAGTAGGTTATATCTGGCTATCAGATCCGTTATGTCCTTTTCTTTAACCCCCGTGTAATAATCCGTACGGATCAGGTGCGGATATTCTGGCGGAAACAGGGTCGTATCGTCATCAAGGCAGATAAAGGCTTTTACCTGGTGCCTGGCCACGAATTCTTCACATTCAGCTGCACGTACCCCTATTCCCCCCGAGGGTAGACACAGGGATGGGGTTGCGCCAATTACCCGGTCTCTGTACGGCGAGCGGAAAAGTGACTTTAGGTAGGTAATACTCCCGCATTCTCTCCATGAACTTGATATAACGATGAACATTGAAGGACTTGCATCAAGTAACTTCTCAATCAAATACATCCGTTCGAAAGATTCATTCTGACATTTGTGGATTACACCATCAAAATCCAGGAAAAGAACAATATGGATTAATGGCAGAGGTCCCCATAAGCCAGCTGTTGATTCATCCTGAGGCAAGATCCCGTCCAAGTCTTTATTTCTAAGCTTCTGTGGAGAACAGCGTATCTTGCACAGGAATTCGTATATTGATTGGAGCATACCTAACCTCTTTCACGGGACAGTTTCACTCGCTCAGTGATGAATTGTTCACAGCCACGTAAAACAACTAAACAATAAATTGGAGAGTAGGGGGGTAATTTACTCCGGAACATTTTTTACAATATGTCCGTTGTACTGGGTCTTTGGTTGCGTCCACTGATATAACTCGTCCATGCCATTCCGGCCCTGAATCCGGCGATTGTATTTGACCATGAAGTTAAAGATATACCTCGCCCGGACCTTAGGGGTTTTGCTGTTGTAATCGGCAATCCCTTCAAATACATTACCATTTCGGTCTACAATTTTCCGGTAAAGCCACCAGGTACCTACCCAGAAACTGGCACAGGCGTCATAGGCCAATACCCGCCAGGTAACAGACGGAAAGTGGCCACGTATTTCCGGCAGATTGGACGAATTGATCTGCATAGGTCCAATATCATAAGTGCCATTTTTATTCCGGCTGAACGTTCCCACTTTTCCGCCTTCATTATCAAAAAGCGTAAAGACCAATTCTGCATCAATCCCGAAAAAGCGGGAGGCATCGGTAATGCACTGTGTGTAGACTTCAACAGGAACGGGAATAGGTTTCACATCATCTGCTGGTGGTATAAACACGAGATAATCTCCACTGGAATTACATACTGGATATTCTCCCACATCGCGGGCTAAAAATTTTTACTATAGGGAGGGAATTTTGTCCCTTAAGCGAATTTGGAGGATTTTTTCGCATGATAGTATTAATGCTCCATTAAAGGAGCTGAAATGAATAAGACTATCAAGGCATCATTCTTATTACTGGCATCTTGTACGGCCTTTAGCATGAATGCCCAGACAGTGAAAACTGACGTGCTTCCTGATGCAGCACTGAAGAAATTAAAAGAAGTTGGGCTGTCCATCGAGCATATTGAACCATCCCCAGTAAAAGATATTTATACCGTGATTTCAAGAGAAGGCGTGAGTTACGTCAGCAAAGATGGTGATTACATTTTTACCGGGAGCTTGTTTCATGTTAACGGCAAAGATGTGGAGAATACAACGGAACAGGCGATACTGAAAGGCGTCAGGGAGTTTGCTGCTAAAACAAAATCCATAGAATATAAGTCGGCGAATGAAAAATATCGCCTGGCGGTGTTTACTGATATAACCTGCGGGTATTGCCAGAAACTACATCATGATCTTCAATCCTATCTCGATGCCGGGATCTCAATAAAATTCCTCACTTTTCCGCGTGCAGGCCTGAACTCCGTGGTCGCGGGGAATATGGCAAAAATCTGGTGTGCGGCCAAACCTAATGATGCGCTGGATGCTGCAATGAGCTCGATATCAATCATTCCGGAAGGACGGCCTGACGCGGCCTGCCTCGATATTATCAAATCGCATTTCCAGGTTGCTTCAACTATTCCGCTTCAGGGTACGCCAACCATGGTAACGCTGTCGGGTAAACCTCAGTTGTTCACCGGCTGGTTGAGCCCGGAAAATCTGGTGACCCGCATGGGCACCGCACAAAAGTGACTTTTCACGACTGCAAGAGGTGATTATGAAATCTGTAATACTGACAACGTTAATGCTCGTGGCGGTTGGCACTCAACCCGTCTTTGCGGCCCAATGCCAGTTCGGGTCCTGCAACGCAGACATTGAGGCCAGCAGTGAACTGCTGGTCTCTGCGGCTCAGACGGATAAAGACGCGGTTTTAAAAAAACTTAATGACGCATCATCCCCCAGCGACGCCATGTCTAAGCGGGTTGAATCGTATCTGAATAATGACAGGCTAAAGGTGAACACCGACAGTACCCGGAAAGGTCCGGGCAATGGAATCGTGAAGCCGACGGATGAGCTAGCGCCGGTAAGGCAGCTGAAAGCCATTCGCCCCGAGCTTGTACAAAACCCCATCACCCAGCCATTGGTTGCCTTTTATGAACGTATGGCCTGAGAGCGCCGTATATCCGCGATTTGGGGGTTAGAAAATGTCGCTCTGGCTCAGCATTGTCACCCGGGCAACGGGATTACCGGATAAGCGGTATTTAAATGATCCGGTGATCTTCCGTTATTACCAACAAAAGATCCAAAAGGCTCCTTTTGCCCTGGTCGGATGGACTCTCTGTTTCCTGGCAACCATCGGTGTGTCGCTGGGACTGGAGCTCTCCAACCAAATATTACTTCTCGTTCTGCTGATTCTGTTTTTACTAATGGTGGTTCTCCAGAGTCGGTACCAGTTCATGCATCCGGAGAGATGCATCAGTGCTCGATTTTACCAGGAGGTGCTGGACGATGCGTCAGTGTCAGATATTCAGAAAGCGCAGTTTGAGTATTTGTTCGTGTCCAAAGTGGATGCAATGACGATCGGTGATCTTTACCGGCTCTATGATTTCAACAGAGGAGGCCGGTAAAGGTGCGGCATGCAGGTGAGAAAAGTCACTTTGCGGTTGGGCGTTGCGGTGCTGGTCATTAGTTCCAGGGAACCGATGCGACATAGTTTCCGGAGCGTAGCGGGGCATCCAGTTTCCCGGCCAGAGCGTCGATCATTGCGGAATACGCAATGCTGTCCGATGGGATTGGCGCATTGCTCTGCATACTGACTTTAAGAACCTGTTGTGCCCCTTTCCCCGCAGGGTAGACTTCCACATCAAGGCGGCGCCAGAAATGCCTCTGTGATATCGTCTCTGACCCCACGATCCCGCTGACGGGTTTATAGTCATAGTCCGTCTGAGTCTGCCCGTGTTTATCTTTTTTCGTTGTCTTCTTCTCGACGACATATCCGGTTATGCCCGTCACCAGCTGTTCACTGTATTGCATATTTTCCTGGGTCTTACTGTAACTGAATCTGAGAATATAGTCGGGCAGATGGTTGGAAATATTAAACCCTATCCCCGTTAATCCACTCGCAAACCGGGCTGCAAACATGCGCGATTGTATACTGTCATCAGGCGCTACAATTTCAAATTTCTTGTTGCCTACCGGGCGTGACATTAAATCGTAAGCATCAACATCATTCCCGAAATGATAGCTGCACCCACATAAGAACGTTGTGGCGGTCAGTAAGAATAAATGCCGTAACATTCTAATTCCTCCAAAAAGGGTTCTTTAACGAATAATTCCGATGTGCTGTGACAGTATAATCGAACACAGGTTGATAACTAACAAGTTGAATTCGTAAAGGTGGCTATGACTAAATTAAATTATTTAAAACCCGTAGCGTCTGTTTTAATTTCTGTGTTGATTGCGACGGCTGGCTCTGTGTATATCACGTCGAAATATTTTAAAACTGAGCTCCCCAGTAACGATGAAGTAGGAAAGGTAGCGGCTACCTATCTGGTAAAAAATCCTCAGTATCTGCTTGAAGCGGGTAAGGCTCTTGAAAACCAAAATACCAACGCCTCCCTTGAGCGGATCATCCCTTACGCACCGGCTCTCTTCGAGACCAAAGAGACTCCCAACATTGGACCGGATAATGCGGCCGTCGCCGTCATCGAGTTTTTCGACTACCAGTGCCATTTCTGTATGAAGGTAGCGCCGGTCGTTGAATCCGTGTTGAGCCAGAGCAGCGATGTTAAATTCTTCTTTAAAGAATTTCCAATCTTCGCTGGTTCGAAACCCGTTTCTGCGATGGGGGCGGCGACAGGCCTGCATGTGTACCAGGCATTTGGCGCTGAAGCGTATCGTAAGTACCACAACAACCTGATGACCAGCGCGTATGTATTCTTCAACAACCAGCGAGGGTTTACGCTCAGTGATTTAGACATGGTGGTGAATAAATCCGGGTTCAACAGCTCATTCAGCGATCGAGAAAAAAGTCGCTATGAGAATGTCATTTCCGGAAATATGCAACTGGGGGAAGCTCTCGGGATCAGCGGAACGCCAGGGTTCATTATCATGAACATGCAAAAACCCGATGCTGCAACGACATCATTCATCCCGGGGGCTGTCGACGAAGCTACCCTGAAATACGCAATCCAGAAGGCCCGTGGTGGTTAAAGTAGCTTTTCATGCCAGAACTGACCATGCCGGGTAACACTGGCATGGATGTCAGGCTTTTACGACAAGTAGCTCATTCCAGCGAGTGGTATACCGTGGCGACATTGACAGTATGGTCTGCTACCCCCTGAAATCCTGCTGAATCCCTTCCCCAAGCAGGAACAGAGAGCTACGCAGCTCTTTGTTAAACCGATCCATCGCCTTCATAAGCGCTTCACAGCCTCGTTTGGCGGGCCGCTCATCGAATTAGTCGCGATGAGTGGCTCAATGCCGTAACAGCTAAAATCTGGTAAGAGATATTTGTTAGTTTTCTACTAATTGAACGACTACCAGCCTGCCACCTTCCTCTTTTGACAAAACAAATTGAGCGTTATTCTTCAGTTCTATTTTTTCCCCAACCATAATCTGCCGCTTATCCGGTAATGACATTAGTCCTGATATGCCTTCATTTACCAACCACCATTGATCGTTATGGTAAACAAAATAACCAACCCGTTTCCTTTGTGCATCCGTTGTACGTTCATTTGGCGCGATAAGACGATTCACATGCCACGCATAGATAGACTGCCCGCTCCAGACCATCAACCGGTGATCGTCAGGACGATAGCTGCCTTCTTTACGAGAAGAATAAAAATTAAGCACTGGCAACTTACCTTTATACGGCGTACCGCAGTAAGGACAGACCGGCTTTGTCTTACCCGAGAAAACGTACCACTTCTGTTCACATTTCGTGTTTTGGCAGGGCTGTATCAGGTCAACGGTCTTAACCAAGGCACTTTCCCACTCATCGGCGGTAGGGCGTTTTGTGGCATCATGTAAGCCATCGATGAAGGCTCGATCAAACAATGACGTCAGGTAGGGACCCATGATGGTGTAAGGAATTTTACCCGGGTCAGCCCAGGGAAGTGAAAAGGAGGATAACTGACTGATTTTGACTGCATTACTTTTGTCTGTCGGATGTTCAATGAAGAGCGCTTTCTCACCCATTGATAAGGTTTCATCACGCACTTCATCCGACATGTCATGTATTTTTCCGCCACGTAGCGGATGACGGAAAAACAGGTACATGTAGATAAGCACCGACAGTGCATGGCGGTCAGTAGTAATGCTTGGCAGTACGCGGTTCGGATCTTCTTTGGAAAGATGGCTGGTTTTCACCACCTCCGGAGCGATAAAATCCGGAGTGCCCACCACATCGGGAGGATACTTTCCAGGAACGACTAGGCCGTCTACGTCAATGATGCAGGCATGGCCCATTTCTGGATCAATCAGCACGTTTTTATAGCTGAGATCGCTGTGACAGAGGCCAGCTGCATGCATCCTTCTGACGGCTCTTGTCAGCAGCAGACAGACTTTGAGATAGGTAAGCGTATTGCCTCGTTCACGCGGATCGAGGAATTTATTCTGGTTGCTGGCGCTGGCAAACCATTTGCCTTCTTTCTCCCGGCCTTTAATATCCAGAAAATCATCGTTTTTGGAACCATATTTAAAGAAAAAATGGTTCTGGTAGGTTGGAACCACGATACCGATTTTATTCCCATGCTCAACAACGTGGGTCGGCCAACAAAACAGATCCTTCCAGTATTCGCCACCGGATTGTCCAAAAATGTTTTGCCTGTAGCGGCCGGTGATCATATCAATACGATCCCGGGCCTGCTCATTCTGCGGTTTTTGATAAAAAGCGACGACGTAAGATTTATCAGGCGAAAAGTAAACATCCTTCATCGAGCCTGAACCAATCACCTCGTCAACATACTGGACTGTTTCGCCGTTCTTTGTTTTACACGTAACGATATTTGCCATATTGATCACCGAAAAAGCGTATCCCTTACCACAACACCGCAATAGTGCGGTCATCATGGTTCCCAGTGGAGAAAAAGTTTAACCAGTCGCCTAACCCCTCAGACGCAATACTGGCGTCTGCGAGGATAGGGGAGATCTCATTAATGAGACGGGTCCATTTTTCGTCACTGCGAAGCCCGTTATCAGTCTCAAACAGAGGGTCTGATACGCCGTCGGTCATAAGGATCAAGTGAGATACGTCATTCCATTTGCCCACGCTGATGCGACCAGTAAATGATGGGTCTGCGATAATGCTCTGGTCAAGGAAGCGGGTTTGTCCTGCGTATTCTCCGCTATCGGGATTTCCAAGTATCCTGACTTTACCTGAAGGACTGTATGCACCTATCGCACCATCGCCAAGCCAGAAAGCAGCTGCAAACAGCTCGTTTTCAGTTCGCAGTGCTACAGTTGCAAGAAGGGTTGTTGAATAGGATTTCACAGGTTGTTCTGCACAAATGGCTTCGTTCTGGATGCTGTTGACCGCGAGCGTAGCTGCCTGTTTAAAATGATGAAGCATGGCGTTTATGGTTGCCTGCTGATCGCTCCCTTCCCAAGTCGTGATATGCTCTTTTAAACGGACGCCTTTCACTCCACTGAGCTGATTGAAAAGGTAATCGCCAGCCGTCATGACTGCAATTCGCGATCCCTCTCTGGAATTTACTGCACTACCGGCCCCGTCTGCGACCAGCATGACAGACCATCCTGTTTCCTGGCAGTGGTTGATATAGAAGTCATCATCTCTGAAGCTCCCGGCATGCTCATGAGAGCGGCCCCGGCGACTGGCGGCAGCAATACATATGTTATCTCTGACCAGGCCAGCAGAGTCCAGATGGGCCTTAGGGTAGGGAGCGTCTGCTGGTGGTTCTATTACCTTCCACAGGCTTCTCGGATCCGGGTTTACTACAAAAAGTAACTTTGTTTCGCATTCGTCGTGCGAAGTGTATGACCACAGTACTGAAAGCTCAATATCGCCAATTTCAGTGGGTATGCCAGTGAGCAACCCTTGTTCTTTTTTATACGACAAGCCAATGTCCCGGGGAAAGACAACGTCTCTTATCGTCGCCCGTCCACCCTCATCCAGTATGATGGCAACCGGCGAAGAGAAACGTTCGCCTGCGCGGGCGTTGGGTATGGTTATTCTCGCTGTCGGGGGCATTACACATTGCACTGCTGACCCGGTCCGATGCTGGCTTTCCGGTACCTGCCCAGGTTTTAGTATCGGAGACGGCTGGTTTTCAGTTTCATTTTTTCCTGGTTTCTGAAGTTCGTAAAAAGGCATCAATTTCCACAATGTAGGGCTGGTTTCGTTGACTGTGGCTGTTTGCGTCTCTTTTTTGTCAATAGCGTGGTTTCCCTGCATATCCTCATCAGTCCCGACCGGCTGTTGCTTTTCGGCAAGGCCTGGAGCAGGCGGGAGGGCAGTCACTGATTCGTTCTCACCTTCGTTAACCAGTGCAGAGGTACCTTTTGCAAGGTTCTCAATCCGCTTTATAAGCTGCATAACCTCGGCAGACAGGGCAGGATCCTGGGATGGAAGGGAAAGCCGCTCACCTTCTGCGGTGTGGCTGAGCTCAGACAGAACTAAGCGGATAATCTTTTCTTCAAGTGACGTATTTTGCGACATCAACCTCTCCCTCTGTTTACGTCGAAGTTAGTGTTTCCGCCATCATTGCTGAATGAAAGACCTTTTTCACACCATGGGCAGATCACGTCATCGGGGCCATCAATGCAGAGCAACTTCCCGCATGAGCACATGGCAAACGCACTGGCATTACCACAGTGGGGGCAACCCGGTACACCATGCAGTTCGCTTGTGTTTACCTGCAAATCGGTAGCGGTGGCATCTGACCACGCAAAATAGTCCTCATCAATGGGATAGCATCCGGCAATATTAAAGTTGTTCAGGTTCAGGTTGAAATCGAGCCCGGAAACCCTTGCTGGTGGCCGTTCATATTTCATCAGGTACGGTCGACGAGTCTTGCTGCAACGCCCGGTGAGCGTAACGCAGTTTTCGTCGTACGCTTTTACATACTCGTCTTTGGACAGGCGAACTATGTATTCAGTCTGGCTGAGCTCCGGTTGTTTTTCGTCCCCGACACTGCGGCTGTGAGCAGTAACCGAGGCCGTGATCCATTTGATGAAGCGGGTAAAGTCGCCTTCCTGTGACTCTGTGAATAGCATGACATTTTCTGTCAGCTGCCGCAGGATATTCAGGTCCGCTGACGGTCCCAGGCCAACGGCAATGAGATTCACCTTACTCGCGTAGTTATTTTTCCAGCGTTTCACTTCTAAGGTTGTGTCGTCAGTCGGACGTCCGTCGGTAAGGAGATACACTACGGGTTTCCAGTCGCCTTTAGTCTCATGAGTGGTTTTTCTTACCTGAGTATCAATTTGCACGGTCAACTCACGCAATGCAGCCCCAAGGCTCGTGCCGCCGCCAACGGGAAGGCGGGGAGGGTAGAACGAGGCAATTTCGTGCAGAGGTACAATCGTGCGGGCTATTCCGGCAAATGCGATTACCGAGACCCAGGCCGTTTCCAGTGCGTGTGGATCTTTTCTTAAATCTCCGACGATCATTTGCAGACCATCAGTCATTTTTTTCAGGTTTTCACCGATCATGGACTCTGAACAGTCCAGAACAAAAAAAACGGGAAGGCGTCTCATAATATCCCTCGTACGGCTGGTAACAGTCAGCAGAAAACGGTTCTGTAAAGGAAGGCGTTTGCCGGGTAAAGCAGCACCTTCCTGTCTGTCAGAGCACCAGCTGTATTTCTGGTGGAGGAGGTGGGAGGGTATCTGTTCCGGCATTGATCCCCGCGCTTGTGCTACCGGAAGAAACGCTGGCCGAAACCCATTTAAAGAAACCTGCAAAAGCGGTTGAGTCGAGAGTCTCCAGAGACACAACCTTATCAGTGAGCTGTTTTAAATGCTCGTGGCCTGCTTTAGGACCTACCGCACAGGCAATGATGGAGCCAAATCCCCGGCCACGAATAGCTTTTACCGCTTCACCGTACGCCATGGCATCAGAAGGCGTACCATCAGTCATCAGGAATACCAGGGGACGCCAGTCTCCTTTTGTATCACCATCTGAGCGACGCACATCCCGGTCTACACACTGCATCAGACATTCAAGGGCAGCGCCGGTGAACGTCCCGCCAGCGCTTGGCACAACGATGTCAGAAAACTGGAAGTCTTCCAGCGGCGTGAGAGGAATAAACTCACGCGCCTCATTGTCATAGGTGATAATGGAGACATGGACACTTTCGAGGGCGTATGGATCCTGGCGGAGTGCGTTTAGCATCGCCTGAATTCCAACGTTAACGGAATGGATGGACTCACCGCGCATTGAACCGGAGGTGTCGATAACAAGGTAAACAGGCAGGCGACGCATCAGATGTAATTCCTCAGGTGTGAGACAAACGAATCTGATTCTGAAGGCTCACCAATTGCCTTGAGTTTCCAGCCTGTAGGTTCGCGTATCAGCTCGGCAAAGACCATGGAGCGCTGGCTGGCAAAGGCGGGTCCGCCAGAAAGATCGAATCGTGCCATTTCAATATTACGGGCATCTACTGCCCGGATGAAGGCATTCTGAACTTTACCAAAGTGCTGCTGGAGCTTTTCACCATTGTAGATCTGAACGATGAACACAATTTTCTCGTACTGAGCGTCAAGGGAATTCAGGCGCACAATAATTTGCTCATCGTCACCGTCACCGGCTCCGGTTCGGTTATCGCCTGTCAGCCAGATATTGCCTGACTTATGGCGAAGGCTGTTGAAAAAGATGATATCGCCATTCACAAGCGTTGGTTTACCATTTTCCACATTGCCGAGATCGGTCACCTTTCCGGCTGAATTACACAGGAAAGCGATCACATCAAGGTCGTATTCTTCTTCTTTTTTACCAAAGATCCCGCCGAGGAAACCTTTCTTTTCCTCATTAATATCCCAACCCAGGCCGATAGTAACGGACGAGAGATCGTATTCATTTTTTTTCAGGCTTACGCCCTGGCCTTTGCTCAGACTGACAGACATGACATCCCCTTAATTAATAAAATTATAAGACCACATTTACTTCTGGCGGCGGCGGTGGCAGGTCTTCAAGACCGATCACTTCTTTTTTGCTGGACTCCACTTTCTGACTGCCTACCGAAATGCTCGCACTGACCCATTTAAAGAAAGCTTTAATCGTCGAACTGTCAGCTGTATCGAGCTGAACCACGATTTCAGTGATTTCTTTGAGGACGCTGGTATCGGCATCATGCCCGGCTGCACATGCCACAACAACGCCGGTTCTGGCGGCTTTAAAGTCATTCAGGCCTTTACGCCAGTCATCATTCGGACTTCCATCCGTCATCAGGAATACTAGGGGACGCCAGTCACCTTTAGTGTCAGCCGTCGTTTTCTGTACTTCTTTGGCAATGGAGCTGGCCGTCAGGGTAAGCGCTTCGCCAAGAGACGTGGTGCCGCTGGCTGTTAGTGCTGGCATCTGGAAACTCAGGAGGTCTGTCAGGGGGACTGCCTGTCGGGCTGAAGAATCAAAGGTGATCACTGACACGTAAGCCGTTTCGAGTGCATACGGATCCTGTTTCAGCGTGGTAAGCAGCGTCTGAACGCCATTCTTAACCGCTTCGATAGGCTCTCCGTGCATAGAGCCGGACGTGTCGAGTAGCAGATATACGGGTAAGCGTCTCAAATGTAATTCCTTCTTAAGAGATCGGAAGAGGAGAGTAGTTTCAGGAAGAGGCCAGAGTTTGTAGATTTGATAAAACGGCACGACATCTGTCGGGTGGAGATTAAATACTCAGAAGCGGCATTAAAGAAATAAGTTAACCACCATTGAATTACCGACATGTGAATGGCCTCTTATCAGAGAAAAAAATTCAGACCGTACTGGAATATAAGATTTCTGAAAAAAACTCCGGCAAAAATAAACTTTCTTATGTATGAAAATCATCATACATCACAGATCTGCATGAATGGAGTGTAAATCGCCCAAAGATTGATGTGTAGCACAAGAGGATGTCAAGACACCAGGTTTTGTAGGCAGAAAGGCGCTGCTGACATTGCGGGAGGAGAATAGATCAAAACTCCGTCACGCAGATACAGAGGTGAAATATGACAAAACCGGGGTTTTCACCCCGGTCTGAGATTTAGCGTCAGGACTTTTTAGCGCTGTATTCTTTTATCAGTTCATCAACGGAGTGCAGAGCCAGCTTCTCTACCGCTTCACTTCGGGTCGAGCCACTCAGCGCAGCCAGACGGTCAATTTTTCTTAAAATCCGCATGCGTAGCGATAATGACACGGCTGTTTTTTTATCCTTATCGAGTACGACCTTCCCTGTGGACTCACCGGTTTTCAGTTCAGCATTCTGTGCGAGCGCTTCATTCATCCGGCGAAGGGTCTTTTTATCCAGCTGGCCCGGATTAACGAGATGGTATGAATGACCTGCCTTGCTGTATTTGATCTCCGCAGAATATGACTCGCGTAGCTCTTTGAGTGCCCGGGTTAATGTCGGCTCTGAGCATTCCAGACTGGTTATAATGTCGGCAGCGGAAACGGGCTTGCCGGTGCCCAGTAAGTTGGCAAGCTTAAAAATCCGGGCCTGTCTGGTATTTAATTGCATCGTAAGATTTAGCCTGCTTAAAGGGTTAGTGGTTCAATAGGCTGAAAAATGAAGGTACTGCTCATCTTTCGAATAACCGGTTGATCGCCTAACGCTTCAACCGGATCAATGTGTTCTAAGCCTGCAAAATTTACTGACGACATCTGGCTGCGACTGCATTTGCAGGACAGGATATACTCATCCTCCAGATAGCCGGTCCGCTTACTGACCCGTTGCGTAAAGCCTGACACAATCACGTTGTCGAACGGTAGCGTATGTAAAACGATACCGACCAGGCGGAACAAGCAGCCATGGACGTGGCGGGCATAGTTTTCGCGTACGGCTTTTTGCGTCATGGCTTTTTCCGTCAGCTCCGTGCCCCGGGCATTAACGCCGTAAATCTTATCAGGGAAATCTTCAATCTCAGCTAAATCAACATCCAGCAGGACTGCTGATAGCTCCGGCTTTACTTCAAATGCAACAAGCGTTTCACGCGGCCATTCAGTTTCTGCCAGCACACCCGCCAGGTATGATTCGAAAAACGCGGCGTCTGTCCGGAACTGCTGCCGGGCATCTGCCTGAGCCGTGGCGAGCCGTTTTTCATGTTCTTCAGCCTCAAACTTCCAGTTTGCATACTGTTCGGCCCAGGCCGTCCGTTGTTGCTGGTACCGGTGCTGTCGAAGGGTATTCTCACGCTCCACATCAATCAGCTCCTGCTGCCACCGGCGAAGATTTTCGGCGTGGCGCTCAGCTTTAGCTGATTCCGATTCAAACCATTTACCCAGAAAACTAATGCCTTCGCTCTCGGCAGGCTTTTCCGGCAATGCAAGATAGTCTGGCTTTTCTGGACGCACCGGTGCCGGAACCTGAAAAGGCGACGTTCTGTTATGCAGGTATACTGCTTCCAGCTCTGCCCAGCTGATGCCTGTTTTAGGATCCGGCGTCAGCTCGTGAATATTACGGATTGCGGTCACCGCTGACATGAGATCAGCGGCTTCCTGCTCAAGCGCCTGTCTGAGCCCCGGGTCGGTAGCCGTCCGGTTCCCACCTCCGGAACGCGCGGCCCGGTCAAGCCGGGTACGGTAACTCAGCCCGGTACCGGGCAAGCCCAGATTGGCATAGGTCCCCCGGCTTCCAAAAGAAACGGAAGCACCTCTCGGCCCGACACTCAGGCTCGGTGCACCGTTACTCAGGTTGAGGCGAACACCAGGAATAATGTTGATCGACTTTCTGAACCTGAACCCCATTATGATTTCCTTAATGATGCTGGGTCACGGTAAGTAATCTGATTCCATCAGCGCTTTGCTCGTTCTGTAACCCATAAAAACGAGCTCTGTCCAGAATGCCAGCCGCCCAGCGGCGATGTGTGGCGGGTTCACACATTGCTCCCTGCGACTTAAACACGGCCTGGGTAGAGTTCAGGATCCGCAGAGCGTCAGAATGCTCACCCTGAGTGACCATCAGCGCGTTTTGAATGACCTCTATCTGACCCGGGTGAATGGCCGTTTTCCCAACAAGCCCATGTGCCATATCAAGAGCCAGCTCTCTGGCCATTACGGCATGATCGTCAATATGCTCACATACGGGCGCGGTCAGGGCAAAATCACGCGGGCCGAAGACCGAAACGAGCATTTTGATGACGTAGCCCATCGGGCTGTCATACAGCGTCAGGTCCCGGGGACGGCGAAGCGACACAACGTTCATAAGATCGTTGCCGCCGATTCGAAGCGCAATAATGCGGTCGTGGCAGGGATGTTCCACCAGACGGGTGGCCAGCTCCCGCATCTGAGCCACGTCAAAGACGTCTTCTGTTTCCAGCGTTGGCATCATGCACAGGTGAGTCCCGCCCATGATATCCCACCATTCAGCTAACGAACTGAGGGTAAATTTCGGCAACACAAACCCGTCGACAGCGGAAAGATCATAATGCGCTTTTAACCATCTGCCCATGTCGGCATGCCGGGGGCGAATGAACACCAGAGGCCAGTCATTTTTACCCAGGCTACGCATGCTGTTACTGAGCTCGTGCAGCAGGTGCTCCAGATTTATGAGGGCGATGGGGATGTCTGCTTCACTGACAGCATCCTCAAGGCAAATTACCAGAGAGCGCAAACCCGGGATTTTCCCATGCAGGACGGCATCAGCAATATCTTCCCGTGTTGCAGGCATGTATAGCGTGGCTCCCAGATTCCAGGGAGAAAGACGATTTTTCATCAGAGTACCTTCTTGATAATGGTTACAGCCCGATACTGGCCGAGGGTTCCCCCCATTTCTGTAACAACTATTCCCTTTTCACGAGCAAGCCCTACAAGCAAGGCAACGTCCGGGTCGTCAATAGAACGCACAAATATATGGTCCGGTACCCGACGCAATACAGCCCGGGTTGCTTCAGCAATACCGGGTTTAATACGATTGACGCTGTCCACTTTAAATTCATCGGCCAGGAACGCGATAACGTCGCGACTTGTCTGCCATAAGATCCGGGCTGACTCCGTATTCCAGCTCAGGGGAGCGAGGGATGTCGGTGTTAACTTCTTACGGAAATGAGCGACGGTATCGACAAGCATCCGGCTGCATTCGAATTCACTGAGATGCTCGCAAACCATGCACCCATGTAATCCTTCAGAGGACCATACTGACCGGGAGATCAGGCCTGATACCGGCGCACCCATGATGCCAAAAGGAATGAGCCAGTCATCATCACTGGCAGCAAGCCAGGAGCAGCCACAGGGATCCGCCAGGACAACCAGTCGCGGCTGCTCAGGATAGCCCGGGCGATCTTTCAGTGCGCGTACAAGCTCTCCGGTAATTGCACCTTTACCTGTCCATCCGTCAACAAACACAATACCGCTGGTACCGTGTCGCTCTTCAATGACGTCAAGTGCTGTACTGTCAATTCCGCGATCCCGGATGATACTGATGCCGTAATGCCATGAGGTTTTCCCCATATCACGCAGGGTCTGGTGCAGCATAACGCCGAGGGGCACACCTGCCCTGACAAGACTGGCCAGAACGATGGGCTCATCACCGAAGCGTTCGACCAGAGCAATAGCGAGCTGCGTGACTTCTTTTGCAAGCCGGTCTGCCCCCCGATCCAGCGCCCGGTGAAACAAATCAAGATGCCATTGTGTGGGTGCTGGCTCCTGGCTGAGCATGTCCGAATAATGTTTCTTTCCGGACTGAATCAGCTCTTCTTTTTGCTCAACCGGCGTCATCTCAATGACTACCGGCTTTAGCAGAAACTCCACGTCACCGGGCTGGTATGAGCCAGCGAATGTTTCATGTGGCTGCATTTTATTCTTCTCCAAAAATTCGCTGTGAAATGGCCTCTGCAAACTGACTCTGTCGCGGAATGCCAAACCAGCTGCACAGTTTCATAAAACGGTGATCGCTCAGGCTGTCACCCAGACCTATTACGGGGAAAACCCCGCGCTCAGCGCGAAGCTTTTCGAGCAGCCAACTGACAGCTCGCCCCTTCTCAACCGGCGTGGGGAGCCAGGCTACGTTATTACTGTTTCGATGGATGTAGAAACCTTCCGTTGAGAACACCTTTTCAATTTCATCAGCAATAGCAGTGAGCTCATCGAGGCGTGTGCTGTCCCGGTGTTTCATCACCATATAAACCGGAGTTTCATCATATTCATAGTTAAGCCTTGCCCAGGCCTTGATCCCCTTTGCGTCCATCATTTCAGTGATCAGACGTTGCATAGACTCTAACCTTTCCTGGTAGGGCGCTAACTGGTCGAGCATAAGGGCCTTCCATTCCTCGTCGGGCGTTCCCTCTGGCGTTAGAATGACGGCCCCATGCGTGGTGATTGCCCAGGAGCGGAAAGGGATCCTGACGCGGCTGATTTCTTCAGTTCCCCGAGCGGTAACAGGAATGAGTTCAGCCTGCTCAAGGAGCCAGTCCACCAGCATGGACTGTTCTTCTGTCATAAAACTTCGTGGATTCAGGGTGCGATCAACGGCACCGGTACGAAATGGCTCCAGGGCCAGCTCGTCTACCATTTTACGACGGGTCTGAAAGAGCGTGTCGTCAAGGTCGCTCAGAACAACGGGTTTATTCATAGGTAACAATCTCCACGACGGGCGCAACCTCAGCCAGCGCCTTAAGAAGCTGCGCGTCAATACTTTCTGCGGGTGTCTCAGTACACACAAGAATGCGGTCAAACTGCTGGTGGGCGACGTTATAGACAAAATTGGGGATGCCCAGCCCGTAGTTATCCGTAAAGGAAATGGCGGACTCAATGGCATAACCAACGGCGATAGGGGAGCGGGTGGTCGAACCGTAAAATGCCTTTGCCCCGGCAGCTTCGAGCCGTTCTGCAAGCAGGAACGGCTCCCAGACGAATTCCCCTGTCCCGAGAACCAGAACACGCTCCCCTTTGCGGACGGAAACCTCATGGCCGAGATCGGCCGCAGGTGCGAGCATCCCCAGTCGACCCCATGACTGTTTCCCCTGGATGTCCCATTCTCCGCGTGAAGTTACGTTGACTTTCGGCATGTCCGGGACCGGTGCATCTGGTAATGTGGTCCATCCCCACTGACCGCTTACAAGAGAAACAGAAGTGACGGGTAAGGTGCTGCGCTCGGACAAGGCTTTGCCACTCCAGTCGGTAAGCGTAACGGCGATAACCTGTTCAATATGTTGAAGCTTGCCGGTATTACGCAGGGCAGAAAGCAGGTTAATAAAGGTATTACCGGTGGTTGCCTCGTCATCAATCAAAACCAGCGTTCGCGCGTTGGTAACACGACGTCTTTTCTCTTCATCATCTGGCAGATAGATCAGATGATCAGTGGCGTGGCTGTGTTCTTCCTTGAACTCGCAAAGCAACGTGCCATCAACCGGGTGACGGGTAGAGGTCAGATATACAGATTCACGATGCTGGTGGCGCACTTCATCAAACACACCGGCCCCAAGCCCAACGGCGGTTTCAGCCATACCGATAAAGAGTACGGGCCCTGTCAGCGTTGCGGGGAACTGGCTGGCAAGCTGTCTATAGGCCTGCCGCATGACTGAGGGTGGCACGGGAATGTGTCTGCCGAGTACTTTGCTGACAAACAGAAAGGCGCGTTTCGGGTTACGTCTTTCAGCGATATCAAACAGGTCATCGAGCGAAACTTCACCCTGGTCGCGGGTTACCTGAATCGTACCGCATGAGAGGGTACGGCGATAAATCATATCTTCGAGGATGTCAGACATAAATACGCCTTAATTCAGAAGGTTAGAGAGTGATTCCGGGTATGCAATTACATCCGTAATGGATCTCACCGCAACCGGAGAAAAGGTGTTTTTAGCGCTCTGGCGCACCATATCTTCAGACATCAGACCGAGCTTAAAGGCAGCAAATAACCCAGGAAGGTTCACCCCGCTGTGAAGGGTATAACCCACCCCCCCTGACGGACGCATGTTGGTTTCAAGCAGCACCGGGTTGCCATTCACATCGTTTCGCGTCTGAACATTCACCAGCCCGTCGGCCTTCATAACACGGGCGCAGTCACACGCCAGTTCCCAGGCGCTTCCTTCGTTTACCAGATACTGGATAGCCCCTTCCTTACGGCGTCCCACGGCTGCGAGTATTTCGCCCTTATCCGCGAGGATATCGACGGAAAATTCCGGGCCTGGCAGGTACGGCATCAAAACAAGGGGTTTAAACGACTCAGCAGCTGATGCTGCTGCAATATACTGTTGCGGACTGACCAGACGATGTTCGGGATGATTAAAGACGGCCATAGGCGAAGCACTGTCATCAAAGCGCCAGAATCCCATGCCATAGATACCCGTCACCGGCTTCACGCATACCGGGCTGTCAGTGAACGGCGGGGCCGCGAGGTGTGTCTTTAATTCTGCCAGCGTATTCACCCGCCAGGATGGTACGACCGGGAGACCCTTTTGCTCCATAAACTGAGCAAAAGTAACTTTTTCGTCAGCCAGAGTTAACCAGTCGACGCCCGTTGCACCGGTAGTAAGGGTGGCACCGGTCGATTCAATGGCTGAACGGTGTTCTTCAAACCACTGGCTGTTACGGCCAGTATGAATATGGTGGATGCCGTAGGTCTGAATGGTTTCCTGAATAAACTGGAGACGTTTTTGAGGATCTTCAGGTTCAGTCAAAGAATAATCGGCAACGGAAAGGATTTCATTTCTTTCGTTACGGTGGGAGGCAAAAACGGTAATGGCAAAATTATTTTTTTGTGCAAATGATTTTACCCCCTGAATAATATCTCGCTGGGAGGACAAACCTTCCATAAACCAAATTTTTTTGTTCATTTTTTTTAATTATCCGGAACGCCATGCAAATTTATGATTGAGAAGTGAGTCTATGAGTGTCTACGCAACATGTCAATCATAATATGATTAATAACTCCTGAGGTTATGGAGTGTGCCAGTGTTTTTGTGTTCCCTGTTAAAGTATTGATATTTAATACAAGTCTAGAGATAAGGACATCCTAAAAAGGATTTCATTTTGTGTTTTTACAGAAAACTACCAAAATTTCCCTTGTCAGAGAACTTCATCATGATATGATTTTCTTCGTCAGTTAATAAACAACCCTTTGATTGTCTCGGTCATTACCATTTTAAGGAATAAAACATGGTTTCATTAAGTAAGAACCAGACGGTATCACTCAGCAAAGAATCTTCAGCATTAAGCCAGCTTCAATTCGGCCTCGGTTGGGATCCGATTAAGAAAAAAGGTTTTCTTGGCGGACTGTTAGGTGGCAACGACTCAATCGATCTCGATGCTGGCTGCGTATTAATGGACAGCACTGGTAAAACAATTGACACCATCTGGTTCCGCAAACTGGAATCCACCTGCAAAGCTGTTGTGCACAGTGGCGATAACCTGACCGGTGAGGGTGACGGCGACGATGAAGTGATTAAGGTCAACCTCTCCCGTCTGCCTGCAAACGTTGAATACCTGGCGTTTACGGTTAACAGCTTCCGTGGTCAGTCGTTCAATGACGTCGAAAACGCATTCTGCCGCGTGGTCGATCAAACCGGCAAAGAGCTGGCTCGCTACAAGCTGACTGAGCAGGGCTCACATACCGGGATCGTTATTTCTTCGCTGCGTCGTAATAACGGCAACTGGGACTTTACCGCCCTTGGCCATGCCTGTCGCGGCCGCACAATTGACGATATGCACTCCGATATCGTTTCAGCGGTTATTCGCTAATGAACCTGACGCCGGGGGGCAATGCCCCCGTTCCAGCCCAGGAGTTGCGGGTCCGGATCACCTCGGGCGGTCAGGTGGATGCTTCGGCGTTTCGCCTGTATGCCGACGGGAAGGTGCAGGGTGATGCGGACATGGTGTTCTATGGTCAGCCACGCAACGATGATGGTACCGTCAGCCTGGTCAGTGAAGGCCAGTACTCAACTTTTACTGTCGCGCTCAACCGGCTGAAATCTGATGTCCAGAAAATTGCGTTCACAGTGACCTGTGACGGTGGGCAGACGGTGTCCGGTCTTCGTAATCTTTCCATCGACGTGGAGCAGGGGGCTACCGGCCTGGTTAGCGGCATTGTCGAACTGAGCGGCCGTCAGGAAGCAGCCTTAATTCTGGGTGAGTTTTACCGTCGTAATAATGACTGGAAATTCCGCTTCGTTGCACAGGGGTTCAACGGTGGTCTTAAACCGCTGGCAGAGCATTTCGGCGTAAATATTGCCGACGAACCTGCTCCCGCCGCCCCGACCCCTCCGGTTGCAACCCCTCCGCCAGCTGAGACAAAAATCAGCCTGAGTAAGGTATCTCTGACAAAAGAGAAGCCAGCAATCAGCCTGACCAAACGGGATAACTTCGGTGAAATCCGGATCAACCTGAACTGGCACCGGGGCAGCGGCAAATCGGGTTTCGCAGGCATGTTCGGCTCCAAAGGAATCGACCTGGATCTTGGGGCATTTGTTGAGCTTCAGGACGGGTATAAATCGGTCATTCAGGCGCTGGGTAATGCATTCGGTAATTATCGCGATGAGCCTTATGTTCAGCTCAAGGGCGATGACCGGACGGGTGATGTATCAGACGGCGAGTGGCTGCATATCAATGGCCGGGAATGGAAGCATATCCGTGAAGTGCTGATTTACGCCTTTATTTATGAAGGTATTCCCAGCTGGGACAAGACTGATGGTGTGGTCACCATTCATGTGCCGGATCAGCCTCCCATTGAGACCCGCCTCACCGAAGGTGAAAACCGTCGCACATTGTGCGCCATTGCCAGACTCGTAAATGAAAACGGCGCGATTAAAGTCGAGCGTATCAACCAGTACTTCAAAGGCCAGGACGAAATGGACCGGGCATTTGGCTGGGGATTTCGCTGGAGCGCCGGTTCTAAATAACACAGCAACAAAGGAAACAGGTATGAGCTTTTTCGACAAGGTAAAAGGTGCCATAAACTCTGGCCGGGACGAACTGACCCGCCAGGTTGGTCGTTTCAAAAACAAAAAATTTATGCACGGCACCGTTGCTGTATGTGCCCGTATTGCCGTATCGAGTGACGGCGTGAGTTCGGAAGAAAAGCAGAAAATGATGGGCTTTCTTCGGTCTTCAGAAGAGCTGAAGGTCTTCGATACCAATGAGGTGATCGAGTTCTTCAATAAACTGGTTTCAAGCTTCGATTTCGATGTTGAAATCGGCAAGGGCGAAACCATGAAATACATCCTGGCGCTGAAAGATCAGCCTGAGGCCGCTCAGCTGGCCTTACGTGTTGGTATTGCCGTTGCGAAAAGTGACGGTAACTTCGATCAGGACGAGAAACTGGCCTCCCGCGAGATCGCTATCGCGTTGGGCTTCGACCCGGCTGAATTTGGCCTCTGATCCACATCCCTAAGGGTAAAATATGGTTTCCACACACATCGGCTTCCCGACTGAAACGGTCATTGTTTTCATTGCGCTTTCAGTCGGTGCCATCTTTATTGACCTGTTTATGCACCGTGATGACAAGCCCATTTCCCTGAAGAGTGCGGCGCTCTGGTCCGTATTCTGGGTTGTGGTTGCGATGGCATTTGCCGGTTTCCTCTACATCCACCACGGTGCTGAGGTTGCCAGCCTGTTTGTAACGGGTTATGCGCTGGAGAAAGTGCTGTCGGTCGACAACCTGTTTGTCATGATGGCCATCTTCTCCTGGTTCGCCGTTCCTGATCGTTACCGCCACCGTGTTCTCTACTGGGGGATCATTGGTGCCATCGTCTTCAGGGGCATCTTTGTCGCCATCGGTACGAGCCTGCTGAGTCTGGGGCCGTATGTTGAAGTTGTCTTCGCTATCATCGTCGCCTGGACGGCGGTCATGATGCTTAAAAGCGGTGATGACGATGATGAAATTGAGGATTATTCCCAGCATCTGGCTTACCGCATGGTTAAACGCTTCTTCCCTATCTGGCCGAAGCTCAGAGGTCATGCTTTCCTGCTTAACCAGAAGGAAGTGGATGCCGAACTGGCGAAACCAGAAAACAGCGATGTCACCATTGGCCGTGGTAAAAAGGCGGCGCTGTATGCGACCCCTCTGTTCCTGTGTGTGGCCGTGGTTGAACTATCGGATGTTATGTTTGCGTTTGACTCGGTACCGGCAATCATTGCCGTCAGTCGTGAACCGCTTATCGTCTATAGTGCCATGATGTTTGCTATCCTGGGCCTGCGTACTCTGTACTTTGTCCTTGAAGCACTGAAACAGTACCTGGTTCATCTGGAGAAGGCCGTTATCGTGCTGCTGTTCTTCATCGCGGCAAAACTGGGCCTGAATGCGACCGATCACATTTGGCATCATGGTTACAGCATCGCGGCCACAACCAGCCTGTATGTTGTACTGGGTGTTCTGGCGCTGGGCATTCTCGCAAGCGTCATGTTCCCGGGCAAACCTGAATCTGAGGAAAAGGGGAGCTGATCCCCTGAAGTGTTAACCTGAACAATTACTAATCGAAGAGGTTATTTTATGAGTGTTTCTCTTTCCAAAGGCGGGAACGTCTCCCTGAGTAAAGCAGCTCCGTCAATGAAAAACGTCCTGGTGGGCCTTGGCTGGGATGCGCGTTCAACAGACGGTCAGGACTTTGACCTGGATGCTTCAGCTTTCCTGCTGGCCGCAAATGGCAAAGTGCGCGGCGATTCAGATTTCATCTTCTATAACAACCTGACGTCATCGGACGGTTCCGTAACGCACACCGGCGATAATCGCACCGGTGAGGGCGATGGTGATGATGAATCGCTGAAAATTAAACTGGACGCCGTCCCGTCTGAAGTTGACAAGATCATTTTCGTTGTGACTATCCACGATGCTCAGGCTCGTCGCCAGAGCTTTGGTCAGGTATCCGGTGCGTTTATTCGCCTGGTAAATGACGATAACCAGACTGAAGTTGCTCGCTACGATCTGACCGAAGATGCGTCCACTGAAACCGCCATGCTGTTTGGCGAGCTGTATCGTCACAATGGTGAGTGGAAATTCCGCGCAGTAGGCCAGGGTTATGCTGGTGGTCTGGCATCTGTATGTGCTCAGTACGGTATTAACGCGTCCTGATCGAAAAGTTACTTTTCTTATCCGGGGCTGTTTATTCAGCCCTAATTCAACTGTTTGCAGGAGCTTAAAATGGCAGTTTCTCTCGTAAAAGGCGGCAACGTATCTCTGACCAAAGAAGCACCAACCATGAATGTCGCTATGGTTGGCCTGGGCTGGGATGCCCGTGTAACCGACGGTCAGGGTTTTGACCTGGACGCTTCCGTATTTGCAGTAGGCGAAGACGGTAAAGTGCTGTCAGATGCCCATTTCATTTTCTTCAATAACAAAACCAGTCCTGATGGCGCGGTAGAGCACCAGGGTGACAACCGTACCGGTGAAGGCGACGGCGACGATGAGCAGGTCAAAATCGATCTGACCAAAGTCTCAGCAGACATCAAAAAACTGGTGTTTGCCGTTACCATCTATGATGCAGAAGCGCGTAAACAAAACTTCGGCATGGTGAGCAACAGCTTCATGCGCGTGTACAACAACGACAACGGCGCGGAAATTGCTCGTTTCGATCTGTCTGAAGACGCCTCAACCGAAACTGCAATGGTCTTTGGCGAACTGTACCGCCATGGCGCTGAATGGAAGTTTAAAGCTGTCGGCCAGGGCTTTGCTGGCGGGTTATCTGCACTGGCAACCCAGCACGGCGTGAATATTTAATAATAAAAATAAACTCAACCCCGGTGCTGTCACCGGGGTTTTTTATAGGTGTTAGCACATGGCAAAGAAAAAAGATGATGGTTCAGCAGTAATACTACTTTTTATTGTGGCTTTTTTTGTGTTCCTGCCGTTTCTGATATTCGGGATGTTTTTCTACCGAAAGCTAAAAAGAAAATATTCAGCTATCCCCAACATTCAACGTGTATATGATATTGGCGTCATTTTTAAAACGTTAAGTGCCTCTATCGCAGTTATTGTGGTTTCAGCAGTGCTCGTTCTGCAACTCAGTGCGCTTCCCGTCAAATTTGTATCGCCAGAAATATCACATTATATAGCAAGAGTTATGTTCGTTCTCTATCCACTTGTAATGATCTGGCCAATGAAAAAAATGGCGGAACGCATCGCCATAGAATATTTCGGTATAATTTTTAACGACAATGACAGAACGATAATTCTTCCAGCAGATTTAGGCAATATGGGATTGGGTGACTGGCTTCGTCTCAAGTTTCTGAGCAGGATGGGTGAGCAAGACAGCATTGAGATTCGAAAAATATCGAATATCACACGCGAGAAAGGTGTCAACTTCTATATCCATGGTGATTTCGGATCCCGACGCATCAACTTTTCGAACAAGCAAAAGCGCGATGAGTGTATTTCAGCACTTCAGGCCAGAACCCGGGTAAAGGGTGGCAGAGACTACGGTTACTAAACAAGGAACAGAGTCATGCAATTACAGTCAGGTCAAAATATCCTTCTATCTTCATCATCAGTCACTCTTAATTTGCGATACCCGGTACGTCCCGGTTTTAACGGCGAACCCGACACCTGCGTTTTCATGCTCAACG
This sequence comes from Enterobacter sp. 01-M-02-SI-ECC, assembly GCF_047530595.1. Classification (NCBI taxonomy): domain Bacteria; kingdom Pseudomonadati; phylum Pseudomonadota; class Gammaproteobacteria; order Enterobacterales; family Enterobacteriaceae; genus Enterobacter; species Enterobacter sp. 01-M-02-SI-ECC. Next base: position 6,968 of record NZ_JBLKCZ010000023.1, on the reverse strand, counting down.
CACAAGGTAAGGTGAGCGGTGATAACGATTTCATCTTTTTCAATAACCTGAGTTCACCGGAGGGGGCTTTAAAACTGACGGCAGGGACGCAGCAATCAAGCGTACATATTGATCTTAACCGCGTTTCCTCGGCTGTTCAGAAAATCGCCATAACCCTCGTGATAGACGGAAGCGATACTATTACAGGCTTGCAGAATCTGAATTTGCAGGCCTCCGGTATTGCATCGTTTGATCCCGAAACAGCAGGGCGCAGCGAGAAAGCTATTATCGTGGCGGAGGTGTATCGCCATAACGGCAGTTGGAAGCTACGGGCGCTTGGCCTCGGTTTCAACGGTGGGCTTGAGCCCCTGGCGATGAGTTATGGTGTTGATGTTGCACAGACAGCTCCGCAGCCAGCACAACCTGCTCGTATCAGTCTGGAAAAGAAGCTCGAAACAAAATCTCCGCGACTTATAAGTCTCGCTAAAAAGGCCTCAGTCAGCCTCACTAAAAATAAACTGGAAACCCTGGAGGCAGCAGTTGCGTTTGTTCTTGACGCGTCCGGCTCAATGAGTGGCCAGTTCAGTAAGGGTAACGTTCAGTCCGTGCTGGATCGCATCGCCGTCCTTGCCGCCCAGTTCGATGACGATGGCGAAATGGATGTCTGGGGCTTTGGAGAGAAGCATAAGAAGTATCCAAATGTCACTCTGGATAACCTTGACGATTACATTCAGACCATTCGTGGATCCGGAAAGCGTTCAGCCTGGGAAAATTTGCCGGGGCTTGGTGGGACTAACAATGAACCACCGGTAATGGAAGAAATTGTCGACTACTTCAAAGACTCAAAAATCCCGGTTTACATAGTGTTTATTACCGATGGCGGGATAAGCAAGACCGGAGCAATTAAGAATGCTATCCGGCGCTCAGCCAACTTCCCGATCTTCTGGAAATTTGTCGGCCTCGGTGGATCTAGCTACGGAATCCTGAAAAACCTGGATGATTTTACAGACCGCCGCGTTGATAACACCCATTTCTTTGCAATGGATGACTTCGGCTCTATCAGCGATGAAAAATTATACGATAACTTACTGGAAGAATTTAGACCGTGGATAGATGAAACAAAAAGGTTAAATATCCTTTAGCTTGCTTCCTGATAAAGCTTAATTAGAGGGCTCTGGCGAGAGACCCAGCCAGCTGGGTCTTAAAGGTATCAACGGCCAAACACTGGTCATGGACAACTGTGAAAGCTAGCCCCGGTATATTATTTAAAACGTTCATGTTGTGCGATTTTAGACCCTGAACGACTCCTTTTTTAAGCGGTGTATAAAAGCTTTTTTTCTGTCCCAACGAGGATGGAAGTGCCGCCAGTGGGCATCTTTGGCGGCTGCCAGCAATTCATAATCGCCCCGAGTGTCCCCCCAGGCTCGAAGATGATACTGATCTAATGGTCCGTAAATAGACTCCAGCCGGTTAATTTTCTGTATGCAACGACAATTGTGCCCTGTAATGCGCCCGGTCAGGATACCATTAACGCTTTCCAGCTCTGTACCGATGAGCTTGATCCCCAGTCGTTCAGCAAACGGAGCAAGTACAAGCCTCGGTGAGGCTGAGCAGAGTGTCACCTCAACATTGTTAGAAACTTCCGTTGCCACGGCCAATAGGCCTGATGCTCTCATCAGACGCCCCCAATAAAGGTTGCAATAGGCTTCAGCTTTCTCCTTGACCCACTTTTCCTCGATACCAGTGAGAAACGTTGATATTAAAATTTCTTTGAGTTCATCACGAGTTAGTTTGCGACTCAAACACCGCAGGGTAGGAAGAGCGAGTTTAACCAACCGGCGGGTGAAGACACTGTTACCGAAGGCAAAGCGCAAAAAGGGGATAAAGCTGTCATGTCGGGTAAGAGTTCCATCAAAGTCGAAAACGGAAAGAACCTTTATTTCTGCACGAAATGAATTATCCACAAGCAGCCCTTTTTGAATTAGATAAATTTTCCATATTTTATCATCTGACGAGGGTGACTCAAAGCATGTCAGAATTGGATTGGACCATGAAGATCTCGCAGTCTTACACTGCATCTTGTTATCCATGCCGTGGTCAACTAATTGTGGCCCACAACCTGGCTGTTCGTGGAACAGTTGTTCTGATTCATTTGGCGTTTAGCAACTGTTCTCTCTGGCGCTGCATTTAGGAAAGATATAATGGCGCTAAGCCATATTTTATGTAAGGGTATGATATGGTTCAGCGGATTTTCATTCACGATACTGACAACAGGATTTACCTATGACTATCGATACCGACGATTTCGATCCGGTAGATGTAGATGTAGAGGTTGCAGAGGCGTTAGAGAAGCACATGGCACAGTTACGGGACCTGGAAGCATACTGGCCGTACAGCACGACAGCCGTTATTGATTGTTTTTTTGACCAGGCTACCCGGGCAACTCACGCTGAATTGTGGTTGGCTGCCTGTACAACTTTCCTGAACGGGATTGAAACCTCACTGAGGGTGACGCTTGAACTGATGGAGTCACAGGCGCATTCGCAGCCAGCCGCAACGCTGGTGGATTTAAGTGATATGGCCACACTCAGTAATGCCCTAATGAGAAGGGCGCACATGGCTGGTATGCCGGTGACGCTGCTGGCGTTTCCCGAGGAGCAGGATCTGCTGACCAAGATTGCTGAAGGTGCCCCGAAAAGGCCCTATGCGGAAATCGTGAGGGTTCGTCACAATTTATGTCACGGGAACATCCTGGAGCACATCATCACTGTGAGTGACGATTTGGGGGAGCCAGTCCGGTTATTCACACCTGAATGTATGCGTGTCCTGGCAGAGACGATGTCGGCAATCTCGAAACAATGGGTTGCAGGCATGCATCAATATTGGCGTGATAACAATTTATCTATGCCTTGAAAATTCCGGCCGGATTCTGTTCCCGGCGTCAGTTTAACGCCGGGATGAAATAATTATGATCCACAACCAGAAATAGCTGTTTATGGTTGAGAAAATATTGTGGTATAAAAATTATGTTTTTAACTTGGTGATAGTCATGGAGAAACAAATGAAAATTAAATGCATCGTATTGGCAGGAATATTTTCACTGGTATTTTCTGTTCATGCCAGCGAAACACAGAATAAAAAAAGTGATCCAGTACCTGTCTTTGGGCACGCAACAGCTGTTTCAAAAATGTGTGGTGAACTTCTCGGAGAAACTAATCCAGTTAAGATGAGAGATGGGGCTACTAAGATACTAAACGAGACTCTTAGAAGATTACCTGATGCCGAAGTGTCAGATGAAGGGAAAAATGTAATCGAGGCATTTGTTACTCGATCAAGATCCCCGTCTGACATACCTTCTCGCTGTGAAACCAGTGTTAACGAGAGATACTGGGAAATCGTTCAGTCCAAAAAATGATCTGACGTTGGTTGACTGTAAAAAAACATTTCGCCCGTTAAGCTTCTGTCTCTAAAATATATGACTTAATGGGCTATTCAACTCCTTCCTATGTAATATATGAAGTCATTCCCCGATGATTTAATTAACGAAGGTTTAATCCACATGTTCAAAACTGATAAATTGGACAGGCTCAATTTTAATTATTTTACCTCTTCCCGTACTTCAGGTTATTTGGCTGACAATCCAATCTGGTATGATGCTTATAACAAACAAATTCGGAGGGTATAGTGAATGGGTGGCCTGGTCAGCAAAACTAACATTGATCGCCTTGAACGTTTTCATTCTCTGCTGGCGGGGCAATACTGGTCCGCCCTCGTCGATATTCCGGCAGAGGCGATTGCGGCCGGGGATACACTCCTCATCAACTCGTTGCGGTACGTGGATGACAATCTGCATACCGTCATCCTTCGTGCCCACCCTCGGCACTACGGGGAATGGGTAAACGTTGAAGTCGTTGCTGAGAACGGCTCAAAATCAACGAAAGACAAGAAACTGAATGAACATCGGTTTCTGACGGCCGATTTTCTCGCCTTGTTTGAATATCAGCCCGACCATGAATCGATCCGTCAGTCAGAGCTCAAAGGCATTCAGGACGAGGTTGCTGACCTGCAAATGCGTCTCACCGAAACACTGAAAAATCCCTCAGATCTCCGGGAACTGGCTATGAAAAGGATCGAAGACGAAGAGGCCAGTAAAAGGGGGGGCGAGTCAGACGACAGAATGCTTCCGGTCGTCAGAAATGCAGAAGATGCCGCAGTTACCATGGCGCTGGGTACGGTGCAGAATGCCCTTTCTCAGGGAATTTCCGAAGCTCAGGTTTCTCTGATGGCGAAAGTCGCGGAACGGGAAGGGAAGATTGCCGGTGCCGTAGCTAACATTATTACGTCGCGTACCGGTGCTATTACCCGGGCGCTGGAGAAAATGCATCCGTATTATGCGGAGCTGGCCGCTGCCAAGTTGGCCGGAACGCAGGAGGGCATTGAGCAGGCTAACAAAATTCAGGCCGGTGTTCTCACGCTGGAATTATTCGTCGGCAAAAACGTGACGGTAGTCGATATTGCTGAAGGCGAGCCAGCTGACAGCAGCATTCCGCTGACGCTGTGTCAGAAGAAGCTCGTAGTGGATGAGGAACTTTCAGCCTGGTGTGACATCGACGAACACTTTGATTTCAGGAGTCTTTCCGCATTCCACAAGGCGCTAAAAGATAACCCTGGGCTGGTGGAGCAAATTTTTCCGACTGAGCGATGTGTACTCGTCATGGTAACCACCCGCAGATTTATTGACTATGGTGATACCTGGGCGAATTCAGAATACAATGAAAAGAACAGCATCGTGTTTCTGATGGTCCGCAACGGGCAAAACATCAAACAAATCTATTCCCCGGTGGAAAGCCATCTTGGAGCATCACGGTTATTTCCGTCTGAAGATGAGCAGCAGGGCCACTTTCGTGGGTTTGACGGTACCACCATCAAATTTGAAGATGTGGCCTATACCGATCGTCTCAAATCCCATGACCTGATGGCTCTGCATTACCGACGTCTGCTTATCATGCTGTTTGGTCTTGACCAGCGGCTGGCTCTCTTTGGTCAGTTCTATCCCAAGCATGAAAAGGCTAATTTCCTGAATCTGAGCTTCCAGGAGCGGTACTTCCATTTTCTGCACGATGAAGACGGCACAGGGCTGCTGGCATCACCAGACTCGCAGACGCTCGATGAATTTATTAGTGAAAAAAACTCCTATATGCAACCGGGCTCGCGGCTGCTCTGCAACTGGCGTGAGCTTATGACCCCCAGAACAGCACCTGGTGCCGTCAAAGAGGACAGCAGCTATTCAGGGTACTCCTTCATCGCTGAACCAGAGAATAATGTCTCTGCTGCGGTTGTGTATCGTCAGGGAGATAGTCTGGCAGTTGATGTGGCGGTGAAGCGCTACAGAACAGATAAGATGTTTAACTGTAAGGTAAACGTTTCTGGCTACAGGCCGTGGCGCCGGGGAGAAGCAGAGCTTGCATATCTGTGCCTGGATGCAGTGGGCCCGGAGGAACTGAACCGTTTTATCCAGCAGCGCAAATTCCGGAGTAACCACCTTTTTTACATTCGATTTTTTAAGGCCGCAATCAAATTCCTGGAGCAGGAACGTGAAAGAGAATTGCCGCACCGGCAATATCTGCTGACTGCAATGCAGGATTCGGGGTTGCGCCTGCCGGTGAACATTCATGAACTGATTCATCAGTGCATTGCTTCATGGAAGACCGGTAACCGTGGCGTTTCGCTTGATGATGGAATGCGTTTCGAAAAAGGGCGCCAGGCCCTGCTGAATCAACTTTACAGGCTCACTCAGGGTGCAAGCGAAATGGCATCGGTCATTCAGGAGCAGGTAACTGCGTCCGGATCGCAACTGCTTCGGGCCGGGGTCAACTCGTCAGGGAATTACGTCGCGTTTATCGCGCCTAAACCCTATGAGTGTGATAACAGACTTGAAGCTCATGCGTGGGTCCATCGTGTTGTCTATGCAACCGGAAAACGAAACATTCGGGAAACCAGCAGATCCTGGGTCTCTATGCCGGAGCGTTCGGCATCCGAAATTACCCTTTGGGAAGATGAGGAGCAGTCTAGGAAATGGTACTCCATGAAACCGGTATTCAGTTCGTGGGCCGAAAAACAAAAGCTATTTGAAATGTGCGAAAAAGGTGCGGAATTACTGAAAGGGGCCATGGGCAAGTCGGGACATGAGGAATATAGCGATCTTTTTGAGATGTGGGGAGATGCTTATATTGCATGCAACTCCAACTCTGGCGCGGAATACGTAACAACCCCGGATATGTTCCTCCCGGTTGGCTTGATTAAGTCACGAAACTCATTACAGCTAATTGCATTAGGGACATGCTCAACGGAGCAATGGATGTATGCCCGGGCAGGGGATGATGACACACGGGAGCTGTTGCTGGAGTTGTATACCAGTTGGTATGAATGCCCGGATAAAGCGCGAGCAAGGGTCCTGTCGATGGCAGAGAAAAACTCAGGTCTGAGGTTTGTGTTGCTTGAAGGAAAGGCAAAGAAACTGGAGCGGTTTGTTGTCAAACGGCCAGAAGAGATTGTTAACTGGCATGCCGGTGATTTAAAGGAATTCCCGACAATGCTGAATGATCAATGGGCATGTCACATGGCAATGGTCAGTCGGAATGATAAAGTTTATCTGACGCCGGATTTGCTGGATGATGATGGCCTACCAAATTTTAATGAAGTCACAAGGCAGGAGCCCGGAGACGGTTATCAACCCGTCAATGTCTATGAATTTGAGAGTGATTATTTTAACGCGATCTATGATGCAGACGGTAAGAAAGTGGTACTTTGTGATGTAGCCCCCTGAAACACCAGACAGTAGCTGTATCTCCAGATAAGAGATAGGCTTGAATATATGTCTAACACTAACACCAATTTTGAGATGACCGGGATCCTGTTAGGGCAAGAAGTCCGTAAACGTAAAACTCCTCAGGAGAAGATCGCCATTATCCAGCAGACGATGGAGCCGG